>VGFC01000001.1 GCA_016869045.1 Armatimonadota bacterium
CATCGCCCTGCTACGCTGCATCGGCGCCTCCAATATCGCCGCCGCCCTTCGCACTCACGGCGGCCACCCACACCGCGCTTTGGCGCTCGTGACCGCACCCGGCGGGACTATGCAATGACCCTGCATTTCCCTCCCTCCGGTCTTGACGAACCCGCCTTAGGTGAGGTAATATAAGGCTGCATTACATTACGTCGCATGAGGCGGAGACGGACCCATGCCACTACCGGACATCACCCACCTCCAGTTCGCGGTGCTCAGCGCCCTCGGCGCCTCCGAGATGAGCGGCCGCGCCCTACGGGCGGAACTCGCGAAGCACGGCGTGAAGAAGAGCGCCCCGGCCTTCTACCAACTCATGGCGCGCCTGGAGGAACAGAAGCTCGTCAAGGGGTGGTACGTCCCCATCGAGGTGGACGGCCACCGCATCCGCGAGCGGAGGTACAAGCTGCTGGCGGCCGGGGCCCGGGCGGTCGCCGAGGCCCGAGCGTTCTACGAGTCGCAGGCCCGCTTGTCCCTGGCTGATGCGACTGGAGGAGTGTGCTGAGTGGGTGAGCTGGCTCCCCTCAAGCGTCCCGGCGACGACGACCTCGACGGAGCAACAGCGCCGCAGCACGACGAGCAGACCTCCTTGCGCGAGGCAGTGTGTGTGGCGCTCCGGGAGCTGCGCACGTCGCTCCCGCCCGGTTGGCGTGGAAGCGCGGCCTTCCCCGCTGTCTTGGCCATCGCGGCCTTCCTTCTTGTCGCGGTGATCTTGCTGATCCTGGCGGTGCTGCTGGTGCGTGCGCTTGGGCTAGGCCGACTGGCGCCACAAGGCCTCGCCGAGGCCGATGCTGTCGAGCCTCGCCTCCCGCGTGTCTGGCACCTCTTCCCCTTCATCCTTCCCCGCAAGGTCCGCAGAGAGGTCTACGAGCCGGCCTGCGAGGAACTGAAGCAGGACTACATCGAGGCGCAGAGCCTCGCGACGACCCCGTGGGCCAGGCGTTGGCTGACGTTCGCCTTCACCGTGAGGACCGTGGGGCTGGTTCTGGGAAGCCTGCACGCGGCGGTCGGCGACCGCGTGGTGACCTTCATCGCCAAGCTGATGGGCGAGGCGACGAAGCGGCTCCTCGGAGGCTGAGAGCGGAAGGAGATCGGGATGAGCACAATCGCGGCGAGCACGTTGGACCTGGAGAAGGCGGTGCAGGTGCTGCGGTACGTCGCGGCGCGGGTGCCGAACCTGTACCATGCCCTGAAGGTGCTCTACTTCGCCGACCGCGAGCACCTGCGCCGGTACGGGCGGTTCATCTACGGCGAGACGTACATCGCCATGCGGCTCGGGCCGGTGCCGAGCACCGCGTATGACATCGTGAAGACGACGCCCCCGAGCTTCCTGTGCGACTCCCTGCAGGCGGGCCGCGAGCAGTTCGAGGTTGCCGGCAACCTGATCGCCCCGAAGCAGGATGCCGATCTCGACTACCTGAGCGAGTCGGACCTGGAGTGCCTGAACGCGGCCATCCGCGACTACGGGAACCTGTCGTTCGAGGCCTTGCGGGACGCGAGCCACGACGGGGCGTACGAGGCCGCCGGCGAGAACGAGCGCATCTCGGCCGAGGATGTCGCCCGGTCCTTCCCCAATCCGGCACCGCTGCTGGCGCACCTCAGGGGCGAATGAGCGAGCATGGGGAGGCTCGGCGACCACTTCGCGCCGGAGGACCGACGCGAGCATGTCCGTAGACAGCTCGTGCCGGGGCAGGTCCTCTACCTCGACTGCGACTTCACCACCCCACCCAAGCCCAAGTACGCCGTGGTGGTCTGCACCGACCCCGAGCCGCTCCTCTTCCTGGTGAACTCGCGCATCAACCCGTTCATCCAGAGACACCCCGACCTGTTGGCGGGCCAGGTGCCCCTGAAGGCCGCCGACTACCCGTTCCTGAGGCACGACTCCTTCCTGGACTGCTCCGAGGTGAAGCGCTTCGCTGACCCCGGCGAGATTGCCGGGCAGCTGCTGGCCGACCTCAGCCGCATCAGGGGGAGCTGAGCGAAGCCACGACACGGAGCGTCCTGGCCGGTGTCCGCGCCTCCAGGACGCTGAGCAAGATCCACAAGCGCGCGATCGAGGCTGCCCTCTCCCCCGCTCCGGACGATGTGTCCGTCTGATGGGCACGGCCCGCCTCGCGCCGTGCGCTGTCCCTACGCCTCCTCCCCGACCCCGACAAGGGAATCCCCGCCGCTCGTCGAAGCACCCCGCATCATGGCCGATCTCCGCGACTTCGAGGCCTTCGGCCCGTGGTTGGAGGCGCGCTTGGGCGTTGCGCTCGAGTGCGCGCGCGCGGACTGCGTCCCGGTCATCGCGCGCGAGGGTCCAAGGGCTCACCCGCTATGGGCGGTGCGCGTCGGTGAACGCGCCCTCGTGGTCACGCAGGCGGACTGGGTGGAGCGCGTCCGGCCAATTGTGGATCGGATGACTCCGGAGGAGCTCTTCTCGGTCTTCGGTGCCTACGAGCTATCGCGCGTGACGCTCCCTGAGGGCTACGGCATTTGGGGCCCCTCGTGGTTCTACGTGGCCGATGGGGCGAACTTCAGCGCGGAGCGCGATGAGCGCACGGTGCGTCTCAACCCCGAGCAGATGGCCGCGGTCGATGCGAGGGTCTTCTGGCATTGCGCGTCGGGTGAAGGGGTCGTCGGCTTCGGCATCTACGAGGGCGACCGGCTGGTCGCGCTGGCGACGGTCCGCCCGGACGAGGGCGCGGTGTGGGAAGTCGGCATTGACGTGGCGCCGGACGTGAAGACGCGCGGCCTCGGGCGCGCGGTCCTCGGGGCGGCGGGCCTCTGGATTCTGGAGCAAGGGCGTCTCGTTCTGGGCACGACCGCGCCATGGAACATCCCCTCCGCCAGAACCATGCGCTCGCTGGGCCTGCGCATGGTGCTGTCCAGCCTCATCAGCATCAAGGGCCCGATGCTCGTCCCACCGCAGCCGCTCGGTTCGCCCTTGCCAGGGGTCGAGCTGCGCCAGTACTATCCCGACTGGGCGATGAACCGCGACATCCTGCCCAGGGAGGGCTGACAGGGCACACGCGCGGGCCGCGCGTGCCACACCCTCTTTCCTCTTCGCCAGGGAGGAATCGACTATTGTCATACCGAATACCCTGATCTGCGCCGGCTCACCCTATGAGGAGGTGCTTCGATGACGAGGCTCATTGGCGCAAGCGTGGTTCTTCTGGCCGCGGGGACATGTGCACGGCCATGGGCCGCCCAGGTCTGCGGCATCGCCAGTGTCAACGACGCGGGCGAACTCGACAACGAGGGCGCCATCTTCCCGGTGGTCAGCAGCAGCGGTCGGTTCGTTCTCTTCGCCTCGGCCGCTACGAACCTCGCGCCCAATGACACGTCCGGAGACTGGGACCTGTATCTCCATGATGGGCTGCTCGGGCTCACGACGCTCGTGGGCGTGTCCTCCGCTGGCGTCAAGGCGAACAACATCCCCGTTGTCTACGACATTAGCGCGAACGGACGGTTCGTGGCCTTCTCCTCGGATGCGACGAACCTCGTGCCCAACGACACGAACGGCTGGCGAGACGTGTTCCTGCGTGACGTCCAAGCCGGCACGACCACGCTCGTGAGTCGAACTCCCGGCGGTGCTCCAGGGGACTGGCATTCAGATTGGCCATCGATCAGCGCCGACGGCCGGTATGTCGCCTTCCAGTCGGTCGCCAGCAATCTGCTCTCCGAGGTCGTCGAGGGCGGGTTCGGGCAGATCTACGTTTACGACCGAGTGTCGGGCGGCATGAGGCTGATCAGTCGCAGGCGGGGCACCGGACTTCCGGGAGGTTGGCACAGCACGTCCCCCTCGATCAGCGCCGACGGGCGGTTCGTCGCCTTCGAGTCCCTGGCTGCTGATCTCGTACCGAACGACAACAACGGAGCGAAGGACATCTTCGTCTGGAAAGGGGCGAGGTCCCGCGTTGTCCGGGCGAGCGTGTCGACCGCCGGGGACGAGGCCAACAACTGGTCGGTGGGGCCGTCGATCAGCGCTGACGGCCGTTTCGTGGCCTTCGAGTCGGCTGCCTCGAACCTGGTTCCCGGTGATACAAACGGAATGATCGACATTTTCGTCCGCGATGTGACGGGCGGCCAGACAACCCGGGAAAGCCCCTCGCGCACCGGTGGTTCGGCCAACGGCCAGTCATGGCGTCCCTCCATCAGCGCCGATGGCCGGTATGTGGCGTTCGACTCCGACGCGTCGAACCTTGTGCCGGGAGACACCGGGGGGTACACGGACATCTTCATTCGGGACCGGCAGGCAGGGGCGACAACGCGCATGAGCGTGAATGCGGGCGGTCAAGGCGCCAACTGGTACTGCTACGCACCCTCGATCACGGCAGACGGCCAGGCGGTAGCGTTCCACTCGCAGGCCTGGAACCTACCGCCACCCGGTGGGTCCGCCCCGCGTCCGAACCAGGTCTACCTGGCCTCGCTCGCCGGCGGTCAGCCTCCCGAGCTGCTGTGGGCCGGCAGCCCGGGCTACGGGTCGGACGGGGTCCAGCCGAACCAAGGACAGGCTAACAGCACGCCGTTTCGGTTCCGCGTGCGGTATCGTGACGTCAATGGCGATGAACCGCAGTACGTCCGGGTGCTCTTGTGGCGGAACGGCGCGCGGTGGCAGACGCTGGACATGCAGCCCGGCACAGGCGCGCCGTTCTGGGGACGCCTCTACACGCTCACCAGGAGGCTGCCCGCGGGCGACTGGGAGTACGCCTTCCGCGCACGGGATGACGACGGCGCCGCCACCGGCCCGGCGCGCGTCAAGCAGACCGGTCCGACCGTGACCGCCGGAGCCTCGGTGGCGGCCATCACCTCCCTGACGGCCGTGCCGCTGACCCCAGGGTGCCAAGTCGTTCTCACCCTCTCTGCCCCTGCCCGCGTCACGGCTCGCGTCCTGAACCTCGCCGGGCGACCCGTCTCCACGCTCGCGCGCGATCGGGACTGCGAGGCGGGGAACACTATGCTGCTGTGGAACGCCCGGAGCAACGCCGGCCCTCCCGCGCCCAACGGCGTGTACCTCGTCGAGGTGACCGCCTATGGCGCGGGCGGGGCGCAGTCCCGCGCAGTGGCTCACCTCACGCTGACCAGGTAGCGTCCGTCCTGAAGCACCACAGGCAAGGTCCTCCCGTACCCACGGCGAACTCACTCCCATGGCGGCACGGGCGCCTCGCCCGTGATACGGTCTTACGAATCCCGGAAGGGGGCATTGCAGCCTTGAGTCTCGCCGATGAACTCGTCCTCAAAGGTGTCGTCGTGCCGTGCGTTACGCCGTGCAACAGCGACTACTCCGTGGATTATGGCGGCCTGAAGAGCAACGTACAGCGCGCTATCGCCGATGGCATCGTCATCGAGAAGGGCGTGCTGCTCATCGCGGGCGGTGGAGGGGAGCTGCCCTTCCTCACTCCCGAGCAGCGCCGCAAGTGCATCGAGACCGCGGTGGCGGCCGCCGACGGCAAGGCGCAGGTTCTGGGCGCGGTCCAGGACAACGGGACTGCGATCTGCATCGAGCTGGCGAAGCAGGCCCAGGACGCGGGCGCCCTCGGCATTCAGCTCGGGCCACCGTGCCTCTACGACAACCACACCGAAGGCGACATCATCCGCTTCTACGAGGATGTCGCCGCCACCGTCGACATCGGCATCCTGGCCTATAACACGTGGTGGACCTCGCTCAACATGACCTCCGACCTGCTGGTGACGCTCAGCGGGATCGACAACGTGGTCGGCGCCAAGTGGTCCTCCCCCGCCATCCACGATTACCTGCGCGGCTACCGCAAGTGCGCAGGGACGCTGATGATGATCGACAACCAGGGGATGCACGCGCAGGCCCACATCATGGGCGCGCAGGGCTTCGTCTCGAACACGGGCGACTTCTGGCCGCAGTACGACCTGGAGCTGTGGGCGATGCTGGAGCGCGGCGAGTACCGCGACGTGCCCGCGTACATGGAGCGGCTGAGCTGGCCGTTCTACGAGTTCCGGGGTCGGAGCAGCCAGCGCACGGGCGGCGAGGCCGCGCCGAAGAAGGCCGCCGCCGAACTCGTTGGCCGCGCGGGCGGCCCGCCTATCCCGCCGACCCAGCCCTGCACCGCCGAGGAGCGCGAGGAGTTGCGGCAGTTGTTCCTGAGCGCGGGCGTGCCGGGCGTGGTGTAGGGGCCGACCCATGGTCGTTGTAGGGGCGGAGCGTGCTCCGCCCACGCCGCGGGAACCCTAACGATGGGGCGGAGCACGCTCCGCCCCTACAACGGAAGGCGCAGGGGGTGAGGCGAGTGGGACCGATTCTGCTGGCGGCCCTTCTCTGTCCCTCGACAGGCCATGCGCTGGACCTCGTCCGCGGCGGGCAGCCGGTTGCGGTGATCGTGACCGCCGACGCGCCCGCTGCCGAGGAGAAGGCGGCGGCCGAGGAGCTGGCCCGCTACCTGAAGCAGGCGACGGGCGCGGACCTCGCCATCGTTGCCGAGGCGCAAGCGCCCGCAGGAGCGCAGGTCCACGTCGGCCACACCGCCGCGGCCAAGGCGCTGGGCATCCCGCCTGAGAAGCTCGACCGCGATGGGATTGTGATGCGGGTCGCGGAGGGGAAGCTGTTCTTGTGCGGAGGCGATGCGTACGCGACGCAGCTCGCGGTCACGCGCTTCCTGCAGACCCAGTGCGGGTGTCGGTGGTACATCCCGACCGAACTCGGCGAGCATGTCCCCCACGCCGACAGCCTCAGCGTCCCCGACACGCTCAATATGACTGAGCAGCCGGGCTTCCTCTCCCGCCTCTGGAGCCGTCCGGCGGACATGGACCCGAACTGGCCGCGCAGGAACTACATCCGCAGCCGCTTCAGCTTCCACCACAACCTGCTGAATGTGTTCAAGCCGGAGCTGTTCGACACGCACCCCGAGTTCTTCCCGCTCATGAACGGCGAGCGCCGGAAGCCGACCGGGCCGGAGGACCACAGCTGGCAGCCCTGCTTCTCGAACCCCGAGACCGCGAAGTACGCGGCGGAGGTTGCGGCCAAGGCGTTCGACAAGGACCCCTCGCTCGTCAGCTTCTCGATGGGCATCAACGACAGCAACGGGTACTGCCAGTGTGCGGAGTGCGAGGCGCTCACCGATCCTGAGCACGCGACGTTCCGCGACCGACCGAACCGCTCGAACCAGGTCTTCCGGTTCATGAACAACGTGGCGGAGGAACTCGCGAAGACCCATCCCGACAAGTACATCGGTTGCCTGGCGTACTCGTGGTGTGAGGATGTGCCCACGTTCCCCGTCAACGACCATGTAATCCCCTACCTCACGAACGACCGCGCGCAGTGGCGCGACCCGGCTTTCCGCGCGCAGGACCAGGAACTCATCCGCCGCTGGTGCGCGGAGCAGCCGATCGTCGGCATCTACGACTACTACTACGGCTCCGGGTACGTGATCCCCCGCGTCTTCACGAAGGTCAGCGACGAGAGCCTGAAGTTCGCCTACCGCACGGGTGTGCGCGCGTTCTACGCGGAGATCTACGAGAACTGGAGTCTCGACGGCCCGAAGGCGTGGCTCGCCAGCCAACTGCTCTGGAATCCCGCGCAGGACGCGGGGAAGCTGCTCGACGACTGGTACGCGGGCATGTTCGCCGAGAGCGCGGGGCCGATGCGCCGCTACTTCGAGCTCTGCGAGAAGCAGTGGATGAGCCAGGGCGGCGACGCACGTTGGTTCAAGGGCTTCTTCGACATCAGCCAGATGGAGCTGTTCCCGCCCGAGGTGTGCCGGCGCGCGCGGGCCCTGCTCACCGAAGCCGAGCAGCAGGCGAAGAGCGACCTCGTGAAGCAGCGCGTGGAGCTCTACGGCGAGGGCTTCCACTACACCGAGCTATACTCCGACCTCTACTTCGGCGACAAGACGCTGGCGGGCCTGAAGGTGAAGACCCGCGCCGACCTGGACAAGGGCCTCGCCGCTGCGCAGCAGGTGAATGCGGCGGGCGCGGAGCTGGAGACCTACTACGCGAACGTGATCCAGGCCAACCCGCTGCACAAGTCGCCGATACCGTTCGCCGAGCGCGCGCGAGTTGATCTGACCTCGGGGCTGATGAGCTTCCTCTCCGAGGCGATCATCTGGGCCGACGAGAACAACCAGTGGCCCGCGGTCGCCGACTTCGTCGCGCAACTAACCGCGAAGGCCGCCGACACGCCGGCCGGTCGCCTGGCGCGCGCGCTGGCCTACGTGCACGACCACCCGGACGCGGGTGTCGAGGCGCTGACGAACGGCGGGGTCGAGGAGGCGAAGCCCGACGCGCCGAAGCCCGAGGGGATCGACTGGGCGAGCGAGGACATGCCCGGCGGCTGGGGCAAGTGGCTCCGGCCCGGCACGCCCGGCGAGCTGGTCTGGACGACGGAGCGCGCGCACACCGGTAAGGCTTCGCTGAAGGCCAGCGGCGCAACGGCCGCGTGCTTCCTGCAGAGCATCCCCGCGAAGCCCGGCGAGCAGTTCCTTTGCTCGTGCTACGCCATGGGCACCGTGCCGGAGGGCGCGCTCACCCAACTCGTAGTGCAGTGGCAGGACGCGCAGGGCAGGTGGTTCGAGGCGCCGAAGGCCACCGCCGCGCTTCCGGTCGGCGAGACCGACGGCTGGCAGCGGCTGCAGACCTTCTTCACCGTGCCGGAGGGCGTCGCCACCGCCGTGGTCTGCCTGGTGACCTATGACCAGGGCGAGAAGGGCAGCGTCACCTTCGATGACGTCTCGTGCCTGCGCCTCGACATCCCGGCCGCACCCGAAGTGAAGCCATGAGCGTCATTGATGCCATCGACCAGGCCACTGCCTTCGCGCGAACCGTGCGCGTGGTGCAGATCATCATCACCCGGGCGGGTCCGGGTGCCGGCCTGCTGGCGCTGTTCCTGTACTTCGGCCTGACCACCGAGGGCTTCTTCACGAAGGACAACCTGATCTACATGGCCCTGCAGATCGCGGTCGTCGCCCTGCTGGCCATTGGCGAGACCTTTGTGATCGTGGCGGGGGGCATCGACCTGTCCGTCGGCTCGGTGCTCGCGCTGTCGGGGGTGACGACGGCGCTCCTGCTGACGCGTGAGCCGCCGGTGCCCGTGGCGCTCGCCATCGGGGCCGGCCTCGGCGTTGGCGCGCTGTGCGGCCTCATCAACGGAACGCTAGTAACGCAGGCGCAATTGCCACCCTTCATCGTGACCCTGGGGATGATGGGCATCTGTCGCGGTCTCGCGAAGATCTGGACCGATGCCCAGAACATCGACCTGTCCGGCTCGCCGACCTTCACGCGGCTGGGCTCCGAGCGCGTGCTCGCGGACTGGGTGCCCGTGCCCGTGCTCGCGCTGATCGTCGTGGCCCTCGTCGCGGTCTTCATCCTGCGGTTCACGGCCTTGGGCCGCTACTGCTACGCGATGGGGTCGAACAAGGAGGCCGCCCGGCTGTCGGGGGTGAATGTGAAGCTACACACCACGGTGGTGTTCATCATCTGCGGGCTGCTGGCGGGTCTGGCGGGGGTGGTGCAGGCGGCGCGCGTAGGGATCGGCCAGCCGACCGGCGGCATGGGCTATGAGCTGGACGGCATCGCCGCCGCGGTCATCGGCGGCGCGAGCCTCATGGGCGGCGTGGGGACGATCTCCGGCACGATCCTCGGTGCGCTCATCATGGCGGTCCTGCGCAGCGGCTGCGACCTGAAGGGCGTCAGCCCTCACCTGCAGGATGTCGTCATCGGCGGCGTGATCGTGTTGGCAGTGTTAGTAGATCGCATACGACAGCGCTAGTGCGCATGGAGGCGAGTGAGATGCTGCGTTACGTGTCGCTCGTTGTCGTCATCATGGCGATGGTCGCGCTCATCGGCTGTCCGAAGCCGACCGAGACGACGCCGCCTACTACTCCGACCGTCAAGACCGAGACCACCAAAGAGGCGCCGGCGAAGACCTACAAGATCGCCGTCGTGCCCAAGGGGACGGCCTACTCGTTTTGGAAGACGGTGAAGGCGGGCGCGGATGCGGCGGGCAAGGAAGTCGGCGCGGAGATCGACTGGAAGGGCCCGGCGGAGGAGACGGACATCGCGCGTCAGATCGGGATCATCGAGAACTTCATCACCGCCAAGGTCGATGGGATTGTGATGGCCGCCTGTGATGCAAAGGCCCTCGTCCCGAAGGTGAAGGCGGCGCAGGAAGCCGGGATTCCCGTCATCACCATCGACTCGGGGATCGCCACCGATGACGCGCTCTCCTTCGTCGCCACCGACAACGTCAAGGGGGCGCGCCAGGGCACCGAGAGGCTCATCGAGCTGATCGGCGGCGAAGGGCAGATCGGCTGCATCCCCTTCATCAAGGGTGCCGCGACCTCCGACATGCGCGAGCAGGGGTTCAACGAGGCGGTGAAGGCGAACCCGAAGGTGCAAGCCGTCAAACCGCTCTGGTCCGAGGGCGATGCGGCGAAGGCGATGAAGGCCGCCGAGAACATGATGACCAGCAACCCGGAACTCAAGGGCATCTTCGCCGCCAACGAGCCCGGGGCCATCGGCGCTGCGCAGGCCATCAAGCAGCGCAAGATGACCGGCAAGATCAAGCTCGTCGCCTTCGACGCCGCCGACGCCGAGATCAACGCCCTCAAGGAAGGCACCATCCAGGCGCTCGTCGTCCAGGACCCCTTCAAGATGGGCTATGACGGCGTCAAGCTCGTCGTGGATGCGATCCAGGGGAAGACCGTCGAGAAGCGCGTCGATACGGGCGTGACGGTCGTGACGATGGACAACTTCAACGACCCCGGGGTCCAGAAGCTGCTGTACCCGAAGATCGAGGAGTAGCAGTTGTCGCGTAGTGGCACGCGCGGCTCGCGCCGCAAGGTGGCACGCGCGGCTCGTGCCGCAAGGTGGCACGCGCGGCTCGCGCCGCAAGGTGGCACGCGCGGCTCGCGCGTGAGTGAGGTGGCGAACAAAGGCACCACAGCACCTCACGCGCGAGCCGCGCGTGCCACCGTGCCCTACGGCCCGACGTACCTCAGCCGCACCGCGTCGATCACGACGTACCCCTCCGTGCCTGCGTTGCCGATCTCGACGACGGCCGGCGCGCCGGGCGCGAACGCATACTTGCCGACGGTCTGCAGGGGCGGCGTCTCCGGGGCGGTCCGCTGGTTCAGCGTGACGGTCACCTCGCCTGCGGCGTACCGGATGCGGATCGGCACGTTGGTGGCGCGGTTGGGATTGGCCGTGTAGCCCACCGCGACCTCATAGGTCCCCGCGGTCCTCACCTCGAACGCGTAACGCGCCGATGACTGGCCCTTGCGGCGGTCGCCGTCGTGGCGATAGGCGTCGCCGACGAAGGGAGTGCCGGACGTCGAGGGGAACCACTCGCCCGTCCGCTCCGCCGCGTCGTCGTCGATCAGCAGGTCGGGCACGCCCGGCGGGCCGCCGGTCACCGTCACCACGCGCTTCGCCGGGAGGCCGGCGTCGCCGTAGTCGTCCCTGACCCGCAGCGTGATCTCGTACTCGCGGCTGAAGGTGTACGTGAACGTCGGGTTCTGCTCCGTGGAATCGATGGCCCCATCGCCATCGAGGTCCCAGCGTCGTTCGACGATCTCCCCGTCCTCGTCGGTTGAGGCGTCCTCGAAGCGGATCGCCGTTCCCGCCTGCAGTGGTTGCTCCGCCATCACGCGGAAGTCCGCCACGGGCCGCCGGTTCACGCGGAGGAGCTGGCCAGCCGCGGTGAGCCTGCGCTGCAGCTCGGGGACATCCACGTCCTGCACCGCGACGCGTTTCTCGCGGGCCATCGCCGCCGCCTCGCCGCACGCGTGACCGAGGATCATGTAGACCGGCTCCATCCTCAGCGTGCAGTAGCCGACGTGCGTGGCCGAGCAGCACACCGGCACGAGCAGGTTCTGCAGCGTCTGCGGCACGACGACGCCGTAGGGGATCTCGTAGGGACGGATCGGGACGAAGAGCCAGCCCGCGCCCCGCCACGTCCCGTCCGGCTGGGGGAGTGTGCGCACGAAGTGTGAGTCGATGGCGTAGCTCCCCAGCCCGATCGAGTCCGCCTTCTGGTTGTCCGTGGTCACGTCCTGCTCGGTGAGGATGTGCTGCCCCACCAGGCGGCGCGACTCGCGCACGTAGAGCGCGTACGGCCAGTTGCCGTTGTCCACGAACTCGTCCTTGGCCAGGCCCCACGCCGAGGCCTCGGTGCGGATGCGCTCGGGCACGGCCGGATCGTTCTGCAGGAAGTACAGCAGCCCGAGGATGTAGCGCCGATGGGCTTGTGCGATCTGCTTGCGAGCGTCATAGACCGAGGCGTAGTAGTCGTGGTTGGCGCCCGGCCAGTCGGTGGACTGCCAGGCGGTGCCGTTGTTCGTGTCGGTCTTCGCGAAGGGCATCGGCACCATGCTCACGCAGTGCCGGGCGAAGGTGTTCTGCTCGGAGGCCTTCACAAAGGCCTCGGCGGTGAGGTAGTCCTCGCGCCGGTAGCCCTCGGGCTGGGAGATGGGCACGCGGTTGTCGGGGTTATCGGTCAGGCAGAGGCGGTAGTTGTAGGCCTGGATGCGCAGGTCGCCGGTGCCTGCGGCCTCGGGCTCGCCCGGGCCCGCGCCGGCGTGCGGCTCATTGGCCTCGTAGGAGCCCTCACGGCCCACGCGGTACTGCTCCCCGGCCAGAGCCAGAAGGTCGCCCTCGTACAGCGCATCGACGAACATGTCGCCCGCGACCCAGAAGTCGACCCCCGCCACGTCGTCGCGGAATCGGACCCGCCGAATTCGCCGCCCCTCCACGGAGACCTCGATCAGCGGATGCTGAGTGAACACCTGGATGCGGCCAGTGGAGTCGATGAACTCGCGGAAGACCTGCTGGGCGACGTGGGGCTCGAACCAGTAGCCCTGGTTGCAGGCGCGGACCTCGGCGGAGCCCGAACCGTACTTGCCGCGGTAGTAGTCGAGGACGCGCTGGAAGAACTCGCGGGAGAGGCCGCCGATGGTGCGCCGGTCGCCGTAGTCCGTCGCGGTCAGCCCGCCGACGATGATGCCGCCGATGTGGGCCGAGGGCTCATACATGCCGACCGTGCACCCGGCGCGCGCAGCGGCGATGGCGGCGGCGATCCCGCCGGGCGTCGCGCCAACCACCACCACGTCGTACGAACGCGGCTCGGCCTCCTGGGCGGACGCAGCCAGCGTCGTGCACAGGAGGCCGAGGATGGAAGCGAACAGGCTGTGCTTGAGGCGTACTCGCATAGCGCCCTCCCCGTGCGGGCTCCGGGCGCTCAGGAACCCCGCACTTCCTTCGTGACCGTTACCAGCTCGTTGAAGCTGCCGGCCTTCAGCGAAGCCCCGCCGACGAGGCCGCCGTCGATCTCCGGCTGCTCCACCAACTCACGCACGTTGTCGGGCTTGACGCTGCCTCCGTAGAGCACCGTGATGTCCGCCGCGGCACCAGCGCCCGCCACCCAGTCGATGGCCGCACGCACGACACCGATCACGCGGTTGGCCTCGACCGACTCACACGTCTTCCCGGTGCCGATCGCCCAGACCGGTTCATACGCGAGGATGACACCGTTGATCTGCGCGGCGTCCATGCCCTCCAGCGCCGCGATGACCTGGTCGCGCACGATGGCATCCGTCAAGCCCGCCTCGCGCTCGGCCAGTGTCTCGCCCACGCAGATGATCGGCGTCAGGCCGGTCCCGAGCGCCGCCTTGGCCTTGGTGTTCACCGCCGCATCGGTGTCTCCGAAGACGCGGATCAGGTCATCGGTCATGTCGGGCTCCGGCACGCCGAAGCGCCCGCGCCGCTCGGAGTGGCCGACGATCACGTACGCGCAGCCGCAGGAGGTGAGCATCTTGGGCGAGACCTCGCCCGTGTACGCGCCGCTCGCCTTCCAGTAGAGGTTCTGCGCAGACAGCTTCACGTTGCTGCCCGTGATGACATTCGCCACGCGCTCCAGCGCCGTGAACGGGGGCGCGAGCACGACCGCGACGCCCTCGATAGACCCCACACCCTCCACGACGCCCTTCGCCAGCGCCTCCGCCTCATCGAGGTCGCAGTTCATCTTCCAGTTACCGGCCATCATCGGAACTCGCATCTGTACTCCTCCCAAGGCACGCAGGCCGTGCGTTGCCGTTCTCCTGCTCTCCTACTCTCCCGCCTCATCAAGGCACGCGACGCCCGGCAGCTCCTTGCCTTCCAGGAACTCAAGAGACGCGCCGCCGCCCGTGCAGACGTGGCCCATCTTGTCCGCCAGCCCGAACTGCGTCACTGCCGCGACGGCGTCGCCGCCGCCGATGACCGTGAAGCCTGCGGACTCCGCGACCGCCTCCGCCACCACGCGCGTGCCTCTGTCGAAGGGCGGGACCTCGAACAGGCCCATCGGCCCATTCCAAAACAGCATCTTGGCCGACCGGCCGATGCCGGCGAACTCCGCGGCGGTCTGCGGGCCGATGTCGAGGCCCTCCCAACCCGGCCGCAGGAAGTCCACCGGCACGGTCTTCACGTACTTGTGGTTCGTCACCCGCTCGGCCATCACGGTATCGACGGGGAAGCGCAGTCGTCCGAGCAGCTCCGGGCTCTGAGCGAGGATGTCCTTCGCCGCCGCGCCGCTGCTCTCGGAGAAGATCGAGTCGCCGATCTCCTTGCCGCGCGCCTTCAGGAAGGCGTAGGTCATTCCGCCGCCGATGAGCATCGTCTCGCACTTGGGCAGCAGGTTCTCGATGACGCCGATCTTGTCCGCGACCTTCGCTCCGCCCAGCACGACCACGAACCCCTCGCGCGGCGCATCGAGTAGTCGTTGCAGGGCCGACAACTCCGTCTCCACCAGGAACCCGGCCACGGCCGGCCGCGCGCGCTCGGCGACGCCGACGGTCGAGGCGTGCGCTCGGTGGCTGCTGCCGAAGGCGTCGTTGACGAAGCAGTCGCCCAGAGCCGCCAGCGCTTCGGACATCGCGGCATCGTTCTTTTCGTCACCCGCGTCGAAGCGCGTGTTCTCGAGCAGCAGCACTTCGCCCGGCTGGAGCGTCGCCGCCGCGTCCGTCGCCTCCCCACCCAGGCTCGCGAACTGCACCGGCTTCCCGAGCAGTTCCGCCAATCGGTCGCGCACGGGCGCCAGGCTGTACTTCGGGTTCGGCTTGCCTTTGGGGCGACCGAGGTGCGAGAACGCCACCACCGATGCGCCTTGCGCGAGCACGTATTCCAGCGTGGGCAGCGTGGCCCGCACGCGCGTGTCGTCTGTGATCGTGCTGCCCTCCAGCGGGACGTTGAAGTCCGCCCGCAGCAGCACGCGCTTGCCCGCAAGGTCGATGTCACGTACGCTCTTCTTGTTCATGGCGCTCCTCCGCGGCACCGTCTCAGGTCTCTTGTCTCAGGTCTCATGTTGACGGCCACGGCGGGAAGCAGGAGACCCGAGACGCGAGACAGGAGACCCGAGACGCGAGACATGAGACCCGAGACTTACAGACCTTTCTGGGCCAGGAACATGACGAGGTCGGCGGTGCGGTTGCTGTAGCCCCACTCGTTGTCGTACCAGCCGAGGACCTTCGCCATGTTGCCCAGCACGCGGGTCTCCAGCGAGTCGATCGTGCAGGAGGCCGGGCACTCGACGATGTCGGCCAGGACGATCGGCTCGTCGGTGTAGTCCAGGTACGGGGCCATCGGGCCTTCGCTCGCGGCCTTCGCGAACGCGGCGTTGATCTCGTCCTTGGTCGCGGGCTGGCTCAGCGTGACGTTCAGGTCGGTGACGGAGCCCGTGGGCGTCGGCACGCGCAGTGCGCCGCCGTCGAGCTTGCCCGAGAGCGCCGGGATCACCTCGCCGATCGCCGCCGCCGCGCCGGTCTTGGTCGGGATGATGTTCATCGCCGCCGCGCGCATCCGGCGCTTGTCCTCGTGGGGGAAGTCCAGGATTCGCTGATCGTTCGTGTAGCTGTGGATCGTGGTCATGAAGCCCTGCGCGATGCCCCAGTTGTCGTTGAGCACCTTCGCCATGGGCGCCAGGCAGTTGGTGGTGCACGAGGCGTTCGAGATGAGCACGTGCTGCGCGGGATCGTACATGCCCTCGTTCACGCCGAGCACGACGGTCACCAGCTTCTTGGCGACCTCCGCGTCCTTGCACTTGCACGGCGCGGAGATGATGACGCGCTTCGCGCCCGCTTCGACGTGCCCCATGGCCTTGTCGTTGGTGAAGTGGCCCGTGGACTCGATGACGACCTCCACGCCCAGTTCGGCCCACGGCAACTCCGCTGGGTTGCGGACCTCGAAGCTCTTCACCGTCTTCCCGTTGATGACGAGGTCATCGCCCTTCACTTCGACCGTGCCCGGGAAGCGGCCGTAGATCGAGTCGTACTTCAGCAGGTGTGCGAGGCTGTCGTTGTCGGTGAGGTCGTTGATGGCCACGAGTTCGACGTCCTCACCATAGCGAGCCGAGAGCGCCTTCGTGACCTGTCGTCCGATGCGTCCGAAACCGTTGATCCCCAAACGTACTGCCAATGTAATCCCTCCTCAGGTAACGCGGCCGGTCGGTGCCGGCACACAGTTTCGGCGCTCGTCGCAGGCGTTGCGCGAGCGCCGGCTCACGATCTATCGCCGACTAGACCACGGTCTCGGCGACCGGCTCCAGGCGCAGGACCGCCCGCGCCAGCCGATCCGGATCATGCCAGGCGTAGATGTCGTCCGAGATGAAGTCGCCGCACAGCGGGATGAGACCCAGGCGGCCGACCTCCTCCGCATCGGCGCGCACTATTCGCGCGCCCACCGCCTCGTACCTGCTCAACACATCCGAACTGGGAACCGCGTCGTTGATCAGGACGTAGTCGAAGATCTTGCCCCCCGCGTGGTCCATCACCGCCCGAACCTGGTCGGAGGCCTGCACGAGCAGGTCCGTCTCGCGTGGCTGGGTCATCACGTTGCACACGAACACTCGAACTGCGTTGCAGGTGCGCAGGGCTTCGGCTACTCCCGGCACGAGGACGTTGGGCACGATGCTCGTGTAGGTGCTTCCCGGTCCGATCACGACGATGTCCGCGTTGCGGATCGCCTCGACCGCTTCGGGGAGGGCCTCCGGCGCCTCCGGGTCGAGGAAGACCTGCTGGATGTCCCGACCCTGAGCGCTGACCTGGGTCTCGCCGCGCACAACGGAGCCATCCTGCAGCCGTGCGCACAGCGCGACATGGTCCAGCGTGGCCGGCAGGACGCGCCCGCGAATGGCGAGGACCTTGCTGGTCTCCTTCACCGCCCGCTCGAAGTCCCCCGTAATCGACGCCAGCGCCGCGATGAAGAGGTTCCCGAGCGAATGGCCATTGACCGAGGGGACATCCTCAAAGCGATACTGCAGCAGGCGGGCCATGACCGTCTCGTCGTCGGCCAGGGCAACCAGGCAGCGGCGCACGTCCCCCGGCGGCAGCGTGTCCATCTCGCGGCGCAAGCGCCCCGAGCTACCGCCCTCGTCCGAGACGGCGGCGATGGCCGTGATGTCGTTGATGTAGTGCTTCAGCCCGCGCAGGAGGTTCGACAAGCCCGTGCCGCCGCCGATGGCCACCACGGACGGGCCGTGCGCCCGCTCCCGGTCGGCCAGCAGCACATCGACCAGCGCCCGGTTCTCGCGAACGCGCAGGGGCTCCGCGATCGAGTGCACGATCTGCGCCAGCGACAGCACCACCGCACATAGCCCGCCCGCGATGAGCGCGACCCCGATCAGTACCGAGACTTGCGTCGCCAGATCGGGCCCCACCACCTGGCTCACCACATCGAGGACCTCGACCATCGCCCCCAGCCCGACGGCGAAGGCGGCACCGAAAGCGACCGCCACCAGACCCAGCAGCAATAGCAGCACCCACCGCTTCACGCGCAGGCCCGGGTAGAACCAGCGCAGGAAGCGCGGCAGGCGTTGCCACTTGCTGCGACCCCTCTTGGTCGGCACGAGGTCACCCTACCCGCAAAAACGCGGCCCCGGGGGCCGCGCGTTGGCACGTCATCAGGGATGGTCCTGGATGCAGCCCGCCCGGCAGCGCGCGCCGACTCGGCACTCGACCCCCCGGTCGAAGCGGACAACTCACCCGAGCGACAGTATACCACGGCGGAAGGAGGGGGTCAATCCGTGCGAGTGGCCCGGAAGAGGGGTGCTGGAGTGACGCAGCGAACCAGCGGACCGTCGCCATGTAACTGCGCCCAGCCGGGCGACGGAAGGTGAGTCGAGGCCGGTGAAGATCGGGCTGTATGCTCTCGCAACATGCGTCGGGTTGGTCGGGCTGGTGTTCCTGGTGGGGAACCAGGGGCTCGTCCAGCGGATGGTGGTCGGCGCGGTGCTGGTCGGGGCGGCGATCGCGATCATGGGGCTGACGCGGCTGAAGGCGCCGGCGCCGAGCGTCCACATCGTCCAGAACATCGACCTGCCGGGGGAATCGGACCTCGAGCAACTCAAGTGCCGCAACTGCGCCGCGCCGCTGGACGAGAAGAGCGTCGAGCTGAGGGATGGCGCGATCTTCGTCAAGTGCCCGCACTGCGGCACCTCCTACCAGATCGAGGAGGCGCCGAAGTGGTGAAGCAGGCCTGGCGTCGAGTGGCCGGCGCCCTGGTCCGCGATCTGCGGGCCTTCCGGCTGGCCCTGGGTGCTCCGCGGCCGGGGCTTCGGGCGTATCGGATCGAGACGGACGGCGGTCAGCTCCGTCTGCACCTCCGTGTGCATGGGGATGGCTCGGGCGCGCTGTTCGTCGATGTCTCGCAGGTCATCCATCTGACGCCCTCGGCGGCTCAGATCGCGCGCCTGCTGCTGGACGGCCTGGCCGCGCGGGCGGTCGTGAGGCTGCTGGCCGCACGCCATCCGGAAACGCCCTCCGAGCAGATCGTGGCCGACGTGCGGACGGTCGAGGGCGTGATCGACGCCCTGAAGCAGCCGGGCGGCGCCTGCCCGACGTGCGACCCGGGCTTCGAGCGCTCGCCGATCTTCTCGCACCGCGCTCACGCCCCGTACAAGGCGGACCTCGCGCTCACCTACGCCTGCAACAACCGCTGCGCGCACTGCTACAACGAGCCTCTGCGGCGCGGCACGCGCCCTCTGGGCCTGCGCGACTGGCGCCGGGTCATCCGGACGCTGGCGCGGGTCGGCGTGCCTCACCTCATCTTCACCGGCGGCGAGCCGACCCTCCACGAGGGGCTACCCGACCTCATCCGCTGCGCCGAGCGGCTCGGGCAGGTCACCGGCGTGAACACCAACGGTCGCCGCCTGGCGGACGGCGGATTCGCGGGGCGGCTGAAGGCGGCCGGTCTGGACCATGTCCAGATCACCCTGCCCTCTCACCACCCGGAGTTGCATAACGCGATCGTCTGCGGGGACGCCTACGAGGAGACCGTTCGCGGCATCCGCAACAGCCTCGACGCCGGGTTGCACACGCTGACGAACACGACCCTGACGCGACGGAACGCCGGGGAGGTGGTCGAGGTCGTCGAGTTCCTGTATGCCCTCGGCGTGCGGACCTTCGCGATGAACGGGATGATCTGCTCAGGTGGGGGGCGCCTCAACCCGGACACGCTCGACGAGACGGAGCTAGTTCCGCTCCTGGGGGAAGTGCAGGAGCGCGCCGAGGCGCTGGGGATGCGCTTCCTGTGGTACACGCCGACCGAGTACTGCCGTCTGTCGCCGGTAGACCTGGGCCTGGGCGCCAAGGCCTGCAACGCGGCGGAGTACTCGATCTGCGTCGAGCCCAACGGCGACGTGCTGCCCTGCCAGTCGTACTACGAGCCGGCCGGGAACCTGCTGCGCCACGACTGGGCGGCGATCTGGGACAGCGCCCTGTTCCGGCGCATCCGTCTGCGACGCGAGAACCCGCGAGTGGCCGGCCTGGATGAACGCTGCTACGACTGCCCGGACCTGCAGCTCTGCGGCGGAGGATGTGTGCTTCAGCGGGAGACGCAACGCAAGGAGGCTCTCGTGCATGTCCGCTAGGGGACCCGATTTCGCCGCGCCCGGCCTGTACCACTACACGCAGCTGCCGGGCGGCTTCCCGGTGCGCTTCCACCTGCGGATCGACCCCGACGGCGCGGGCTTGCTGCTGGCCAACGCGTCGGAGGCCGCGCACCTCTCGCCGGTTGGCGTGACGATGGTCCGAGGTGCGCTGGAGGGCTTCGACGACACCGAGATCATCCAGCGGGTGCGCGCCGACTTCTCCGGCGGCAGTATCGCGCAGGTGACGAAGGACCTGGAGGGCGTGCGCAAGCTGCTGGCGGACCTGTTGACGCCCGGAGACAACTACCCGATCACGAACTTCGGCGGCGACACGCCCACCGCGAGGCGCCGCCTCCTCGCGCCCTTCCAGGCCTACGTGACGCAGGCCGAGCCAGCCGGCGTCGAGCCGATCCTGCGGAACCTCTGGGAGGCCGGGGTGCCGCAGGTCACCCTCATCGCGCAGCCCAGCCTGCCGCCCGAGGGCCTGGCGCGAATCGTCGAGTGCGCGGAGGACCTGGGCATGATCGCCGGCATCCGGGCCCTGGCGAGCTGGCTGCCGGAAGGCGTCCTGCGGGAGGCGGGCATGGCCGGGCTCGATTTCCTCCAACTCGTTCTCGTCTCCGCCGGCGCCGCCGACCACGACCTGCTGACCCAGCCGGGCGACCTGGCGGCTTTCACGCAGGCCGTGGACGTGTGCCACGACATGGAGCTGTGCCCCGTGGCGCAGATTCCCCTCACGGACCGCAACGCGGATGACCTGCCGGAGATCGCGGAGTTTGCAGGGGGGAAGGCCATCCGCACCCTCAGCTTCTTCGCACTCGCGTGCCTCGACGGCGAGGAGGAACAGGACGCGGCCGGCGCCTTGCCGGCGCGTGCCCTGCCGCAGGTCGCGACGATGGTCGCGGAGTGCGCGGAGGAGTGCGGGGCACGCTTCCTGTGGGACCCGCCGGTGAGGTTCAATCTACGGAAGGCCCTGGCCGACCACATCAGTGCCGGCCCGCGCGCGGGGGCCGAGGCGTCGATCCGCGTGGAACCCGAGGGGACGGTGTACGCCCCGCGCGGACCCCGCGAGCCCTGCGGCAATCTCCTGCGGCAGTCCTGGGACGCGATCTGGAAGCACCCGGCGTTCGCCCGCTACCGCGACCTCGTGGAGGCGCCGTCCCGCTGCCCCACGTGCCCCGGCCTCGCGCTGTGCGCCGCGGCGTGCCCCAAGGACCCGACGGGCTGGTCCGATGACACCGTGACGGGGGGACCGGAATGAGAGGGCGTGTGAGAAGCACGGCATCGGGCGTGATGAATCACGCCCCTACACCTGGGCACGATGAATCGTGCCCCTACATGACGGCGATCTGCCGTCGTTGGGGGCGTAGGGGCGCGATTCATCGCGCCCAATCGTGTAGCGGGCGCCATTCATGGCGCCCCCCCGCGCTGCTCATCGTCGCGGTCATCTGCTTCGCCGCCACCACCGGTGCGCAGGACTACCGGTTCAGCGTGCCCGAGATGCTGCTGGATGTGTACGTGAACCCGGATGCGTCCGTCACGCTCGACTACACGATCACCTTCCAGTGCAGCCTCGGCGCCCACCCGATCGACATCGTGGACATGGGGCTTCCCGACCGGGACTATGACATCGGGAACATGACTGCCTCGATCAACGACGTCCCCCTCTCCGGCATCCGCAAGTCCACCGCGATCGACTGCGGCGTCGAGGTGCCGCTCGGCGCGAGCCAGATCCAGCCCGGGCAGAGCGGGGTCTTTCGCTTCAAGGCCACCATGCCCAACCGCGTCTACCAGGACACGACGCGCAGGGATCTCGCCTCGCTGTGGATCACGCCCACCTGGTGGGGCCCGCAGTATGTTCAGGGCACGGGGAAGATCGCCGTGGTCGTCTACCTTCCCGGGGCGATCAAGCCCGACGAGGTCCTGCACCAGGGCCGCAACTTCACGCTCAAGGGAACGAAGGGGTCGCAGACCATCGTTGCCTGGCTCCTGGAAAACGAGCGCGCGGACAGCCCGCGCAAGTTCGCGCTGTCCTTCCCGAAGCGCACGATGGCGCGCGTCGTTCGGCAGACCGTCTGGGGCCTGGCCCTCAAATGGTGGCGCGAGAACCCTGGGGCGCGCCTCATCTGGGCGGTCGTGCTGTTCATCCTGTACGGAATCGCCTTCTTCCGCGCCAGCAAGGGGACGGGCGTCAGCGCCTTCATCTTCCTGGTGATCGGCCTGAGCGTCTGCTTCGTCCTGTGGCCCGTGTTCGAGCTGTTCGCGCTTCCGCTCCTCATCCCCATCTGGATCCTCGCCGAAAAGGGCCTCCGCAGGCGCAGCGGACGCTACCTGCCGGCCATCGTCTCCGTCGAGGCCGGTGGCATCAAGCGCGGCCTGTCCGCCCCCGAGGCGGCGATCCTCCTGGAACTGCCGCTGGGCCGCGTGCTGACGCTGATCATCTTCGGCCTGCTGAAGAAGAGCATCGTCAAGCAACTCGAAGCCGACCCCCTTGAGGTGCAGGTGGCTCCCGAGTACGCGGGTCTGGCGCGGAAGGACCGCCAGGCGAAGGCGCGGGCTCTCGGGACGGTCATCCACGCCTACGAGCAGCCGTTCCTCGAGGAGATCGAAGCTCACCCGGGCCATCCGCTCAACCGAATCGACTTCGGCAAGCCGATGAAGGCTGCCGTCGAGACCACAGCCAAGCGCCTGAAGGGCTTCGACGTCGAACGCACGCGCAGCTACTACCGCTACATCGTGAGCCGCGCGTGGGCCGAGGCCAAGGCCATCGGGGACGTCGAGAAGCGAACCGAGTACACCGACGACAACCTGCTGTGGCTGCTGGCGGCGGACCGCGGCTACGATGACTTCGGCTACTGGCACTCCCACGGGTATGACTACCATCCGCCTTGGGGCCGCCCGACGCCCGGCGGCATCCCGACGCCCAGCTCCGCGGGAGGCCGGACGAGCTTGGCCGACGTCTCGCGCTCGTTCGCGGGTTGGGCCGAGGGCGTGACGGGCGGCCTCGCCGGCAAGATGGACCCGGTCTCCGTCGGTCTGAAGACCGGCGGGCTGGTCAACCTGTCCGGCGTGGACAAGGTCACCGTGGATGTGCTCGAATCCCTCGCCTCCAGCAGCGGCTCGGGTGGCGGCGGAGGCGGGGGCGGCGGCTGTGCGTGCGCCTGCGCCGGGTGTGCGTGCGCCTGCGCGTGCGCGGGAGGCGGGAGGTAGAGCAGGTAGGGACTGTCCCGTTGCCTGCCCGCCTTTGGCAGGCAACGAGGACTGTCCCCTGTTGGTCGTGTCGATGGCACCTCAACATGGCACGCCCGGACCTTCCCGACCCCGAACCGTCCCTTCGCCTCGCCGAGTGGCTCGCCGGGCCGCGCGGGCGACTCCTGCGTCGGGCGCAGATCGGCCAACGGCGGCGCGTGCTGGAGGTGGGTTGCGGCCACGGCTTCGTAACCGAAGAGCTGGTCCGGCGGGTTCCCGGCCAAGTGGTAGCCCTCGACCGCGACATCCGCCCGGCAGCCTCGCGGGGCGTGCCCGGCGCGCAGCTCGTTCGGGCCGACGCCGCGGCTCTCCCCTTCGGTGACGCCTCGTTCGGCCTCGTCCTCTTCCAGAACACGCTGCTGTGGGTCAGTGACCCTCGGGTCGCCATCGAAGAGGCGACACGTGTGCTTCTGCCGAGGGGCTGCCTTCTCGCCATCGAGCCGGACTTCGGTGGCATGATCGAGTACCCGCCGGAGATCGCGCTGCAGGACGTGTGGCTGCGGGCGCTGGCGGCCTGTGGCGCCGATCCGCTGATCGGACGCAAGCTGCCGGGGATGTGCGAACGGACAGGCCTGGAGGTGTGGACCGAACTGCAAGGCTTCCCCCAGCCGGTCGGCGAGACGACCACCGGCCTGCTACGCGGACTGCCCCTGACCGACCACGACGAGACGCGGGTCTGCCGGGCCGAGGAGCGCCTCGCCTCGCGGAGCGGAACCTGGGAGCCGTTCGTCCACGTCCCGTACTTCCTGATCGCGGCCACGAAGCGCTGAGCGGGCCTAACCGTCACTCTCCGGACCAACCCTCCGGGATGGCCCCCGAGCTGAGCATCGCCCCCCGCGCGGTCGCACCCTGCGGGCGTTGAGGACGTAATGTGAATTGACACCCCGCGACGCGATGGCGTATACTCTCGCTTCGTACCCGGGTTCGGGTACCATGTAAGGCTGTGTCAGAGGTAGGCTCCGAATGCAGTACCGACCCAAGCTCTGGATCGCAATTCTGCTGGCGCTTCTGGTCTGCGGATTCGAGATCGGGTTCCAGCCGATTCGCTTCATCCACCACAAGCAAACCATGGAGGCGGCGGTCGATTTCGACCTTGGTCAGCCGGCCGCGACCGATGAGGCGGGACTGACGGAGAAGCTCGCGACAATCCGCACTGAACTGGCCGCGGCCGGCCTCAAAGAGCAGGCGATCAAGGACCTCCGCTTCGTGACCCCCTCGCGCCTGCGCCTGGCGACAACGGCCCTCACCGACGAGCAGCGGAACACCGACAAGAGCATGGCCCTTTCGACCCTCCAGAAGCAGTTCAAGGGTGTGAAGGCGATCGATGCCGCCCCTGAGGACGCTGAGGCGGCCAACGCCGTGGCTCGGATGGGGCCGATCGGCGTGTTCCGGCCCGTTCCGAACGTCCGGCTGGGGCTGGACCTCCAGGGCGGCGCCCATGTCGTCCTCCAGTGCAAGCCCAGCACCGAGATGACCTTCGCGACCCCTGAGGACCGCCCGATGTGGGCCGAGGCGAAGGGCAAGGAGAGCGAGAAGCCCGCCGAGCCGGCCGCCAAGGAGACCAAGTCCGAGACCAAGACGGAGACGAAGGCCGAGGAGAAGGCGGCGGAGTCCAAGGAGGGCAAGGAAGCCCCGTCCGAGGAGACCGGGACCGAAGAGAAGGCCTCGGAGACCCCCGAAGCCAAAGAGCCGCCCCCCGCCGAGACCAAGAGCGAGACCAAGACCGAGTCGTCCCCCGGCGGACCGTGGAAGCCCGGCGAGACGAGAGAGTCCTTGCTCGCCAAGATCGAGAAGCTGCTGAAGGACGAGGGCGTGCCGGCCTTCGAGGCCGGCGCTCCGGCGCCCAACCGGCTCCTCGTGAAGACACAGAGCACCTCGGAAGAGCAGGTCACCCAGCAGCAAGACGCCATCCTCAAGTGGCTCAACACGCGCTATGAGGGCGTGAAGATCGACGCCGGCAAGCCCTCCAGCGTCTTCGTCACCCGAGACACGGCGGCCAAGGCGAAGCATATCATCGACCTGCGGCTGTACAGCATGAGCGAGATCAAGGAGCCGATCGTGCAGACGCAGGGCCAGGATCGGATCATCGTCGAGCTGCCCGGCGTCAAGGAACCCGAGCGCGTCACCAAGATCCTGCAGAGCACGGCGCAACTGGAGTTTCGCCTCGTGCCGGAACGCTACAGCTGCCCGGGCGCCGGCGACAACGACTACACCTCCTGGGAGGACTCGCAGACCGGACAGCGGGTGACCGAGCGGCGCGTGCTCGACGAGTCGCCCGTTCAGTTCACCGGTGCGGACCTCAAGCCAAACGCCGCTGTCGTGCCGTCCGACGTGCCGAGTCAGTTCGAGGTACAGTTCGAGATCAAGGAGAGCCGCAAACGCGAGTTTGCCGAGTTCACCCGCAACAACGTCGGTCGCATCATGTCGATCATCCTGGACGACGAGACCAAGATGGCGCCGGTCATCAAGAGCGAGATCCCCGGTCAGGGCGTCATCTCCGGCGACATGGACGCCCAGGACGCGGGGGAGCTGCGTCTGCTGCTGAACGCCGGTGCGCTGCCGGTGCCGTTGGAGATCGTGGAGAACCGCACCGTCAGCGCTACCCTGGGCGAGAACGCGATCCGCCAGAGCATCATCGCCGGCATCGTCGGCTTCATCCTGGTCGCGATGTTCATGGTGGCCTACTACCGGCTCCCGGGTCTGCTGGCCGACTTCGCTCTGACGCTCTACGTCGTGCTCCTGCTCGCCTTGCTCTCGACCTGGTCACCCATCCAGACGACGCTGACCCTGCCCGGGATCGCGGGGATCATCCTCTCGATCGGCATGGCGGTGGACGCGAACGTCATCATCTTCGAACGCATCCGTGAGGAGCTGCGGGTCCGCACCACAACGCGCGCCGCTGTCGAGGCCGGCTTCCATCGCGCCTGGCCCGCGATCCTGGACGCCAATGTCACCACCGTAATCGGCGCCGCAGCCCTGTACTTCTTCGGCACCAGCTCCATCAAGAGCTTCGCCGTGACACTGCTGCTGGGTGTCTGCACCCACCTGTTCACTGCCGTTACCGCCTCCCGGTGGCTCGTCCACATCGTTGCCCGCACCCACCTCGGGGAGAACCGGGCCCTGTTCGGGGTGGAGCCCCTCGAGACCCCCGCCGTCGCACCGGCGGGCGGCTCCGAGTAGGGCGGCGATCTGCACTCGTTTGTAACGTAGGGGCGCGATTCATCGCGCCCGATCGTGTAGGGGCGCCATTCATGGCGCCCGCCCACGCTCCAATCGCGTAGGAGGGAGTCTCTCGGTGGACCTGTTTCGCAATCGGCGCTGGGATCTCGTGGGGAAAGCGTGGCTCTGGTACACGATCTCCGTCGCCATCACGATTCCCGGCCTGATCATGTGGATGGCCGCGGGCCTCAACCTGGGGATCGACTTCACGGGTGGGGCCATCATGAAGTACGAGTTCGCGCAACCGCTCGCCGCCTTCCCGGGTGGCGAGCCGGCGGCGATGGAGGCGGTGCGCCGCGTCGTGGCGAGCCGCGAGGTCGGCTACGAGAAGAACGAGGTCCAGGTGGCCGACCAACGCTGGGTCATCGTCCGCATCAACGAGTTCAGCGAGGAGCAGCGGAAGGTCGCCCAGCAGAAGATCCAGCAGGCCCTCGAGAAGACCCTCGGCTCGAGTTGCGGCGCGGTCACCCAGGCCTCCGACGTCGAGTTCGTCGGACCGGTCGTGGGGGAGGACCTCAAGCGGGGCGCCGAGTGGGCCCTCATCGTCGGCGTCGGTGGCATCCTCATCTACGTCTCGTTGCGGTACCGCTTCCGCTTTGCCGTGGCCGCCATCATCGCTCTCGTTCACGACGTCCTGATCCTCACCGGCGTCATGGCCCTGCTGCGGGTCGAGGTGAACTCGCCCTTCGTGGCGACGATCCTCACCGTCTTCGGCTACTCCATCAACGACACCGTCGTCATCTTCGACCGCATTCGAGAGAACCAGACCCTCCATCGCCAGGCGCCCTTCGCGGCGACGGTCAACTCCAGCCTGCTCCAGACGATGGCCCGGTCGGTCAACACGGTCCTGACCGTCGAGATCACCCTCATCTGCCTCTACTTCTTCGGCGGGGCTTCGATCAAGCCGTTTGCCCTCTCGCTGATCGTGGGCATCACCTCCGGGTGCTACTCCTCCATCTTCAACGCCAGCCAGCTCCTCGTGACCTGGCAGCGCATGTGGGAGGGCGGAGCCGGTCAGAAGCTCTGGTGGCGCGCCATCCTCGCCCTGGCGCCCGCACTCGCCATCGGCGTCACCCTGGAGCTGATCGCCAGCCGCTTCGAGCTGAACCGCCTGTACCCGTTCACCAAGGTGCCGGCCCTCTACTGGATCGCGGTGCTTTCCTACGTCGTCGGCCTGCTGCTGACGAAGTACTTCTCCGTCGGCGCCCTGCGGGTGCTGGCGGGTGTGCCTGCCTCCCGCGGCGGCGTCCCGGCCCGGGCCGCTGCGCCCGCCAGGCCCGTCGTCTCCGCGGCCGCGGGCGCTGCGGGCCTGCCGACGTCGGGCGGGGCCCCCGGCACGAGCGCCATGGAGGCCGCCTCGGCCGCCGCCGCCGAAGCCCGCCGCGAGGAGCGCCGCGAACGCCGCGAGCAGCGCAAGACCAAGGACAAGCGCAAGGCGGGCGATCGCAAGAAGAGGTTCTGACGGCAGGAGTCACGAGCCGGCAGTCAGGGGAACGGCGACGGCAACGTCGCCGTTGTCACTTCGGCCGGACAGGCCCGAGGCGAACGCGCCTGCCCTGGCGCTTGATGAGGCGGTACGAGAGCGTTTCCTTGCCCTGGGGCGCCAGGTCAACGCGGAAGGTCACTTCGTTCATCCCCTCCTCCACGTAGGGCACATCCGCCGCGACGTCCCAGACGCCGGGCACGGTGTCGGTGTACTCGACGGTCACCGGGTGCGTCCCGTAGTTCTGCAGCTCCACCTCGACCCACTCCCGCTCGTCGTAGCCCTCCACCTGGTCGAAGCGGTCGAACTCGAAGTTCGTGCGCTGCTGCTTCATCACCCGTCGTTCGGCGGCGACATCCGGCGTCGCCCCCAGGTCGATCTCGCACTCCTCCCCGATCGGCGTGTAGGGGACCTTCGCCGAGGGCTGCGGCAGCGTCCCGTTCGGCGTGACGGCCATCACCTGCGCGTCGGCTCCCGCGACGGGAATCTCCCCTAGCCCCGCCTCGGGCGTGTTCCCGAACACCACCACTCGGTGCACGCCATCCCCGTACTTCGCGGGATGCAGCCGATACAGAATCTGCGCCTCCGTCAGCCTGATCTTCGCCAGAAAGGACGCCGTGTAGGTATCCTCCAGCGTCAGCCGCGGCGGCGAGCCAATGTCGTAGACATAGCGCTCGGACAGGCCGCTCCCGGCGGCGGAGGGTGGGTTCTTCCTCTGGTCCCGGTAGGCGGGGAGTGTCTTCCACGCGGCGTCGGCGAGGTTCTCGATCAGCCGCAGCTCGCCCACGACGAGCCGCACCTCCGGGCCCTCGAACTCCTGCCCGCTGCGGTTGCGGAGCTCCACCAGGCCTTCGAGTTCGACGGCGCCGCCGGCCTCGTCGAGCGTCAGGCGGTAGTAGGGCTTCCAGTCGATCCCGCTGGTGAGGTAGGTGATCTCCAGGTCCCGCGGGCCGGGCGTCTGCGCCGTCAGCCGCCAGCGCATCGCCTCGCGCTTCCCCGGCGGCTGCGCGGGCGCGCTGACCGTCACGCCCTCCGGCGCGCGCAGGCTCAGGGACGACCCATCGACCGCCGCCGCCGGCCACTCGACAGATACGTCCGCCGTCCCGGCCGGCAGCAGCACCGTCCGCACCTCGCGCACGAGGGTAATGTCCGCGTTCCCGTAGACCACGAGGCTGACCGCCGCCCGCGGCGGCGAGAGCGCGACCGACACCTCGGCGCGCGCCCCGGACGCCAGCCCAAACGCCATCAGCACGGCACTCACGCGCAGGACATGCATCGGCTGAATCTCCTCCCGACGCTCACTTCACGACGAAGGACGCCGCCCCGACCGCCCCGGTTACCTCCGCCAGCGAAACGGTGGCCGTGTAGACTCCCGACTCCAGCGCGCGCGACCCCGCGGCGGGCTCCCACCGGAGGGTGACCTTTCGCTTCGGGCCCAGGCGCACCTCCTGAGTCGGCAGGGTGCGCTGAGCCTCCACGATGACGCAACTCGCCGTCACCGTGATCTCGCGGGCCTCATCCGGGTTCTCGATCTCCGCCGTCACCTCGAACGGCTCACCCCGGCGCCGGTCGGGCGCCGCGACCCGCACGATCGCCACCGCAGGCGTCTTCTGTTCCGGCAGGATGGTGAACACCGGCGTCGTCGAGGCGACCGCCCGCCCGAGGCCGCCGGCCCGCGCGTTGACGGCAACCGGCACCGGGTAATCGCCCGCCGGCAGCTCGCCCGCGTCCCACACCAGGCGCGCGTCACCCGTCCCTCCCGCCGCGATGGACAGCGTCTGAACGGCGGGCGTGACGCTGCCGGGCCCCTCAGGCGCCAGAACCGTCACCTCAGCCGGCGCCGAGCCCGCATTGCGGATGGACACGGTGAACGAGACCGCGCCGCCCTCGACGGTCTCCGCGCGCTCGGGCGCAGCCGTCACGCGAATCCGGTTGCTCTCGCGCGGGGCCAGGACCGCGCTCCGTTCGCGGTCATCCGCCCAACAGTACGTGCCGGCGGTCGCGCACACGTTGACGACGGTCCCCTCGATGGCCTCGACGGACGCCCGCTCCGGCGCTGCGAAGAAGGCGACACCGTCGTCGTTGGTCGGGCGCGAGAAGGCGCCTCCGTCCGCGCTCCACGATAGCGTCACCCGCGCCTGCCGCACGGGCTCGCCCCGGTCGTTCGCGATCCGCACCTCGACGCCCGCCTCGACCGGGCGCACCCAGTCCACGTGGATGAGCCGCGAGCCCTCCGGCCGTACCGCGCGCACCCGGCCAAGCTCGATCCCCCGGTTGGGCCGCCAGTCCTGGTCCAGGAAGCCGGCCTCCACGAAATACCCCGCCTCATAGGTGATGACCGGCGGCTTGTTGTTCACGTTCTCCACGTAGGGCAGGTCCTCGATGTCGCTGTCGAAGACCACGTAGTCGCCCCAACCCCACTGCAGCTTCTCCAGGTCGTACCCCAGCCCCCGGGGCACGCTCCCGTCCGGCTTCGTCGCGAAGCGACCCCGGCACCCCACGACGAGCGTGCGAAAGCCCGTCAGCGGGTTCGGATAGACCCAGTACGCTCCGTACTTCGCGCCCCGGTACAGCCGGTTACCGTTCGCCGGGTCGCGCACCAGCACCCGGTTGTCGCGGACCTGCACGGGCAGGTCGCAGGCCTCCCCGATCCGTCGCAGGACCGAGCTCGAATCCAGCGTGCCGAAGATGATGAGGTTGGTGGACGTCGCCTCATCCTGGGTCAGCTCATCCTCGGGCTTCGCGTGCACCGCGTCGTAGTGCACGTTGAAGGCGTTCCACTCGTTGGCGAAGTCCTCCGCCTCGATCTGCCCCTGCCGCACGCTCGCGCGGTCGCCCGCGGTCCCCCAAGCCACGGTGAAGGGCGCCAGAAACGCCTCGCCGATGGGCCCCTCCAGGCCACGATGCTTGTGCAAGCCCGGCCGCTCGGCCCGCTGCCAGGAGGCATTGCCCGTGGGATGGTCGCGTGCGAACTCGAAGGCGACCTCCTTGGGCTGGCCGTCGTAGCATGGCACGCCGTCCACGATCACCTGAACGCGGTCGCGTCCCGCGAGCGGGCTGTCCGGCAGGCTGAGGCTGAAGGCCTCCACATTCCGCAGGGAGACGTACGCGGCCGACTCGGAGACCCCGGCGTCCAGACGCCCCATCGCCCCCTGCACGCCGAACCGGTCGATGGCGGCCCAGTGGACCTTCCCGTAGCGCAGCAGCGTCGCCTCGATGGTCACCGAGGGCGGCCGCTCCAGCCCGGAGACCGCCAGGAACCGCTCGTAGATCCGGGGCAGGTCGTAGCCGCCGCCGTGCCCGCGATCCGAGTGGTAGACGAGCTCGTGTCGGTAGACTTCCGGCGCGTCGGTCCTCTCGGCCTCCAGAGCCTTGCCCAGGTCCACGCCCTGCCAAGGATACACGACGTTGTCGAGCGCATCCACGATCAGCTGCACGTTGCCCCACCGCGCGGTGCCGGCGGTGTACCGGGGCGAAACGGCCTCCAGCAGCGGGCGACGGAACTCCTCGATGGCGTTCGGCATGTCCTTGCGCTCGTACCAGTGCCAGTGGAACTCGCGGAAGTCCGTCCAGCCATCCACCGGCGCCGCGCCCGAGAACACGTCCGGCCGGCGGACACCCATCCGGTACGCGCCCGTCCCGCCCATCGAGCCGCCCGTCATGTAGACCCGCGACCGATCGACCGCCACCAGCTTCCCGACGTCCTCCAGCACCCGCATCACATCATCTTCGCCGATCCCATCGTAGAAGTTCGGCCCGCGCCCGTTGACGTTCACCAGAATCCAGCCGTGGTCGTCGGCCCACTGCCGCTGCCAGAGCGAGAAGTCCGCCCCGACCCACCAGCCGTAGCCGTGGGCGTGCATCACCATGGGATAGCCCGCATCACTTGGGGGATTCGCGCGCGGGAGGTACACGCCGTACTGCTGCCGCGACCCATCGACCACCGAGAAGTAGGAGCGGACCTCTCCCTGGGGCGGCTCGTCGGCGACCGCCCCGGCTGGGCGCAGCCACGCGATCGCGCCGAGAATGGGCAGAAGCGCGCGCCTCATGACACGTACCTTCGGGTTACGGTGGCGGCTCACCTGCGCGGACGTCCCGCGCCGGCCTCGGCTCGCTGCGCAGGATGAGAGCGCGGTCGGTCTGGCCGATGGTCGTGACCATGCCGTGGGCGGCGGCCTCGAACTCCGGCCAGAAGCGCCGGCGGCAGATGATGACGGCCGTCGGGCCGGGCGTCAGCACGCTCTCCGCATCTTCCATGCGGTAGACCCGGCCCCTGAGTCGGCCGGCATTCCCCGGGAACTCGTACTCCGCCGGCGCATTGCCGAACACCGCCACTCGGTCGTCCAGGTAGAACACGGTCCCCCGCGAGAGCTGGCGGATCGAGAAGATGCGCTCGCCCGGCTTGCGCAGTTCGGCGACCTTCTGCGCGAGGGCCTTGTCGGAGGGGAAACGCGGGTCGCGACCTGCAGACCAGAGCAGCACGTGATACGACGCCAGCAGCGAGATCGCCAGCAGCGCGACCGCCCACTTGCGGGCGCGCAGGATCGCCGCCGCGATCACCTCCAGGCCGGCCAGCGCCCAGATCAACGCGACCGGCTTCACCGCCACCGGGAGCGACTGCCCCAGCTTCACGAACACGACGGCCGCCGCCACACCAATGAGCAGGATCCCCGTCCCGACTGCCGCCCACAGGCCGCGCTTGCGGGCCGGCGAGACATACCGCCCAATCAGCAGCGCAATCGGCGGGAGACAGGGCAGGATGTAGGTCTCCACTTTCACCTTCGAGAGGCTGAAGAGCACGAGCGGAACCGCGACCCACACCAGCCAGAGAATGCAGGCGCGCCGCTGCGGCTCCTCGCCATGCCGTCGCCCCCCAAAGCCGTCGGTGACGGCTCCCGGGAGGAACAGCGTCCACGGCCAGCAGGCCCCCAACAGGACCGGCCCGAGGTACCACCACGCTTGCTGGTGCGCCGCGTCGATCTCGCCCGTCACCCGCGCGACGTTCTCGTGCAGCAGGAAGAAGCGGATCGCCCCCGGGTTCGCATGCTCGCAGAGCGCGAACCAGGGCACGATGATCACCGCCAGAATGCCCAGCACCGCCAGCCACGGCACCTGCAGCAGGGCGCTCAGGCGCCGGGTCAATCCGAGATAGGGAACCATGACGAAGACCGGAAGGACCAGCGCAATCGGCCCCTTCACCAGCACACCTAGCCCTGCCGCCGCGGCCGCCAGGCAGTAGTACCCTCGCCCCCCACCGCCGTATCTGGCGGCGCGATCCCGCCCCCCACCGTCTCCCCCGCCGTATGTAGGGGCGCGATCCCGCCCCCCACCGTCTCCCCCGCCGTATGTAGGGGCGCGATTCATCGCGCCCGACCGTGTAGGGGCGCCATTCATGGCGCCCGTCCCCTCTCGCCCTCCCTCCGATCCCAACCACGCCCACCAGATCGTCGCCGTGACCGCCAACGTCAGCAGCATGTCGTAGCGGATCACCCGCCCGACCGCGAACCACAGGACGCTCGTGGCGAGCACCGCCGCCGCCGCGATCCCCGCGTGGTGGCCGAAGACGTGTCGTCCGAAGGCGTAGGTCAGGGCGACGCCGGCCGCCGCCGCCAGCAGGGAGGACAGCCGGACCGCGAACTCGTGTGGCCCGAAGAGGCCGATGCTCAGGGCGGTGAGCCAGTGCAGCAGGGGCGGCTTGTCCAGGTAAGCGAAGCCGTTGAGGCGAGGTGTGACGAAGTCGCCGCTAGCCCACATCGCCTGCCCGACGGCCGCGTAGCGCGCTTCATCGGGCTCCACCAGCCCCGGCGAGCTCAACCGCAGACCGCACACCGCGACGGTCAGCACGAACACGGCCACTGTCGCCAGCGGGGGCGACCAGCGGTCAGTCTGGGCGGCCCGTTTGTGCGACAACTCCCCCTCCGTCTACGCTGCCAAGGTAAGCCGTGGGAGGGGCCGCATACGAGCCTGCGGCCGTCTGCAGGCGAGTATCCGGCCCGAACCCGCATCCCCAATCCACTCACCCCAAACGTCCCACCCGCCGGCGCGCGATGATCTTGCATACCCAGACGCCCACCGGCCACGCGAGTTCCGCGCCGAGCAACCACGCGCGGGAGACCAGCGCGATGCTCATCGCGACACCCGACGCCGAGGGCCCCAGCAACCGGGCGAGCACATACTCCCGCACACCCAGCCCGCCCGGGAAGATGAAGCTCAGGAAGCCCGCCACCCAGGCCAGCGCATTCCCCGTCACCAGCGGCAGGAGGGGCGCCTGGAGCCCCAACCCGGCTGCCAGCAGCCATAGCCCCGACCCCCAGAGCGCCCACAGCACGAAGTAGCACACCAGGAGCGGCACAGCGGCCGACCACTGGTAGCGGAACTCGGCCGTCGGGCGCTTGAGCAATCGCAGCCCCGCGTTGATCGCCCGCGGGAGCACTGCGGGGTGCAGCACTCCGAACGCCCCGGCGAGCAGGATGACCGCCGCCAGCAGCAGACGCTCCGGCGACAGGATCTGCAGCGCGTACCCCAGGCCGACGATCAGCCCCGTGATCGTGAGCGTGGAGACCTCGATGAACATCGCCAGCGTGGCCTGGCTCTCCGGCACGCCCGCTCTCCCGGCCAGGTACACCTTCCCTACGAGCGTCATGACCTTGCCCGGCACGTACTTCGCGAGCTGCCCCACCGCCTGGCTCTCGATGGCGCCGCCCCAGCTGATCGGCGCCCCGACGAGCCGCAGGGAGAGCCTCCACCCCACAATGAGCAGCCCCTGGCAGGCCAGGCCCACGATGATCGATGCGACGAACAGCGGCGGATCGAGATGCCACTCGATGGCGACGATCTTCGGCCACAGTTCCACCACCGTGCGCCCGATGAAGTAGAAGACGAGCGCGATGACCACGCACTGCAGCCCCAGCGTCAGCCACTTCAGCCTGGTCATCTTCATGTCGGCCCCGCCTGTCCTGCGAGGACGCCCGACGAGGAGAACGTGCTCCGGACGGAGAAGGAGCACGGCGCTGCAGCGAGCGTCAATGACCCGGAGGCGTCTGTGGGCCTGGACATCAAGCGCATCGCGAACCCCGGGGAGGTTCAGGACCTCGCAGCCATCCTGGTGGACTTGCTGAACGCCGGCTTGCCCGCCGCGCCCCACTACCGGCCGGTGTCGGTCGAGGAGCTGGTCCGCAGGGCGGGCAACGACCCGCGCTTCTCAGAGCGGGCACTCCTCGTGGCCTACCAGGACGGCGAGCCGGTCGGATGGTGCCACGTCGAGCCGCCGACCGTCGCCCTGACGGGCGGCAACCTCTACCCCTACGTCGGTGCACATACGGTGTTCCAGCCCGGCCTCCCGCACGTGGCCGCCGGTGAGGGGTATTCGGCGGCGGCGAGCGGCCTCCTCTACGCGGCGTGCCAGGTGCGCGCTCAGCAGGACGCCTCCGGTCTCGAGCTGTTCGCCCCTGCCGAGCACCCCGCCGAGGACGATCTGCGTCTCGCGGGATTCCAGCCCGTGGACGCCTGGGCCACCTACATGGCCCCCCTTGCGGGAGCCAAGGCGGGGCGTGCCCCCGTGCATGTGTCCTCGGTCAAGCGCTCGGAGGTGGAGCGCTTCCCGGCCATCCTGCGGGAGGCGGGGCTCCTGGCGGGGGAGTTCACCCCGGTGGACCTCACCGCCCTGATCGAGTCCGCGGGCGGCTTCGACCCGCAGGGCCTGCTTCTCGCCGAGGCCGCGGGCCGAGTGGTCGGCTATGCCGCCGTGATGATCGACGCGCCCTACGCCGCCGCGACGGGCCGCCGGCGCGCCTGGCTCGGATTCGGGCCCTTCGGGATGGGGGCGCTCCCGGGCCCCGAGCAACCCGAGCGCTCCGCAACGCTCGTAAGCGCCGCCCGCATCTCGGCCTTCTGCCGCGGGGCCACGGAACTGGCCTTCGTGGCGGCCGCCGAGGGCCGTCAGCCCGGGCTCTGGGCCGAGCGCGGCTTCGAGGTCGAGGTGCGCTGGCAGCGCTGGCGCACCGACCTCTAGGCCCATAGGAGGACAGGCATTCTTGCCTGTCCACCGCTGTGACCGCCCTCACAGTGCGCCCCAGATTGACCCCTCCTGCGCAACCCGGGCGCGGCTGTCGGGTATACTCACTAGGGTAGTAGATGGATGGCGGAGCGACAGGGGGCGAGGGGCGTGATCGGCGTAGCGCGGACGACGAGCGTACCGGGGCGGGGCGCGGACCGCGCCTCGATCGGCGCCCTGATCGTCTACGCCGCCGTCGTGGCGGGCATCGTCGCCCTGCCCGTGGTTCGGCGCTTCTACATGCCTCCGTCTCCCCCCGGCAGGTCGTACGGGCTCTTCGGCCCTTACACCAGCGGACCCACGGCCGTCGATGAACTCGTTACTGCGCCGCAGTTCACGACCTCCCAGCCCGAGCGTTCCGCGCACATCTCCCGCACTTGGGAAGTGGTGGGCGGCATCGGCGCCAATGTCGTGACGGTGAACCCCAAGCCCGAGAACGTCAAGGTCGTCCTCGGGCTCGCGCAGGGCACCGTGCTCAGCCAGGGCCGGTTCGGCCGCGAGAGCTTCGGCTCCATGGTCCGCCGCTTCAAGCCCCGCGTCGCGATCAACGGGACCTACTTCAACCTCCGGACGAGCGCCCCCGTCGGCGCGCTGGTGATGGAGGGCCGGCTGATCTATGACGGGTTGTCCAGCGCGGTGCTGACCGTCGGCGAGAATGGCCAGGTCCGCATCGAGTACCACCGCAGCAAGTTCGGCCGCGACTTCCGCTGGGCCGGCACCATCCGCACGGCCATCGGCGCCGGACCGATGCTCTTGCGTAACGGCAGGATTGCGCTGACCCCCTATGACGAGGGGTTCGGCGACCCCTCCATCTTCGCCCTCGCCCGGCGCAGCGCCGTCGGGGTGAACGCCCAGGGCAAGCTACTCCTGGTCACGGTGCACACTCCCGTGACCCTCAACAAGCTGGCCTACATCATGCTGCGCCTCGGCTCCGTGGACGCGATGGCGCTCGACGGCGGCACCTCCAGCGCCCTGTACTCGAATGGCGAGTACATCACCAAGCCCGGCCGCGCCCTCACCAACCTCATCCTCGTCTACGACTGACTCCCCGGCAGGTGATGGCGTGTCGGGTTTGGAAACCCGACCCACGGTGGCCGCAGCCATTGGGACGTCGAGCCCGCTGCTGAGTCTCGTGTATCTTGGGGAACAAGGAGCGAATTCGTGGGGCGGGCATTCTTGCCCGCCAATGGCCCGTGGCGGGCAAGAATGCCCGCCCCACGAGTTTCCCTACTTACACGAGACTCAATAACTGGCCAACTTGTGAACTCGCCAACTCGCCTCACCCTCGGAGGTGTTCGACGTGAAAGACCTTGGCATCTGCGTTCTTGGCGCCGGCGACATGGGCAACGCCCACTTGACTGCCTGGGCGAAGGTCCCGGCGGTCCGCCTGGTGGCGGTCGCCGATGTTGACGAGTCCCGCGCGCAGGCGGCGGGCGAGAAGCACTCGGTCGCGGGCTGGTTCACGGACATCCGCGAAGCCATCGCGCAGGATGGGATCGACGTCGTGTCCGTGTGCCTGCCGACGTGCTTCCATCGCGAGGCGACCGAGGCGGCCCTGCGCGCGGGCAAGGATGTCCTCTGCGAGAAGCCGATCGCGCTCAGCGTCGCCGACGCGCAGGCCATGATCGCCTGCCGCGATGAGACGGGCCGCAAGCTCGGCATCGCCTTCTGCAAGCGCCATCTGGGACAGCTCGCCAAGCTGCGGGAACTCCTCGCCGAGGGCGCGCTCGGCCGGCCCGTGATGTACCGCATGACCGGGGGCATGGAGATCCGCTTCAAGCCCTGGATCATGGCCCGTGACGGCGGCGGTGGGCCGATCATCGACCTGTGCTGCCATTACTTCGACCAGTGGCGCTGGGTCTTCGACGCCGAGCCGGTCCGCGTGATGGCGATGGGGATGACCTTCGCGCAGGGCGCCGCGGAGCTGCCGGGCGTTGATGTGCAGACCGATACTGCCACGTTGTGTGTCGAGTACTCCTCCGGCGATGTCGGCGTCATCTCCCTCTCCTGGGGCCTGCCGCGGGGTACGAGTGCCCCCGGCCCGGAGCAGGTCCTCGGGCCTCTTGGAGTCGTCGCGATTGAGGGCTTCAGGAACCTCAAGCTGACGCGCAAGGGCGGCGAGGAGCGGACCTTCGGGGACTTCGACGCCGACCTCTACGGCCTCCAGGCCTGCGCCTTCGCCCAGGCGGTGCGCGAAGACCGGCCCCCTACAACCGGCGCCGAGGACGGCCTCTCGGCGCTGAAGGTCTCCCTCGCCGTCCTGGAGTCGATCGAGGCCCGTCGCGCGGTCGAGATTGCGTGACCGGGGGAATTCGGGGACATGACCCAATTCGCGTCGTTGGCGAATTGGGATCGTGTCCCCGAATTCCCCACCTCGCACAAGGGAACCCTCGGCCCGTGCCTGCGTTGCCTTACGTTGAGCGTCGCACACACTCGCCGGTGAGGTACCCCTTTGCGCATCGTCCTTAGCCTCGCTCTGGTCGCCGTTGTCCCCGCCGTCTGCGGCGCGGCCCCCTCCACCATCGTCCGCTTCGACTTCGAGGAGCCGACAACCGACTGGTTTGTCTCGGAGAACGACCCGAACACCTCCGGCGTCGCCGTCGTCCCGATGGCGGCTCCGAGCGGCCAGCAGGCGCTCGGGCTGACCGGCACCTTCCCGGGGTCGCTCGGCGTCAGTTACACCCCCTGGCAGGACTGGCGGCCATTCACCACGCTGAAAGTGTGGGTTCAGGTTCCCAAGGGCGCGCCCAAGGACATCGGAATCTACGCCTACCTCAAGGACCGCCAGTACCTCTGGTACCAGACCGGCCTCTTCCGCGATCCCGCGACTGACAAGCCAACTCAGCCCCTCAAGCCCGGCGTGTGGATGTCCACCACCGTCGATCTGTCGCCCGGGTCCAAGGCCTGGAAGGCTGGCGGGCACGAGAAGTCCTGGTACCGTACCCTCTTCTACCCCCGCGAGTTTGGGATCCGCTTCTTCTCCAAGACCGCCTGGCAGGGCACCGTCTACATCGACGACATCTGCCTGATCGCTCCCGGAACGCCTCCCAAGCCGCCTACGCTTGCCGCGCTGAAGCCCACGGCCAGCGCGCAGAGCGTGGCGGTGAATGAGAAGCTCGAACTGACCTTCCCGGTGGACCGGGAGTATGACAACGTCTTCAACCCGCACGAAGTGGACGTGATGGGCCACTTCCGCAGACCCTCCGGCGCCCAGATGGAGGTGCCCGGCTTCTTCTATCAGGACTATCGGCGCACCCAGGATGAGAAGGGTTTCGAGAAGTTGATCCCCGTCGGCGCGCCAACGTGGAAGGTGCGCTTCGCGGCCGTCGAACCCGGCAAGCACGAGTACTACGTCACGCTGAAGGACAATCGTGGCGAGGCGCGGTCACCCGCCGCGACCTTCACGGCCACACCCTCCGCCGACCCGCGGGGGCGCGTGCGCGTGAGCAAGCAGGACCCACGCTACTTCGAGTTCGAGGATGGCAGCTTCTTCTACCCGCAGGGCATCAACATGCGGGACGGCGGCAACCAGGCGGCGCAGCAGAAGGGCACCTACGACTTCGACACGTTCTTCCCGGCCTTTCAACAGGCGGGCCTGCAGTATGTACGGACGTGGATGTGCGCCTGGTGGGCGGGCATCGAGTGGACGGACAAGTACGACTCTCGCTACGACAACCTTGGCCGCTACTGCATGTACAACGCCTGGCGGATGGACCACGCGCTCGACCTGGCCGAACAGGACGACCTGTTCATCGAGCTGACCCTGAACTCCCACGGTCAGCTTCGCCGCGACAAGTTCGATGCCGAGTGGGAGTACAACCCCTACGCGGCGGCCAACGGCGGTCCGTGTGCAACGCCGTCGCTGATCTGGACCAATCCGACCGCCAAGGAGATGTTCCGGCGCCGGTACCGCTACATCGTCGCGCGTTGGGGTTACAGTCAACACATCATGTCATGGGACTTGTGGAACGAGATTGACCTGATCGATGCGTACGGGCAGCTCAGTCCCGACGTCGCCGCGTGGCATGCCGAGATGTCGAAGTACCTGCGCGACATCGACCCCTGGGAGCGCCTGATCACTACACACTACTGCTTGCACTTCATGTGGGATGCGGGCCGGTCCCTCTGGGCGGTGCCGGACATCGACTACCTGCAGGCCGACGCCTACTGGCCCCAGAAGGAGATCGGCGACGACGTCAGCCGCGCCTACGGGTTGCGGGCGGACATCGCCAAGCCCTACATGCTGATCGAGTTCGGGCCCCAGACGTCGCAGATCCCCAGCCTCAGCCGCAGCCAGATCGAGGGCTACTTCCGCATCGGCCTGTGGACGAGCGCAGTCACGCCGATGGCCGCCCCTGCCCACTTCTGGTACAACGACATCTGGCTGCGCGACAGCTACGCGCACCACCATGCGACACTCGCGAAGTTCCTGGGCAACGAGGACCGGCGCGGTGAGGGTTGGACGTGGATCAACCCCGACCCCAAGCAGAACGCCGCTGCGCCCACTACCTCGCCGCCCGAGCTGTTCGTTCACGCGATGAAGTCGCCGAAAGCCACGTACTTCTACGTGCTCAATCTCGACCGCATGCTCGCGGGGGAGGTCGGCCGCAAGCTTCCGCCCATTCAGGGCGCGGCCGTCAGCTTCCAGGGCCTCCCGGACGGCCAGTACGAGGTCGAGTTCTGGGACCCCTACGTGGGCGAGATCGTGGCGACCGCCATTGTCGCGGTCCAAGGCGGCCGCATCCAGGTCCCCCTCCCCGACTTCCTCTCCGACCTCGCCTGCAAGCTGCGCCTCACCGCCTAGCGAGCCGTTGCCGTGCCGTCCGCCGTTCTCCTGACTCCTGACTCCTGGCTCCTGACTCCCGCCGTCCTTTGTGCTATAATCCCCGGCGAGACAACTGTGGAGGCGCGGATCGTGTTTTCTTCGCGGTACTTCCGGCGGGCCGACTTCGTGCTGCTCGGCGCGGCGTTGGCGCTGGTGGCGATCGGCTGCCTGATGATCTTCAGCTGCACCCGCACGGGGCTCGGCGGCAGCACAACCGCACAGTGGGCTCAGGTGAAGATGCAGCTGATCTGGGTTGCGCTGGGGCTCATCGTCTTGTTGGTCACGATGGGCTTCGACTACACGCGACTGACCAGCCTGCACCTACCCCTGTACGCGGGGGCCCTGCTGCTGCTGGCGGTCGTCCTGCTCATGCCGGCGGTGCGGGGCGTGCACCGCTGGATCATTCTCGGGCCGCTCCGTCTGCAGCCGTCGGAACTGGCGCAGATCGCGCTGCTCGTTACGGTCGCTTGCGTCGCCAGCGCCCGCGAGCAGGTCCACGACTTCCTGGCCGTCAGCAAGACGTTCCTGTGGCTTGTCCCGGCCATCGGGTTGATCCTCAAGCAGCCCGACCTGGGCACCCCGATCGTAATCCTCGCCACCTGGTTCGTCGTCATGCTCTTCGCCGGCGCCCGCTGGAGCCATCTGGGCGGCTATGTGGCGGCCCTCCTGCTGCTCTTCTCGGCCGCCTGGTTCTCGGGCGCCATCAAGGACTACCAGAAGGAGCGCCTGCTGGTCTTCCTGCATCCCGAAAGAGACCCGATGGGTGACGGCTACCAGCCCATGAACGCCTTGACCGCGGTCGGCAACGGGGGCTTCTTCGGGCGCGGGTTGTTCAAGGGGCCCCAGACCGGCGGCAACTTCGTTCCGGACCAACACACTGACTTCATCTTCACCGCCGTTGCTGAGGAGTTCGGCTTCGTCGGTGCGATGGTCGTGCTCGTGCTGTTCGGCGTGCTTCTCTGGAGATGTACCGTGGCCATCATCGAGGCCAAGGACCCGCTCGGCCGCCTGATCGCTGCGGGAGTCACTGCGGTAATCGGTCTCCATGTCGTCGTGAACATCGCGATGACGGTGAGCCTCGCGCCGGTCAAAGGCATGCCCCTGCCCCTTGTGAGTTACGGAGGGAGCAGCATGTTGGCGACGATGCTCGCGATCGGCCTGGTCGAGAACGTCTACATGCGCCGCCACAAGATCGCCTTCTGAGGTCGTTGTCGTCCCCCTGGGAGCGCGGGCTTCCAGCCGGCTGCTGTGGCAAGGCGACGTTGCCTTGCCGTTGCCGTCCACCTGGGAGCGCGGGCTTCCAGCCGGCTGCTGTGGCAAGTGGACGTTGCCTTGCCGTTGCCGTCCACCTGGGAGCGCAGGCTTCCAGCCGGCTGCTGTGGCAAGGCGACGTTGCCTTGCCGTTGCCGTTCAGCGATCAATGCAGAGCTTCGAGAGATGACCGACAAACCCACGAAAACCACGGTGATCGGCTGGCAGGGCTGCACGATCACCGTGCCTGAGGACTGGACGATCGGCGCCATCGGCGGTGATCACACTGAGGGCTACCTCCGCATCGACGGGCCGGACATGCCCCGCGTCGAAGTGAAGTTCTTCGAGCGCAAGGGGCCCGTGTCGATCGAGGAGGTCGTCGGCAGCTACCTGCGGGAGATGCAGAAGAAGCGGCGTCGCCGGGATCCCGAGGTGAAGACGAAGCGCGACACCCGCCTCTTGGGCCGGCGCCGGGGCGGGCGCGCGCAGTTGGAGACGTTCCACTGGACCGATGGCGAGCGGCAGGCGCACGGCGCGGCGTGGCAGTGCGCGCACTGCGAGCGCACCGCCATCGTGCAGGTGCTCGGCCCGGAGGGCAAGCCGTTGGAGGACCTCGCGCGGGAGCTGATCCTCTCGGTCTCGGACCACCCCCAGGACGGCTGGGTGACGTGGGCGACCTACGGCCTGCAGTGCGAGGTGCCCGAGGAGTTCCGGCTGGACGGGCAGAAGCTGATGGCGGGGCTGCTGGACCTCAGCTTCAAGCTGGAGACCGAGTCCATCAGCATCATGCGGTGGGGGATGGCGGATGTCGCGCTCGGCGACAAGGACCTGAAGACCTGGGCGCAGAAGGAGCTGGCCGGCCGGCTGAAGGGCTGGGACTGCACCTACGAGGAGCTGGAGTTCAACGGCCATCCCGCCATCGCCGTCTCGGGGGAGCCGAGCGGAATGCAGGCGCGGGTGCGGCGCTTCGTCCTGCACTGCATGCGCAAGCCCTACGGCAGCAACGTGCGCGTGTTGCTCTGGCACTGCCAGCCGGACAAGAAGCTGTTCTGCGTTCAGTGCATCGTGGATGACAGCCGGCTGGAACTGCCGGCCGAAGTCTGTCGCCGTCTGGTCTGCCACACCTAACCGCCGACTCACCATGTAGGGGCGCGATTCATCGCGCCCATGTGTAGGGGCGCCATTCATGGCGCCCGCGCCGTGCCTTCCGCACCCATGGTCCGTCACCCATGACCTCACGAACTGCCCTCGCGCTCTGCGCCGCCCTTGCTATGGCCGCCGTTGCCGGGTCGGCGGCGCAAGGCCAGGAGGCTCCCGCCGAAGCGGCGGCCCGGCTCACGCGTTCGGCGGCGGAGCTGGTCCAGCAGAAGAAGTATGACGAGGCGCTGAACCTCCTCCGTCAGGCCCAGGAGACCGCGCCGACATACGCTCCCGCGCAGGAATGGCTCGCCCACGTCTACGAGGTGACCGGGGACAAGGCCCAGGCGCTCAACCACGTGGCTGCTTTGCTGGCGCTCCAGCCGCGCAGCGAGTACGGCCTCGCGGCAGCCAAGCGTCTGTTCCTCAGGCCGCCCTTTCCCCGCCGCCTGAACCGGGGGCTGCTGGCGGTCAGCCCCGTCGCCTTCACCGTGGACCAGGGATGCGCGCTGACGGACGAGCGGGTCCCCGCCTTCCCCGCCCGGCTGGCGCTCTGCTACACCACGTCCGCGAAGTACCCCGAGGACGGCGCCGACGGCGGCCCGATCGTCGAACGCCGCCTCCCCGGACCGGGCAACCAGCCTGCCCAGTTCAACCGCGTCGTCTACGGCTACCGCGAGGACCCTGAGGCCGGCGACTTCCGCCTCGCCGTGATCGCGTACTACCCGTCCGAGCTGCTCTCGGGCACCGAGATCGATCTCGGCCCCACGGCCCAGCGCCTCGTGCACCTCATGCTCCGCTTCCGCACGTATGCCGAGGGCTACCTGGGTCTGCCGCCGCAGGGCGACGCCGAGGGGCTGAACCGCCTGTGGCTCTGCACCAACGGCCCCAACGGCGCCGAACGCAGCGAGAGCGACATCCTCTTCTACCAGGCCCTCAGCCCGGATCGCTCGGCGCTGGAGTGGCTCAGGCAGCTGGCTCACGAGTCCGGCCACCTGCTCTTGCCGACCGTCGGCGGGTTCGCCGCGACGGAGATGTGGGGCAGCGGCGAGGTCGGCGAGCGCCTGTTCGTGCACTGGCTGGCTCAGGAGGCCGGCGGTTGGAGCGGCGCCGGCTGGCCCTCGGACGCCGCGGTCGCCCGCCTGGACGGCCTCTGGCCCGGCTGCGGCGCCGCCGCCGAGGACTACCTCGCAGCCTCCGGGCGCGCGCCGCTGGGGGTCTGGGCCGGCGACGGGCCGGAGTCCGAACTCATCATGGGCACCGACGAGCGGGCCATGCGCTACTACGTGGGCTTCGCTCTCTACATCCTCGCCGCGCACGGGTCGAGCGGCCTGCGCGACGTGGTGAAGACCTGCACCGGGACCACGGTCGCCGACTTCGTCTACGCCTATCGCCAGACCGTGACCGCGCGCGCCAAGGCCGGCCCGCTCACGCTGGGCAGCGGGTGCCTCAACCCGGCGGAGAGCAAGCTGACGCGGCCGCCCTCGGCCGCGAACCTCGCGCCCCAGTCCATCACCCTCGCGGCGGGAGACACAGTCGCCTACCCAGTGTTCCTGCCTAAGGGGACTTGGCGGCTGACCTTGGGCATCCCCGACGCCGGGGCGAAGATCCTCGTCTCCTTCGATGGCAGCGCCGATGCGCAGGTCGAGATCACACCCAAGTGCGAGCCGGTCCTCATCGGGCCGCTGACCGAGGGCTGGCACAAGCTCAGACTGCGTACGCCCGCCGACCAGCCGCCGGTCCGCCTCGAGGGGCTCACCTTCAGCGAGGGCCCCGCCGCATAGAGGCACCCGTTCGTCGGACACGTTGTCGGACCAACCCCAGAAGGAGCAGTCAGGAATGAGAACGTCAGCGTGGATTGGGATCGTCGTACTCGTCGTGCTATGCCTCGCCCTGTGCGGCTGCCCGAAGCCCGTGAAGCAGGCTGCAGAGGTCGCTCGTACCGCGCAGGACGCCCAGGACGGCAACTACACCGTCAAGGGCGAGAAGGGCGAGGAAATCAAGGTCGAGACGAAGGGCGAGGGTGAGAGCGGCTCTGTAACGGTCACCGGCCCCGATGGGGCGACCAAGAGCGAGTTCGGTGAGCAGGCCGTCAAGCAGGAAGACGTCGGCATCGACTTCTACCCCGGCGCCACCGTACAGGGCGGAGGCAAGGTCACCGGCGGGGAGAAGGGCGGCTCCTGGGCGGCCGTCGGCCTCGAGACCAAGGACCCCTTCGACAAGGTCGCCTCTTGGTACAAGGACAAGTACGGCAAGGGCAACACGGTCATCGAGAGCCCTGGCAGCCTGATGATCACCCTCAACGCAGGCGAGAACAAGGGCAAGATCATCATGGTGGCCGAAGACAAGGACAAGGGCATCACCACGATCGGGATCCACAGCGGCGAGGGCGGGTAGCCCCTCCCCGCGCCCGAATCGAAAGCGAGGCAAGCCCCCGTGCCGAAGGCGGCGAACGGGGGCCTGTTCCTGCTTCCGGCGGCAGCAAGGTGAACGATAGCCCAGACCCCCGCAACAAGCTCAACGACCTCTCCAACCGCGAGTGGCTCAGGGCGACCAAGAGCTTCTGGGTGACTGCCATCGGCCGTGAGCCGACCGAGTTGGATGCCCGGGCCTGGGAGGAGTTCGTCGCATGGCTCAGAGAGCGCCGCGGGGATGAGGCGACCGAGGAAGTTCTCGAACAGATCATCCCCAGCTTCGTCTTCAGCCGCACGCCGCCTCGCAGCAAGCTGAAGAGCCAACACCCCGCCACGTTTTCCGAGCTGGATGTCGCGCGCCTGATGTGCCTCTTCACGAAGCGCGGCGGCCGCGTGCTCGACCCTTTCGTCGGCACCGGATCGACCCTGATTGCGTGCGCCCGGGAAGGGCGCGTCGGCGTCGGCATCGAGCTGTCGCCCGAGTGGACCGAGGTCGCCCGCACCCGGCTGCAGGAGGAGGGCGGTTTCCTTGCGGGGGACCAGCGACTTATCGAGGCCGACGCGCGAGACGCCCTCCCCAAGCTGCCGCCCGAGTCCTTCGACCTCCTCCTGACCAGCCCGCCCTACTGGAGCATGTTGCGCAAGAAGCCCGGCCTCAAGGCGAAGACCGAGCGCGTCACCAAGGGCCTCGCGACCCATTACAGCGAATCAGCGGGTGATCTGGGGAACATCGAGGGGTACGATGACTTCCTGGAGACCCTCGGATCGATCTTCGCCCTCGCCCTGCCCGCCCTCAAGCCCGGCGCCCATGCCTGCGTGATTGTCTCCGACTTCCGCCACGGAAGCCGCTTCGTCCTCCACCACGCGGACGTCGCCCGGGTCCTCGAGGACTCAGGCTACCCCCTCAAGGGCGTTACCGTCCTCGCCCAGGACAACAAGAACCTCTACCCCTTCGGCGTCCCCCACCGCTTCATCTCCAACATTCACCACCAGTATGTCCTCGTGCACCAGAAGACCGGCTAGCCGTGTGGGAGGGGCTTCAGCCCCGACTGTTCGCCCCTTGGGGCTGAAGCCCCTCCCACAGTGCCAGCAGCGGCGGCCGTCACGTCCGCTGGGTGTACTTGGGGAGGCGGCCGTGGCGGCGGACGTAGAGCCTGTGGAGTTCCTCTTCGGCGGCGGCAGGGCGGTCGGTGAGGGCCCAGCGGACGAGCAGCTTGGTCGTGTCCTCGCCCGCAAGGATGGCCTTGTGGACCGGGTGGTTGCCATGACCCATCACCAGTTGATGCTTGACCCGCGCACGGAGGTCGGCTGCCCGACCAATCGTCAGCCGCTCGATGTGGGGTTCCCGGATAACCTCGTAGACCCCCGGCCTGCCGATCGGCACGCGAGGGCCGGTGCGCTGCCTTTCATCCTGGAGGAGGTCGTTCCAGGGCACCCACCGGGACCATGCGAGCACGATGGGCGGTATCTCCAGAGCCTGGACCTGGGCGGCGGGGGTACCGTCATCCGGGTCCGTCTCCACGCGCAAAGGTCGCGGCAGCCCTCTCGCCCTGGGGAACCTGGGCCGCACGCCGCCCTGCTGCGCCTGGGCCTGGGCGCTCCGGGTCCGGGCCGGCCGGTTGGCCTCCGGGCTGGCTGAGACGGGGAAGCCCATGCGCAGGAAGACGCGTCGCGCCCGGTCAGAGTCGACCTCCTTGCGCCCTACGTCGAACGCGACAGCGAAGGCCTGCCTGACCGGGTACCGGACGCCGTTGACCTCGACGGCGTGGACGTTGATCCGGTCGGGCGTCACCTTCCGCAAGGCGTTCTCCACCTGCAGCTTCGTACGGCAGAGACGTTGTCCGTTGAGCGTGAACTCGTACGGGTGCTCCATGGGTCCCCCCGGGGAAGACGACGGCAACAGGAAGGCCCGCGCCTCACCTGTAGGTTGACCGTTGCGACCACACTCACCTTGTTCTCAGGTCGCGCCGCCCCCCAACGCCGTCGTCGGGGACAAGAGGGGCCTCCCGTGTCGCCGAAGAACGGGCCGGTAGACCTCAAGGGGGCCTTCAGGTGCGCGGCGCCTGCCGGATGGCCACGGCCGTCCTTCGCCGGCGACACCGCAGGCAAGGTGCGCACCCGGTGGACTGTGAGGCGGACGTGGTTGCCGCCCAGGACCGACGCCCGGTTGGTGTGGGCGTTTGAAGGTGACACGATGCAGCCAACGGACCTTCCACCCGACGAGTTCGCTGCGCGCCGAGTTCGAGTCTTCGAACGGATCGGGGACGCTTCGGCCCTGTTGCAGGGCGCCGGACCGGTGCGCGCCTTCGATCGGTTCCGGCAGTCGAACGAGTTCCATTACCTCAGCGGGGTCGAGGAGCCCCAGGCGTACGTGTTGCTCGATGGCAGCACGCGGGAGACGACGCTCTTCCTGCCTCGCCGGGAGGCCGGCCAGGCCAGCCACGACGAGCCGACGCTGTCTACCCTCGAAGACAGCGCGGTTCGCGAGCTGACGGGCGTAGAGCACGTGTGTGCTTGGGGAGAGCTTGACGGGAAGCTGGCCTCGACCCGGGTGCTCTACGTCCCGCACCAGCCAGCCGAGGGCCGCCTGGCCAGCCGCGACGTGCTCCTCGGCGGCGCGAAGCTCGCGGCGATGGACCCCTACGAATCGGCGCTGGGCCGCGAGTCGCACTTCATCGGCCTGCTGCGCGCTCGACACCCGCAGATCGAGATCCCCGACCTCTCCCCGATCCTGGACGAGCTGCGACTCGTGAAGAGCGCCCGTGAGGTGGAGCTGATCCGCCGCGCCGCGCAGTTGTGTGGCCTGGGGGTGATGGAGGCCATGCGCTCGACGCGCCCGGGCGTCATGGAGTACCAACTCGGCGCCGTGGCCGACCTCATCTTCCTGGCGGGCGGTGCGGGCGGGTCGGGGTATCGCGCCATCATCGCCGGCGGCGAGAACATCTGGTACCCTCACTATTTCACCAACGATCGCCCGCTGCGCGACGGCGACCTGGTGTTGATGGACTATGCGCCGGACTACGGCTACTACACCTGCGACATCGGGCGCATGTGGCCCGTGAACGGCCGGTACAGCGACCTGCAGCGTGAGCTGTACGGCTTCATGGTGGCCTACCACCAGGCCCTGCTGCAACGTCTCCGCCCCGGTGTGACCGCCGCGCACGTCATGGACGAAGCCGCGCAGGAGATGGCCGATGTGGTCGCCGCCACTCGCTTCTCCAAGCCGGTCTACGAGGCCGCCGCGCGCCGGACGCTCGAGTTCCGCGGCCACCTGTCCCATCCGGTCGGTATGGCGGTTCACGATGTCGGGAACTACCACGCCGCGCCGCTCGTGCCGGGCCTGACCTTCACGGTTGACCCGCAGATGTGGGTCCCCGAGGAGCGCCTGTACATCCGCTGCGAGGACACCGTCGCCATCACCGACGGGGGGATGGAGAACCTGACGGGCTTCGTCCCACTCGAGCTGGACGCGACCGAGACCCTCATGCGCGAGGACGGTCTGCTCGACCGACTGCCGTCGGCGGTGCTGCACCCGAGTCCGCAGCCAACGTAGGAGACAGCGGCTCAGGTCCGCTTCCCGAGGTGCTGGGCCGATGGCACGGCAGCGATTCCGCCGAGGGCCGTGCATCGCAGCTCGCGCGGCATCATCTGCCCCACGGCGAGCACGGCGTCGATGGTCTCATCGAGGGGGATGGGGTTCTCGTAGCCGCCGAGGATGAGGTCGGCACAGACGAAGGCGCTCGACGCGGCCACAGCGTTCCGGGTGTGACAGGGAATCTCGCACCCGCCCTGAACGGGGTCGCAGACGAGTCCCATGCAGTTGTGGAAGGCGATGGCCGCCGCGTCGATCGCCTGCTGAGGTGCGCCCCCGGCCGCCTCGACCAGCGCGGCCGCTGCCATCGCTCCGGCAGCCCCGATCTCGACCTGGCAGCCCGCCGTCTCGGCGGCGAACGTTGCTCGTCTCGCTACCACGAGCCCGACAGCGGACGCGGCGAAGAGCGCCAGGGCGATTCGCTCGTCCGCGAGCCCCAGCTCCTCGGCCACCGTCATCAGAGCCCCCGGGATCGTGCCCGCTGAACCGCCCGTCGGCGCGGCACACACGACGCCCCGGCTGTTGCTGACATGCATCACCGCCATCGCCCTGGCGGCCGCCCGGGTGTGCGGTCCTCCCAGCAGAAGCCTGCCCTCCCCCTCGGCCTGCATGATCCCGGCCGCCGACGGGTTCAGCAGGTTCAGGCGCAGCTCGCTTCCGGCCAGGCCCTCCTCGACCGAGCCGCGCATCACTCCCCAACGCGCCTCGATCTCGGCCAGGGCTTCCTCTTCGGTGAGACCCAGCAGCCGGCACTCGTAGTCGAGGGTCACCTGTCCCAAAGACACTCCGCGTTCCTCCGCCAGCGCAACTGCCTCGATTGCGCTGACAAAGAGCGCGCTGCCGTGCGGGACGAAGAAGACCGGCGGCACCGACCAGACGCGCTCGACGCCGGGGATGCTCACCAGCGCCTCGCGTGCGGACGAAGCCAGAGGCGCGGTGCGGTGCGCGCAAGCGAGGCGCAGATCGCCCCGCGTCTCGAAGTGCACCCCCTCGGCCGACCGGCCATCAGCCGCAAGGAGCCGCGAGACTTCGCCCTCGGCCTCTCTTCGGCACTCAACCAGCACCTCGTGCCACTTGCCCGTGATTCGCACCGGCCACTCATCCAGTCGGCTGACGACGATCGCTCCCCCGCCGACCGAAGCCGCCGCGCACTGCAGCCGCTCCCCGGACGCGGTGGCCATGTCGATCTCGACGTGGTTGGGGTGATCCGCATCGGGCAGAGGGCGGACCTCGAAGCGCACAGTAACGCCCGCCTGCTCCGCCAAGTGAAGGGCCTCGTGGTACTCACCGGCTGTCATCGGGATTCCGAGCAGCCCCGCGGCGAAAGCCAGGTCCGCGCCGCAGACGCGGTACGTCGGTGCGTAGGAGCCCTCGGGATCGAAGGTGAAGGTCACAGAGCGCGGTGCGTCCCCCAGGAGCGACCGCGCGAGCGTCGCGATCCGGTGAGCGCCGGCGTTGTGCGAGCTGGAGGGACCCCGCATGACCGGGCCGATGACCTCATTGAAGACGCTGACGGCCTCCATGGTTCCTCCTGGCGGACGCCCGTTGTCCGGCGCCCGCCCTTCCTCAGCCGCCTCTCGCCGCCCTTTTCAGCGCCGCCGGAGGTCCTGGGGCGGCAGTTCTCGAAGCGAGGCGCACGCTATCGAGGGAGTGGTAACATGAGCGAGCACAGGCTTCTGTACCTGTCGAGGGAGGACGTGGTCAGCATTGGCCTCCCGATGTCCGACGTGATCGCCGGCGTCGAGGCTGCCTTCCGCGAGAAGGGGGAGGGCCGAACGGAGATGCCCCCGAAGCCGGGCATTCATCCCGGCGGCGGCGACAACTTCATCCACGCCATGCCGGCCTACATCCCGGGGCTGCGCTCCGCCGGGCTCAAGTGGGTCAGCGGGTTCCCGGGGAACGCCGACCGAGGACTTCCGTACATCTCGGGCCTCCTCATCCTCAACGATGTTGACACCGGCCTCCCGCTCGCGGTGATGGACTGCACGTGGATCACCGCGATGCGGACGGGGGCCGCCACCGCCGTCGCGGCTCGGCGGCTGGCCCGGCCTGAGTCGTCCGTCCTTGGAGTCCTGGGATGCGGAGTGCAGGGGCGCAGCAACCTGGAGGCACTCAAAGTGGTGCTCCCGATCGCGCACGTTCAGGCCTACGATACGGCCCCCGGCGTGGCGGCGGAGTACGCCGCCGAGGTCAGCGACAGGTTCGGCGTCACGGTCTCGGTGGTCTCCTCTCCGCGAGAGGCCGTGAGCGGCTGTGACGTGGTTGTCACAGCCGGCCCGATCCAGAAGCACCCGCATCGGACCATCCAGGCGGGATGGCTGGACGCCGGGGCCTTCGCCTCACTCGTGGACTACGACTCGTACTTCGACCCCGCGGCCTTGCATGAGGCCGACAAGTTCTGCACGGACGACGTGCCCCAGTTGCGCCTGGCCCAGACCGCGGGCTACTTCGCGGACATCCCGCCCATCTACGCGGACCTGGGCGAGCTGGTTGCCGGCCGAAAGCCCGGCCGCGAGCGGCCGGAGGAGCGCACCATCACCGCCAACTTGGGGCTTGCCATCGACGACATGGCCGTCGCCCCGGTGCTGTACGGGAGGGCACTGGACAGCGGCATCGGGACCTGGCTCCCTCTGTGACGGCGAGCCGCAAGGGCAGCCAAGGAGGCGTTTGCCATACGTCCCCATCGAGGGCTAGCCCGTCGCCTCTCACGCCAGCGCGAGGATGTCCATGGCGGCGGCGCAGATCCAGTGGACGATCCAGCAGCCGACGGTGGAGCGGCTGCGGTAGGCAGTGACCCCGAGCGCGAGGCCCGCGATGACCGAGCCCCAGACCTCGGCTTCGGGCTTGCGGAAGTGCATCATCACGAAGGGAACGGTCTGGATGGCGATGGCCGCCGGGCCGAACTGCTTCGCCAGCCCGCGCAGCAGAAACCCCCGAAAAAAGAACTCCCATGAGAGGAAGTAGGCCCCGTAGGCCAGCTCCCAGGGGATCAACAGGATCGGGCGCTCGCGCGCGAGGGCGAACATGGGGTAGAACTCGCGGAACGCGACGGTGCGCGAGGCGATGGCGATGACGGGGAGGACGATGGCGAGATACACCGCCGCGTGCTTCCCCCACAGGCGCCAGTCACCGAGGGTCAGGCCGTAGTCGGTCACCTTCTCGCGCAGGCCGAAGCGGATGACGAGCACGGGGATGAGCAGCAGGCAGATGAGGTTCAGGCCGATCCAGCCGAACTGCCACCACTGATACTGCACCAGCTTCACGCGGTACGCGAAGTCGGGGTGGAACCACACAACGAGCAGCATCAGGATCGCGCAGACGCTCACGATCCCCGCCCCGCCCTTCAGCGAGTCGAAGAGGAGGCGGAAGGAGGCCTGGACTTCGGAGGACGGAGAGGGAGTGGGTTCGTTGGACATGGTTTCGAGTTTCGGGTTTCGAGTCTCGGGTTGAGCGGCAGGGACCCGAGTCGCACGCGGCTGCAGCACCGCACGTCGTGCAACTCGGAACCGGCAACCCGAAACGCGCAACGTTCCGTCAATCGTCCATCGACCAGCACTGCAGGCCGGTGAAGTCGAAGGTGAAGTCCAGGATGCGGCCGCCGGCGGCGTCGAGGGCGCGGCGGACGGAGCCCTCGCGGTCGGGGCCGGCCAGGAACAGCAGGCAGCCGCCGCCGCCCGCGCCACAGATCTTCGCAGCTACCGCGCCCGCCGAGCGTGCGACCTGCGCGAGATCGGCCATCTGGTCGGTGAGCACGCCGGGCGCGAGCTTCGCGCGAGCCTCGTACTCCTCGTTCAGGAGGTCGGCGAAGCGGCGCATGTCATGTCCCCGGAGCGCGCGGGCGCCCTCCTGAGCGACGCGCTTCACGGTGTGGAGGCTCTCGGTCACGGTGGGCTCTCCGCTCTCATAGGCGGCGATCATCCTCGCGTTCGTATCGCCGGAGAGGCGCGACTGACCCGAGTAGCAGAGCACCAGGTGTTTCTCCAGGTCGGCCACCAGCGCCGGGCTCACCTCGATGCGCTCCACCGATACATGGTCGCCGTGGAACTCCATGTAGTTGATCCCGCCGACGGCGGCGGCGTACTGATCCTGTTTGCCGCCGACGATGCCCATTTCGTCTTCGAGGCCGCAGGCCATCTCGGCGAGTTCGTAGCGGCTGAGGCGGTCCCTGGGGTCGCCGATCAAGGCGCGGCGGTGCTCGAGGAGGGCAAGGAGAGCGACGCCGACGGAGGCGGAGGAGCCGGTGCCCGAGCCCGGCGGGGCGTCCGTACGGACCTTGATCGAGACGCCGGCGTCGACTCCAAAGCGCTTGATGGCGAGCGTGAGGAGTTGGAGGCTGCTGCGCTGCTCGATCTCCTTGATGTCTCTGGCCTCGACGTATTCCCGCAGATCATCGGAGTCGATGCGGAGGCCGTTCGGTTGCTCCTGCAGCGTGCAGTAGGCGTACCGCGCGATGGCGCCGCTCAACACCGCGCCGACCTCGCGGTCCCGGAAGGCCTTCAGGTCGGTCGTGCCGCCGGCGAAGTCGATGCGCACGGGCGCTCGGCTGCGTAACACCATGTTGTGCCCCTCCAGGGCCCCCGGTTCGGCGTTCGGGGTTCAGGGTTCGGGGTTCCGGCCACGTCACGCAGGTCGTGAACTGCCAACGCCGAACCCCGAACGCCGAACCGCCATAGCCGTTACACCGTCGGGCCGATGCGATGGATCGCGAACTCGCGGTGGCCGTTACGCTCGGCGGCGGTCAGTTCGCCGGAGGCCACGCGGACGATGAGTTCCAGCAGCTGCGCGCCGACCTCGTTCACGGGCGTGCCGTGGCTGAGGATCACACCCGCATCAAGGTCCATGTCGTCGGTCATGCGCTCATACAACGCGGTCGTCGTGGACACCTTTACCACAGGAGCGACCGACGAGCCAATGGGGCTGCCTCGGCCGGTGCTGAAGGCGACCACCTGGGCGCCGCCGGCGAGCATCCCCGTGATCTGCTCCACATCCTGGCCGGGCGTGTCCATCAGGACCAGGCCTCGACGGGTGGGCCGGGCCCCATACTCGACCACCTCTTGCACAACACTCGTGCCCCCCTTGTGGATGCAGCCGAGGGACTTCTCCTCCAGCGTCGTGATCCCGCCGCGCATGTTGCCAGGGGTCGGGTTGCCCCCGCGAATGTCGGCGCCGTAGTCGATCACGCGCTGCTCCATGCGCCGCACGACGCGCAAGACGTCCTCCGCCACCTCGGCGTCCCGTGCGCGCTGGGCGAGGAGGTGCTCGGCGCCGATGAGTTCAGTCGTCTCCGCCAGGATCACCGTGCCGCCGGCTTCCACGAGGAGGTCAGCGGCGGCGCCCATCGCCGGGTTGGCGGTGACCCCGGACCACCCATCGGAGCCGCCGCACTCGGTGGCGAGCATGAGGTCGGAAAGCGGGAACTCCTCGCGCGGCTGGCGAGAGGCCTCGGCGACCATCTCCCGCGCGTATTCGACGCCGAGAGCCACCGACTTGCGCGTGCCGCCGACGTCCTGGATGTCGAAGGCCTTCACGGGCTTGCCCGAGGGCTGGATCGCCTCCAGAAGCTCGCTCGAGGGCACGGCCTCGCAGCCCAGGCCGATCGCGACGACGCCGAAGACATTGGGGTTACAGCCAAGCCCCGCGAGGACCTGCGCGGTCAGGTCACGATCGGGCCCGATCTGCGAGCAGCCGACCTGATTCTCCGCGCAGACGGCCCCGGGGACGGCGTCGGCGACCTGCCGAGCCACATCGGTCGAGCACACCACCGAGGGCAGGATCAGGACATGGTTGCGGACCCCCGGCAGGCCTGTCGCCCGTCGGAAGCCGAGGAAGCTACAGCTCAAGGAACGGGTCCTTCCACGGCGAGACGACCTCGCCGATGACGGATTGCAGCTGCTCCAACGTAATCGCCCCCTGGCGCAGCAGGCGCGGAGGGGACTTGGTGAGGTCGATGACGGTCGAGGGTACCCCGCTCGCCGGGACTTCCAGGTCGATGAGCACGTCCAGCCAGGGCCCGAGTGTGCGGAGCACGTCCTCGGCGCTGATCGTGCTCTCCTCACCAGACAGGTTCGCGCTCGTGACAGCCATCGGGCCCGACATCTCCGACAGAAGCACCCTAGCCAGCATCAGGTCCGGCTCGCGGACGCCGACCGTGTCGCCTCCGGCGACCGCCTCGGGGCAGATCCGGTTGGAGCGAGGCACGACAATGGTCAAGGCTCCCGGCCAGAACTCCCTGGCGAGTGCCAGCGCGGCATCCGGAGGCGCGGGCGGAGGGCAGCACTGAAGGAGACCGGTCGGGCCTCCGGTCAGCACGGGCAGGGGTTTCGTGGGGGGGCGGCGTTTGGCCTCGAAGAGACGGAGGACCGCCTCCGGGTTGCCGGCGTCACAGCCGACGCCATAGACCGTATCCGTAGGGAACGCGATCAGGCCGCCGCGCTCGAAGGCCTTCCGGCAGACCTCCTGCTCGGCGTCCGAGAGATAGACCACGCTCCCGGGCCGCATGATGATCGGCCCGCCGCTTTCACCGGGACTGTGCGATGACGACTCGGTCGATGCCACTGAGGTCCTTCAGGATGCGAGTGTCGAAGGTCGGCCAGGCGGTTGCGCACAGGTCCCGGACAGTTGCCGCCTGTCCGAGGCCGACCTCCAACGCGACCAGACGCACGTTCGGGAGGTACCGCGCGCATTCCGGGATCAGCCGCTCGTAGACGCCCGTCCCGGCCTCCCCCTCGCCCAGCCACGCAGGCTTCGGCTCGTGCGCGGCGACCTCGGGAGGCAACGCAGCCACGTCCCGCAGAGCCACGTAGGGCGGGTTCGACACCACGCACGTGATCTCCTCGGTGAGGCCTGCGGCGAGGACGGGGTCGAGGTCCGGGCCTTCAGCAAACCGGACGCGGTCGGGGAGGCCGAGCGCCTCGGCGTTCTCGCGCGCAAGGGCCAAGGCGTCTGACGAGATGTCCGTGAGGATGACCCGAGCCTCGGGTAGGAGTGCGGCAAGGGAAAGGCCGATGGCGCCGGTGCCAGCGCCGAGGTCGAGGATGGCCGTTGTGGGGGCGGACCCATGATTGTGTTGACAAAGGCGGTGTCGGGATTGGCATCCCGACCTACGAGCCACGTAGACGGTGTAGGAAGAGTGCTTCTCCTCGACGGAGTGGTTTCCCAACAAAATCCCATGTGTTCGCCCATGTCCGGCCGTTGTAGGGGCGGACACGTGATTGTGTTGAGAAAGGCAGTGTCGGGACTGGAATCCCGACCTACGAGACACGTGCGGCCCGCAGGAGAGGCGTCCTTCCTCGACAGAGCCCTTCTTCAACACAATCCCGTGCGTCCGCCCCGGCCCGGCCGAGGAGGGGCGGACACGTGGGTCCGCCCCTACAACGGCATTGACCAAGACCTCGGTCTCGGGGCGGGGGACGAGGGCGCGTTCGTCGCAGCGAAAGCGGAGCCCCATGAACTCGGTGTAGCCGGTCACGTAGGCGAGGGGGCGGCGAGAGGCGCGTTCGGCAGCGAGGGCCGAGAAACGGGCACGAACGGCTGTGTCCAGAGGGCTGCGCAGGAGCAGGTCGAGGCGCGTCAGGGGGACGTCGAGTGCGTGAGCGAGGAGGATGCGGGCGTCCGTGAGGGGGCTGTCCACTCCCGCGGCCTGGAGTCGGGCGACGGCCTCGTTCAGGGCATCGCGCACCGACGGGGCGTGGGTCATTGCCGTCACCACCAGATCGCGATCCGCGATACCAAGCCCAGGGCGCCATGAATGGCGCCCCTACACGGTCGGGCGCGATGAATCGCGCCCCTACGTGGGGACGGCTGGGACGGGAACCGCGGGTTCCCATTCAGCGGGCGGTCGAGTCGCCGACGGCGGCCTCGGCGAGCCGGCGCTCGTAGTCGGCCTTGGCCAGCGCGTCCAGCAGTTCGTCGATGTTCCCCTGCAGGAGCGAGGGCAGGTTGTGCAGCGTCAGGCCGATCCGATGGTCCGTCAACCGATCCTGCGGCCAGTTGTAGGTTCGAAGCTTGTCGGAGCGGTCGCCGGACTTGACGTGCTGGCGGCGGGCAGCGGCCTCCTCCTCGCGGCGGGTCGCGAGCTGCAGGTCCAGGAGCTTGGAGCGAAGGATGCGGAAGGCCTGCTCGCGGTTCTGGTGCTGAGAGCGCTCGTTCTGGCAGGAGACGACGAGGCCGCTGGGCTTGTGGCGGACGCGGACGGCAGTGTCGTTCTTCTGGACGTGCTGGCCGCCGGCGCCGGAGGCGCCGAAGGTCTGCACTTCGCAGTCGGCGGGATCGATCCGGACATCGACCTCCTCGGCCTCGGGGAGGACGGCGACCGTCGCGGCCGAGGTGTGGATGCGCCCCTGGGACTCCGTGACCGGCACGCGCTGGACGCGGTGCACGCCGCTCTCGCTCTTCAGCCGGCCGTAGGCGCCCTTGCCATTGACCGCCAGGACGACCTCCTTGTAGCCGCCCATGCCGCTGGGGCTGCTGTCGAGCACCTCCGGCTTCCACCTCATCCGCTCGGCATAGGCGCTGTACATGCCGAGCAGGTCGGCCGCGAAAAGCGCCGCTTCCTCGCCGCCCGTGCCCGCGCGAATCTCGACGATGCAGTGCTTCTCATCGGCCTCGTCCTTGGGCACGAGGATGGCGAGCACGGCGGCCTCGGCGGTCTGGGCGCGCTGTTGGGCGCTCTCAAGCTCCTCCTGGTAGAACTCGCGCTCCTCGTCGTCGGCGGCGTCCGCCAGGCCCTTCTCAGCCTCCTCGGCGTCGGCGAGAGCCGCCCGGTAGGCGCGGACGTGCTCGACCGCCGTCGCCAACTCCGAGTGGCGGATGCTCGTGTCACGGAAGAGGTGCTGGTCGCCAATGACGGCCGGATCGGCCAGCCGGCGCTCCAGCTCGTGGTACTCCTCCTCAATGGCATCCAGGGCGGCGACGTCGATCAACGGAGCGTCTCCTGTCTCGGGTCTCTGGTCTCACGTCTCGCGTCTGCAGTTCGTGGTCCGTGGTCTGCAGTCTGCGGTCTGCAGTCTGAGAGCGTGTATGAAAAGCACGGCCTGGGGCGTGATGAATCACGCCCCTACACTCGGGCACGATGAATCGTGCCCCTACACAACGGCGATTTACGGTCGTTTGTGACGTAGGGGCGCGATTCATCGCGCCCAGTCATGTAGGGGCGCCATTCATGGCGCCCGGCCACCCTTCTCATACGCGCTCTGAGGTCCGCCGTCTCAGGTCCGAGGACTTGCCGGCTCGAACTCGGCCGGTGCGGGCCAGGAGGCCGGAAGCGACACCTCGGGTGCGACGGCGGCCAGGGCGTACATCGCCACCTGGATCATGGGCGCTTCGGGCTCGCGGGTCGTCAGGCGCTGCAGGAGCAGGCCCGGCGCGGACACGGCTCGCACGATGGGTGAGTTCCGGTGCTTCCCCGCGAACCGGGTCGCCTCGAAAGCCAGAGCCGCCACGACGGGCACCATCGCCAGGCGTAGCGCAAGGCGCACATACCAGACGGGCCACCCGAAGAAGCAGCCCACGATGACCTTCAACACAATGAACAGCAGCAGGAAGGCCGTGCCGCAGCGCGGATGCAGTGGGCTGTTCCGCGAGGCCGCTTCCTCGTCGGCGGTGCCCTCGATCTCCAGCGCGTTGATGACCTTGTGCTCGGCGCCGTGGTACTGGAAGACCCGCCGGACCTGCTTCATCTGGCCGATCGCGGCGATGTACCCCAGGATGACGGCGAGGCGGATTGCACCCTCGAGCAGGTTCTTGAGCACCGCCACGCCGTAGCCGCCCTCGACCCTCGCCAACCCCGCCAGCCAGCTCGGAAGCAGCACGAACAGCCCGATCCCGATGGCGAAAGCCGGCAGCATCGCCAGCCACAAGGCCGAGTCGTCGAGGCCCTGCGGGGACGGCTCGGCCTTCGAACGCGGCCAGAGCAGCATCACCACCACCAGCAGCGCGAAGGCGGCGACGACGAGGACGCGGATCGCCTCCAGAGCTTCGCTCGAGGTCGTACCGGCCGGCATCAGGCCGGTCAGGCGAGGGACCAGCTTCGGCGCCAGGAACCGGTAGCACACCCCGCCGACCGCCGCCACAACCAACGCCTCCAGCCACCGGCCCCGCGAACGGGCGGGCTTCGGCGCGACCGGTTCAGCGGGCTTCTCCGCCTCGGCCGCCGCCTCGTCCTGCAGGGCGACATTGCCGGAGAACTGCAGGCTGCGAATCCCGAGGGTGAGGGCCTCGACCAGCGCGAAGCTCCCGCGGATCAGCGGCCACTTCGCGATCCGCCAGCCCTCCAGGAAGTGAGGCACCGGCCGGCGATCGACGACTACACTGCCGTCGCGACGGCGGACCGCGGTCGCATACACGTCGCGCCCGCGCATCATGACGCCCTCGATGACAGCCTGTCCGCCGTAGAAACGGGTCTCAGCCACGGTGAGGCCTGGGAGCGTAGGAGTTTGGGAGTGTAGGAGTCTGGGAGAACGGCCCCCCGGCAACGGCAACAGCCCAGTGCCCTCCACCGCTGCGGACGAGGGCGTCCGCGCTCCCACGGCGACGGAAACGGCGCCGCTACTCTTCGGCCGCTTCCTTCTTCTGCTCCAGGTCGCCGTACTTCTTCTCCAGCCCGTAGCGCTTGATGAAGCGCTCGACGCGCCCCTCGGTGTCCACGATCTTTTGCTTGCCCGTGTAGAAGGGATGACACTTCGAGCAGATCTCAACGCGGATCGCCGGCTTGGTTGAGCGGGTCTGGAACGTCTCTCCGCAGGCACACGTAACCGTGGCCTCGACATAGTCCGGATGGATGCCGGTCTTCATCTCAGTATACCCCTCAGAAGGCGACGGCGTCGGGCCAGGAAGCCCGACCCAGGAACGATGACATCGCTCGCGTCAATCGCGACGCGGCATTATAGCACTCGGAGGCCGGGTGAGCAAGGATTTCGAGACGGAAACGGCGGGAGCCAGGAGACAGAATGACGGCGACCGCTAGATGTAGTCGAGGTGATGGTACACCCACGGCGCGTAGGGAAGGGCCGCCGCCAGGCGCTCGACGGCCTCCGGGGTGCCGTTGCGGATGGTGAGCCACTCCGTGCGGATGGCGGCCTCGATGTCGAGGCGGCGATTCAGGAGCCGGTAGATGACCTCGTCCTTCCCTTCGAGCGTGATCTCGCGTTTCGCGTTGGGGCCTTCGTGCAGCGTGCCGTCGGCGAAGGGCGCCCAGAAGTCGATCTTCAGTTCGTCGAGCAGAGCGAGGTCGGTGCAGACCTTCGTGAACAGCTCGGCCGGCGCCAGTGGCTGGCCCATGATCATCGTGGTGCGCAGGTGCTCCACGTAGCCAAGCTCTCGGAGAAGCGCCTGGAGCGGGTCCTCGGCGCTGGTCAGCGTGCGGATGGACACCGCCTCTCGCGCGGCGAAGTCGCCCAACGCCAGCAGCGCGTAGCGGGTATGCTCGGCACTCAGGCCGGCGGCTTCCATGATCGTGAGGTGGTCCCGCTGGTCATCTCTGGTGCGCCGGGCGACGAGGACGTAGGCGCGCAGCGGTCCCTGTGCGGGATGGCGGATGAGGAACGTCTCCTGGGGCAGCACCTCGTAGATCTGCGAACGCAACTGCTGCTGCCAGTAGGTCGCGTGGCGCTTAGGGAAACCGCTGAACGCGCCGTACGTGGTCTCGAAGCAGGCCAGCATCTGCGGTTGGAGGGAGACGACGGCGTCCATGCCCTCCACGGAGGCGTCCACCTCGGTCCGCTGCGGCTCGGCGAGGACCATCGGACGGAGGAAGAGCAGGTCGCGGTGTCCGCTCTTCACGTAGAAGCGATAGCCGTCGCTGCGCTCGGCGCCGCGGTAGACCATGAGATCGTCGCACCGGCCGCGCAGGAACTCCCTCGCCGCGGCAATGACTGCCGTCCCGATCCCCTTGCCCCGCATGTCCTCCCGCGTGCCGACGGCGTTCTCGAACGCCGCCTGCACGCAAACGCCCGGCGCGACCTGGAACTCGCGGACGGAGAGCGGGATTGCGCCCACCGGTTGGCCATCCAGGTACGCGATCGAGCACGTCATCGACGGGTCCGCAAACCACTGCTGAGGCGTGAGGGGCGGGAAGATCGCGTTCCTGACCTTCAGGATGTCATGCACATCCTCTGGCGTTGCTTCTCGGCAGACAAGACCATCCATCGGGCACCTCTGGCATGGGACGGCTTGGGATAACCACGAAATACACGAAACACACGAAATGCACCAAGGGAAACGGCACGGCTCAGAGGAGGTTCGGCGGCAGGGATTGGGTGACCTTGGAGCGAATGCGTGGGCTCCACGAGTTCGGAGTTCCTGAGAGAGGCGATGGCGCAGCAACGTATCGCAGCACTCAACGACCGCGACCTCGTCCTGTGCGACTTCGACGGCACCGTCAGCGCGGAGGACACGGGCCTGCTCGTAGCCCGGGAGCTTCGGCTGGAGCGGTTCTTCGAGATCGAGGAGCGTTGGCGGCGGGGGGAGATCTCGTCGCGGGAGTGCCTCCGCGACCAGTGGCGGACCGTCGATCCGTCGCGGGCGGACTTCCGCGAGTTGATCGCGAACCTGGAAGTGAACCCGGGCTTCGAGGAACTCGTGGCGCTGACGGGGGTTCGGGGCGCGAGGCTGGTGATCCTGAGCGATGGGCTGGACTACTACATCCGGATGACGTTGGAGCGGCTGGGGCTGGAACGTCTCGAGTACCGCGCGAACCATGCCGTGCTGCACGAGCACCATGTCGAGCTGCAGTTCCCCTGCCCTGCGGACGCGTGCGACTTCTGCGGCAACTGCAAGACGCTGTGGCTGTTCGAGCTGAGGCCGGGGTTCGAGCGGCTGATCTACCTGGGAGACGGGATCTCGGACGGCTGCGCCTCGAGGTACTGCGATGTCGTGTTCGCGAAGGACCTGTTGGCGGGAATCTGCCGCGAGCGGGGTCAGGAGTTCGTGCCGTTCGAGACGCTCGAGGACGTCGTGCCGGTACTGCGGGACGGGAGTGTGCTTCGGGCGCGATGAATCGCGCCCCTACATGACCGGGCGCCATGAATGGCGCCCCTACTCCAGAGGCCACCGCCGCACGGCGGTACGGCGAGGCGGATACGACAGCCGATGGGAGGGACGGAGGATGAGGCGTCTGAAGGTGGGTATCATCGGCGCGGGTGTGATGGGAAGGCACTACGCGAAGGCCTTGCGCGAGTATGAGCGCGCGCAGTTGGTGGCGGTGTGCGACCTGAACCACCAGGCGGCGCGGACGCTGGCGGGCGAGGAGGCAGAGGGCTTCGCGTCTGTGGGTGAGATGCTGGGCAGCGCGGAGATCGACGCGGCGGTGGTTGCCACGCCGGACTTTGCGCACCGGGAGCCGGTCACGGCCTGCCTGCAGGCGGGGAAGGCGATCCTGTGCGAGAAGCCGCTGGCGACCACGGAGGAGGACATCGCGGCGATCGTGGAGGCGGTGGAGGGCGCCGGTTGCCCGTTCATGGTGAACTTCGGTAACCGCCACCGGCCGTCGGCCCTCAAGCTGCGCGAGGCGGTGCAAGAGGGGCGCGTGGGGACTCCGCAGTATGTGTACGTGCGGCTGAACGAGCGGTTGGGCAAGACGTTGACGATCCCGTGGCTGGCGCGGACCTCGCCGGTGTGGTTCCTGATGTCGCACTGCGCCGATCTCGTCTGCTGGTTGCTGGGGGACGAGTTCGCGGAGGTCACGGCGAGGGCGGCCTACGGCGCCGTCGCTCAACACGCCCCGGGCGTGCCGGACCTGTGCGTGTGCCTGGCGCCGATGAGGTCGGGCTGTCGCGCGGTGCTGGAGACGGCGTGGAACTTGCCGGAGGGCTTTGCACCGAATATCGACTTCTTCGCGCAGGTCATCGGCGATGCGGGCGTGGTCCAGGCGGACCTCGTGCCGCATGACCTGAACGTCTACGACTCGCGCGCGGCCAGTGTGGATCACACCTTCGATGTGACGGGGCCGCGCGGCTATGGCGCGGGTTGGTGGCAGGAGAGCGTGCGGTACTTTGTCGATGCGGTTCTCGACGGCAAGCCGCTCCGGCCGACCGTGCACGAGGCGGCGCACATCAGCCGGACGTTGCTGGCGGTTGAGCGAGCGATCGCGTCGGGCCAGAGCGAGAACCCTGGGGTGTGACATCGCATGTCTCACCAGAGCATCCCCCGCCCTGAGCATCCCCGACCCGACTGGCAGCGCGGGAGCCGGGAGGGGCGCGATTGGATCAACCTCAACGGGGTCTGGGAGTTCGACTTCGACCCGGAGGGCGTCGGCTGGGCTGAGGGCTGGCACGTGCCGCCGGGGAGACAGGTCCCCGGTGGGGTGTTCATGCTGCCCGGCGGGTTCGACCCAGCGGGCGTCGGCCGGAGCGAGGGGTGGGATGGGGGCCATGTCTACAGCAAGCGGATTGTCGTGCCCTTCGGGTGGGAGAGCCACCTGGCGTGGGGCGGCGGAGAGCGGGCGAGCAATGAGGACTACTTCAGCCCGCAGGCCTTCATCGAGCCGGAGAAGGTGAGCCTGGAGAACTACCGCGAGGCCAGGCGGCATGAGACGGGGTGGTACCATCGGACCTTCGAGGTTCCGGCGCACTGGCAGAACGAGCGCGTCTACCTGTGCTGCGGGGCCATCGACTACTTCGCGCAGGTGTGGGTGAACGGGGCGCTGGTCGTGGCCGCGCTCAGCGGATACATGCCCTTCGAGGCGGACATCACCGAGCACGTGCAGTTCGGTGAAGAGAACCACGTGGTCATCCGCGCCCATGACCCGAACGACCACGAGCAGCAGCCGGTCGGGAAGCAGTCCCGCTGGTATGCACGGACCTCGGGCATCTGGCAGACCGTGTGGCTGGAGCCCCGGAGCGCGGTGCACCTCGCGAGCGCGCGCTTTGACGCGGATATCGAGACCGGCGAGGTGACCTGTTCGATCCGGCTCAACCGCCCCCCCGAGGGCGACCTGGGCTTGCGGCTCGCGCTCTCGATGCCGCAGGGCGGCACGGCATACAACACGTGGGGGGCGAAGGCGGTCGCGGGCGCCATGAATGGCGCCCCTACACAGTCGGGCGCGATGAATCGCGCCCCTACAGACGGCAGCGGGGCGGAGGCGATGGAGGCCGGCGAGGGCCCGCACACGACGCGCCTCATCGTCCACGAGCCTCGGCTCTGGTCGCCCGATGATCCGTACCTCTACCAGGTGGACCTGGAGCTGCTGGACGGCTCTGCGACGGTCGATCTGGTGAGCACCTACTTCGCCTTCCGCGAGGTCGCGATCAAGCCGCTGCCGGGCAAGACCACGCAGTACATCTACCTCAACGGCCGCCCAGTCTACCTCCTCGGCGCGCTGGACCAGTCGTTCAACCCGTGGGGTGTCTACACGTTCCCGTCGGATGAGGCGATCCGGCGGGACATCGAGCTCGCGCGGGAGGCGGGGTTCAACTTCCTGCGGATTCACATCAAGGCCGAGGACCCGCGCTTTCTGTACTGGGCGGACCGGCTGGGGATGCTGCTAATGGCAGACCTGCCGAACGTCGGCTACGAGGCCGCCGACTCAGCGCTGGCGCGGTCGCGCTGGGTGACCAACATGGTCCTGCAGATCAGGAGAGATCGACACCATCCCTCGATCGTCGCCTGGTGCCTGTTCAACGAGACCTGGGGCCTGGGCGGCAATGCCTACAAGGAGTTACCCGAGCGCCAGGAGTGGGTGCGCTCGAAGGTCGAGATAGCTCGCGATCTCGACCCCACGCGGCCCATCGAGGACAACTCGGCCTGCCTGTATGACCACGTGGAGACGGACATCAACTCCTGGCACTTCTACCTCAACGACTACGCAGCGGCGAAGGCGCACATCGCGGAGGTGGTCGAGAAGACGTACCCGGGCTCGGGCTTCAACTACTGTCCGGGCTTCACGCAGAACCGCGAGCCGCTGCTGAACAGCGAGTACGGCGGCATCTCGGCGCGAATGGGCGACCTGGATGTGTCCTGGTGCTTCCACTTCCTGACGAACGAGCTGCGGCTGCATGAGAAGATCTGCGGGTACGTCTACACCGAGCTGCAGGACATCGAGTGGGAGCGCAACGGGGTCTACAACTACGACCGCACGCCGAAGGAGTTCGGGTACGACATCCGAGAGCTGAACCGGCCCGACTTTCTCGCACTCGACGCGCCGCCGTGTCAGGTCGTGAGGCCCGGCGAGGAGGTCGTCGTCCCCGCCGTCTCCTCGCACTTCGGCCCCTTCGTCGGCGACCACGCGACGCTGGGCTGGAAGCTGGAACTGCTGGACCACACGGGCCGAATCGAGGAGTTCACCGGCTCGACGCGGCGGGTCCCGTTCCCGCGCTTCGCGGTGACGCCTGCGGGCAAGCTCGCCGTGCGGATGCCGGACTGCCCTGGGCTGGCGACGCTGCACGCGTGGCTGCAGACCGCAGACGGCGATCCCATCGCACGGAACTGGGTGCACTTCCACGTCGCGGACGAGGGCGTACATCCCGAAGGCATCGCACCGGTCTCGCTCGCGAGCTTCACGGGTGAGGGGATGCAGTGCTTCGAGGTCGAGGGGGTTCGGGAGGCGGTGTGGGTCGAAGGCGCGGGAGTGCTGTCTGCGAAATTGGGGACAGGCACCATTTTCCGAGACAACGCCCCTCGGAAAATGGTGCCTGTCCCCAGTTTCGCCCTCGTAGCGGAGCTCTCCTCGTGTCGGCCGGGCGGAGGAGGGAAGCAGACGGACGCGGAGACATGGCCGTCGCGAGTGCGCGTCTCGCTTGCGGGCGTCGAGCTGGGCTTGGTCGATCTGCCTGACCATCCGGCCGACAGCCGGGGCGTGCTGAGTCACCACTACGGGTTCGCGGGACGATACGGGGAGCTGGTTACGCTGCGCGTTCCGGCCGAGCGGGTCGGCGAAGCGCTCGACGCCCTGCGCGGCGGCGCGGAGCTGCGCTTCGAGGTGGACACGGACCTTCCGGGCGGGCTGAGCGTCTATGGTAGCAGGTCGGGCCGTTACCCAACAGGCCCGTACCTCCTGTTCCGTTGACCCCCCGGAGGTGCGCCATGCACGTCGTGGCTGTCCTCTCAGTCGCGTTCCCGCTGCTTGGCCACGCTCAGGAGAGCGACGTGCGGGGGCGGCTCGGCCGGCTCACGAAGGCCGTCGAGCGGATCGAGTCCAGTGCCGCCGACCGCGATTCGGACGTGTACCGCTCGAACATCCCGCTCGCGCGCTTCAAGTTGCGGAAGGCCCTCGCGCAGTGGCGCGCGCCGTTCGAGGGGGAGGTCGAGGCCCGAGACACCCTCGACGAGGCTGCGGAGGCCCTGGACCGCCACGACGCCGGCAAGGTGGCGTTTGAGGGCGAGACGGGCCATCTCGAACGCGCCTACTTCGCTCAGAACGACGATACGGCGCAACCGTACTTCGTCTACGTCCCCGAGGACTATCAGCCGAAGCAGCGTTGGCCGTTGATCGTCTTCCTCCACGGCTACGTGCCTTACACCAGCATCATCGACCCGTGGGTGCTGTACGAGGAGCACGAGCGGATCGCGGCGGACGCGGGGGCCCTGCTCTTGACGCCGTACGGGCGCCGGAACACGGACTTCCAGGGCGTGGGCGAGGTCGATGTCCTGGCCGCCATCGAGGAGACGAAGCGGTTCTACTCGGTCGATCCGGACCGAATCTACCTGTGCGGGCCGTCGATGGGCGGCTACGGGACGTGGACCATCGCGCTGCGCTACCCCGGCATGTTCGCGGCGTGCGCGCCGATGTGCGGGCAGACGGACATGTTCGTGTGGTGGCCGTGGCCGCACCTCACCGCGCCGAAGTGCAAGCAGTTCCTCGGCGAGTGGGATAACCCCATCGACCTCGCGCCCAATGCCGTCGGGCAGCGCTGCTTCCTGCAACACGGGGAGTTCGACCGCCTGATCCCCATCGAGCAGTCGCATATGATGCGCTGGGAGATGGACCGGCTGGGGACGCCGATCGAGTACTACGAGCACAAGGACGCGGACCACTTCATCTACCAGCACGAGCTGTGCTTCCAGAAGGCCTTCCCGTGGCTCGTTCAGCACAAGCTCGATCGCTGGCCGAAGCACGTGCGCCTGAAGAGCTACACGTACCGCTACGACACCGCGTTCTGGCTCCGGATTCTCGAGTACCAGCGGTGGAGCCAACCGGGCCAGATCGAGGCGACCGTCGAGGGCAACCGGATCAGTCTGACGAGCCAGAACGTGGCGCAGGTGCGGCTGTCGCTCTCGAAGGAGCTGCTGGACGTCGGCCAGCCGGTCACGGTCGTGTGCGGCGGCAAGGAGGTGTTCAGCGGGGTGCCCAAGGGCGAGGCGATTACGGTGAAGCTCGCCGAGCCGCTCACCCCGGAGAAGCCGGGCGCGATCCGCAAGCGGAAGGGCCTGTGCGGGCCGCTGGAGGATGTGCTCAACGGGCCGTTCGTCGTCGTGCCGGGCACCGCGGGCTCACAGGACCAGACGCAGGAACTGACGGACCGCGCGACCAAGTGGTGCGCGGAGTGGGACGCCTTCGCGGACGGCATCCCGCCTGTCATGCTCGACACTGACGTCGATGAGAAGACCATCGCCGAGCGCAACCTCGTGCTGTTCGGCACGCCGGAGACGAACCAGGTCATCGCGGACATCGCCGACCGGCTGCCTGTGAAGATCGCGGAGGATGGCTACACTCTCGGCGGTCACACCTACACCGGCCCCGACCTCGGGCTGGCCCTCTGCTACCCGAATCCGAAGAACCCTGAGCGTTACGTTCTCATCTACGCCGGCGAAGACCCGGGCACCAACCTGGGGATCAACCACAAGCACGACCTGCTGCCCGACTACTTCATCTTCCGCGCGGGCGAGAAGAACGGCTACGACGACACTTACCCCCACCTGTGTGCCGGCTTCTTCGATCTCAACTGGGAGTTCGACCCGACGCTGATGGACGCCGAAGCCGCCCCTGCCGACCCCTACTTCGGCTCGGCGACCCTGGTCCGCGATGCCACGCTCACCCAGCCCGTGGCGAAGGTCACCAACGGCTACGCCGACCCGCTCCGCGTGACCATCGATCGCGGCGAGGAGGCAGTCATCCAGCCGGGCGAGTCCATCGAGCGGAGCCTCGAACCGGGACGGCACCTGTTCACGGGCGTCTGCCCGGACGGTGTCACACGCACCGAACAGCGGCTGATGGTACCGGAGTTCCGATACGAGTGGAGGGTCCCGGCGCTGTTCCCGGCGGGGTGGCCGTAAGGCAACGAAAACGGGAAGAGATTCGAGGACCAGAAGAACGACGAAGACGGCAACGGCCCCTGAATCTGTGTAAGCCTCTCGTTTGTAGCAGGCGTATTCCCCAGTGACTGCAGACACCATCGAGTTCGGTCGTGATGGCATCGTGAGCGATGACCGCGTTGGCCCCGTTCACCGCGAGACGGTGCACCTCGTGGACAGGGAATCCACACCGGATGTACTTGCCGGGATCAGGCACAGGACGCCCTTCCGGGCCGCAGTGCCCAACGACGCCCTCAGCACTCGCGGTAGATGCTGATCAGGTTCATGGACATGCAGGGGTACTTGACCCCACTCGTCATTCGACGGATCGCGTCTATGGCGAACACAAGCTGCTCCAACCGGTCCTCCATCTCGTTGCCCGTGGTGAAGGCGGCGAACCCCTCCTCGCTGGGCTCCGGCCGGGCGACGTTCACCTGACCGACCACAGTCCAGGCGCCGCCCAGATCAAGGCCGTGGCTCTGCTGAACCGCCCAGAGGCCGTCCTGGAAGTTCGCTCTGAGAGCCACGCCCGCGAACGTGTTCTGCGGGGTGTCCGGGGACGGCCGAACCTTGACCCGCACGGTGTCACTGAAGCTCCGCTCGATGAACTGGGCCATCGCATCGACCTGCTTCGGTCCGAACCCACCCAGGTCGAGCTTCGCGTGTTGCTGCTGTTTGCCTTTGCCACCTTCGCTCGGGCCTTGGCTTGCGGCCTTGACGAGTTGGTTGATCACGTCGATGAACTTCGGCAGTTCCCGCGCGGTATCCACGATGAGCTTGTAGTCGATGATCCGAACGTCCCCACACACCCGCACCACCTCACCGTCTCTGAGCACGGTCGGCGACCACGCCTTGTCGGCAACGCGGCGTCCACAAACCGTAGCCGGTCCGACTCGGCCAGGTGCTTCTCGAACAGCGTGTAGGCGTGGTGATGCAGGCTCCTCGTCTCGTCCTGGCTCCTGAAGTACCGGTAGTCTGCCCCCGCCTTCCCCTTGAGGAGAAACGGCAGGGAGCCCTCTATGCCGCCCTCGACCGACACATCAGCTCCGCTTCCCTTGTGAAGCGTTTCTGGCACTCCCTCCAGGAGCTGGGCTATGAATGAGCGGACCCGCTCCATGTCCAGGTAGAGGAAGTCCCGAAGCAGCTTCGGTTTGTCGGTCATCGTTGCGTCACCACCTAAGGAGCCAAGCACTCCATCAGCGACGCGCCGCGGTGCCTAGACAGCCTCGTCATTGGCCGGGCCCGTCAGGCCCAACCCAGTGGAGAGGGAGGTCAAACCCGACGTGCCTGCCGGGACGAGTACTCACGTCAGGTTGTGTCCATACGCAGCCTTGATCTCCGCCTCGATCTCCAGGTACCTGTCCCGCACGGAGGTCCCGAACTCATGCCACCCGATGCCCAGTAGGTCAGTGGGTACAGCCGTCCCCCTCCTATAGAGCACGCAGGTGCGGCTTCGTCCGAGTTTGCCATAGAACCAACCGACCTCGAACAGCACGTTGGGCCGCATCTGCCTGTAACTGGCGTCCGCCGTCTCCACGCTATCGTCTGGCGTCCAGATCGCGAAGGCGTACCCGCATCCGCCACCGACCTGCTCGAGCTTCTCGATCAAGGTCCTCCCCTGATGTGCTTCCCGATCCAGGAGCACAGGCGTCAGCGAACCGAAGCGCTCGCCGATCAGCTCCTTCAGCTCCAGAGCTGCCGTTCGGTCGTGACCATGGACGATGAAGACCCCCGTCGAGGGAGCCGTGGTTGCTGCGCTGGCGGTTGGCACGCTCTGGGCCACCTCTGGGACGAGGTCCAGTCTGCTCCTGATGGACTCCAGTTCCCGGATGTTCTCGCGAAGCCCACGCACCAGTAGGGCAGCCTCGGCCGCCACGGACGGGATCCCGCTGACAGCGACCCCCCCGAAGCCGACTCCCGCGTAAACCCGGTACACTTCGTCGGTCGTGTATAGCTCTCGGAGTAGGTCGTAGTTGTACTCATTCCATGTCCGGCGTTCGGCCTCCACAGCATCCAAGTCCGCATTGCTGCGTATAGCTTCTGCCCGGCTCGCGATCTCCTGCCCGCACTCGATCCGGGCCGTCAGCTTCTGCTGCGCATCTTCCCGGCTGCACGTCAGCCGTGGTCTCTCCGGCGGCGTCTTGGGCTTCGGCATGTGTTCCTACACCTCCCCCCTGGCGTAGCCATCAACCAGGGCCGGATGCACTCCATAGGACCGACTCCCCCCTGCCGGAGCGGCGTCGTCGCTCCCTTGGCCGGCGACCCCCCACGCGAACCGCCGCGACGCAGCGCGGTCTACCCTTCGCTGATCCGCGCCTGGAACTGGGCCATCTTGGCTTCGAGGCGGGATTGCTGGAGGGCGTTGGTGACGTCGCCGCGGGTGCGCTCGACGAGGCCGCGGGCGGCGTCGGTGCGGCGGCGGAGGCCGAGGCTGACGGCCTCGGGGTAATCGAAGGTCATCAGGAGGGCGTACATCTCATCCATCTCGTCGAGGACCGCCCCGGCGCGCTCGGGCTCGCCGATGCGGATCAGGTCCAGCACGTGGCGGCGCATTTCTCCGATTGCCTCCGCCAGTCCGTTGAGGTATGTCGCAGGTGAGACGCCGATCTCCTCGGGCGTCGGCAGACGCTCGCCCTGGAGGATGCGCAAGGTCTGGTGCGCCTCGGCGTACTCCTTGAGGGCGTCGGTAACGAAGCCTGCGAACCACAGCGAGGGCGACGCCTGCATGCGCTCGTTCATCTCGCGGACCGCCTCGCCCATCTCCGCCAGCAAGTTGTGCGCCTCGTCGTACTCGCTCCGGTGCGCGTGCTTGATGATCGTGGCCGCCGTGCGAATGACCTGCCGCGAGAACTCCAAAGCTCCCTCCCGGTGCGCGTCCTCGCGGTCGAGGAACTCGCGCGCGGTGGCGGCCACGGCCTCAAGCTCTGGGCGGTTCATGAGGAGTCTCCTCCGTCACCGTTTCTTGCGCCGCTTCTTCGCGGTCCGCGGCTTCTCGAAGGTCTTGCGCTCGTCCCGGTCCGCCTTCTTGCGGCGGCGGATGAACTTGTCGATCTGGTAGGCCAGCCCATACATGGTCGCGATCCCGCCCGCGCAGCACAGGAACGCGATGAGTAGCGTCGCGACGCCGCGGACGACCTCATCCATCGAGTTCGGGAGGTGCCCGCCGATCCACAGGCCGCCCCACATCCCGCCCGCCAGCCCGATAATGACGCACGGGAACAGGAAGATCAGGAACGTATTCTGTGACATGACGCCTATCTTTCTCTCAGTGAGTTCAGCAGCCCTCCCGCCCGCAGGACCTTGGCCTCGCGGGCAGTCAGAGACAGGCGGGCGGTGAGCGCCTCGCCCGCCTCCGTCGTCACCCGCACGTCGCCTCCGCCGGGTGCGTCGATCGCGGCGTGGACGCCGCTCAGGTGCAGCTTCGTGCCTTGAGGCAACGTCTTGAGCGCCTCCGGCTCCGCGACCAGCGGCAGGATGCCGAAGTTGATTAGGTTCGAGCGGTGGATGCGGGCGAACGACTCGGCAAGCACAGCCCGCACACCCAGGTACATGGGCACGATGGCCGCGTGCTCGCGGCTGGAGCCCTGGCCGTAGTTCGCGCCGCCTACGATGCAGCCCGCGCCTGCCGCCTGCGCCCGCGCGGGGAAGCTCGGGTCGATCCGGCCGAAGACGTGCTCGGCATAGGCGGGCACGTTCGACCTCAGAGGTAGGAGCTTGGCGCCGGCGGGCAGGATGTCGTCGGTCGTGATGTTGTCGCCGAGTGCGATCAGGACCTCGACGTCCATCTCGTCGGCCGGGGGCTCAGCCAGCGGCAGCGGCTTGATGTTCGGTCCCCGGATGATCTCAACGGCGCGGTCCCGCTTTGCGGGATGAGCCGCAGGCACGATCATGGAGTCATCGACGCGGAATGCGTTCGGCAGGGCGATGCTCGGCGGAGTGCCCAGATCGCGGGGATCGGTGAGCTTCCCGATGAGGGCGGAGGCCACGCACGTCTCGACACTCGCGAGATACACGCCGGCGTCGAGCGTGCCTGAGCGGCCCTCGAAGTTCCGGTTGAAGCTCCGCACTGTCACGGCACCCGAGCGCGGCGCCTGGCCGACGCCCAGGCAGGGCCCGCAAGCCGTCTCCAGGATGCGCGCGCCGGCGTCGATGAGGTCGGCGAGGCCACCGTTGCGTGTGATGGCGGCCAGGACCTGGCGCGACCCGGGCGCAACGACGAAGCTGACGCCCGGCGGGATGGTCTTGCCCCGCACCATCGCCGCCGCGGTCATCAGGTCCACATACGACGAGTTCGTGCAGCTTCCGATGGCGACCTGATCGATGTCGATGCCGGCGATCTCTCGCACCGGCACGACGCGGTCGGGCATGTGAGGCTGCGCGACGAGCGGCTCCACTTGGCCCAGATCGAGGACGATACGGTCCTCGTACTCGGCATCCTGGTCCGCCTCAAGCGCAATCCACTGTTCTTCCCGGTCCTGCGCGCGGAGCCACTCCCGGGTGCGCTCGTCACTGGGGAAGATCGACGTGGTCGCGCCGAGCTCCGCGCCCATGTTCGCGATCGTCGCCCGCTGCGGCACGGTGAGCGTCGCGACTCCCGGCCCGCCGTACTCCATCGCCCAACCCACGCCGCCGCTCACCGTCAGGCGCCGGAGCAACTCCAGGATGACGTCCTTGGCCGCCACCCACGGGGGCAACTCGCCCACCAGCTCCACGCGGCGGACCCTGGGCGCCGTCAGATACAGCGGGCTGCCCGCCATGGCTGCCGCGACATCCAGCCCGCCGACGCCAATCGCCAGCGAGCCGACGCCGCCGGCGGTGGGTGTGTGGCTGTCTGAGCCGACGAGCGTCCTCCCGGGCCGCGCGAATCGTTCGAGGTGCACCTGGTGGCAGATGCCGTTGCCCGCGCGGCTCAGATGGATGCCGTGCTTGCGCGCCACGCCGGCCAGGTACAGGTGGTCGTCCGCGTTCTCGAAGCCGACCTGCAGCGTGTTGTGGTCGATGTAGCTGACCGACAGCTCGGTCTTCACGCGGTCCAGCCCGATGGCCTCGAACTGCAGGTAGGCCATCGTGCCCGTGGCGTCTTGCGTCAGCGTCTGATCGACCCGGATCGCGATCTCGGAACCGGGCTCGAGCGTGCCCTCGACCAGATGCTCGCGGATGATCTTCTCGACAAGCGTTCCTCTCACCGCTCTGCCTCCATCGTAGCCCACGCAGCGACGCCGCGTGTCCGCAGACCTTAGCGGGCGCGGCGGTTTCCGTCAAGGGGCACCGTTGCGGAGCCCGGCGACTAGATCAGCCGCCGGCGGCGCGGGCTGCGAGATAGCCCCAGTGGTAGCCGGTTGGCCCGAGCGACTGGTGCACAGTGTACTCACTCATCTCGGGCCAGCCAGAGACATCGACGTGGAACTCGGCGGCGGGCCACTGGTCGGCCGGGGGCGCCATCGAGGGGCCGACGATCCAAGTCCGCACCCAGTCGGGGATACGCGTGGGGTCGTGAGGGCCGTAGATCGTGATGCCGGCAGGCGCGGGGACGCCCAGGCGCAGGCTGTCGACGTGCAACGGGGCGCGGGGGTAGTCGTGGCCGAGGCCGGTGGTCATCGTCACGTTCACAGGGTTGGCGCCCGCCGAATACTGGGTGGCGGCGAGTGCGCCCGCGAGCCACTTCCCCTCGCCGGTCAGGTAGTGGAGCCGGGGGAGCAGGGGGCCGATGGCCGTCTCCGGGGTCGTGAAGTAGCCGACGAAGCCTATCATCGGGAGTTGCTGAACGCGGGGCGCGATGTTGAATGAGTTCCGGCTGCTCACAAGCAGCGCCTGCTCCCCCTGCGCGGTGAGCCAATCCAGGGCTTTGCCCTTCAGGTCTGCGTCAGCGAGCTGATCGGCGAGGCTCGCGTAGGCGAAGGTAGCATCCAACTGACGGCCGGGGTCGCCGCCGCTCAGAAGGGCTGAGGATTGCCGGAAGGCTGCGTTGTACGCCGCGTCGGAGGTCAAGCGGTAGAGCTCGACCGCTGCGAGGGCGCGCTCGGGCGAGAGGAATTCCTGGACGCTCCCCTCCACGCGGCCGCCGCGACCGCGCACTTCCTCGACCACCCTCCCACCGTTCGCCTCGGCCCAGCGCCAGGCGGCTTCGGCGCTCGCTCGGTACTCCTCGGCAAGGCCTTTGTCGTGCCGAGCCAGGACGCCGGCCGCCTTCGCGGCGGTCGCGGCATACAGGTAGCTGCTCTTGGGATCGGGGGCAAAGGCCCCGATGAGGAGGCTCTCTTGCCAGCTTGCCTCCCCCGGCCGCGGATGGGCCGTGGATTCCACGCCACCACCGACCCCACCGTCAGGCTCCTGAAGCCGCCGGTAGAAGTCGATATTCCAGAGGGCCTCGTCCAGAAGGTCGGGAGGCCGGTTGCCCGCCTCGCCTTCGGGGAGCGCGAGCTTCACTCCCGCGAAGAACTCGGGGAACATCGCGCAGAGCTCGAGCTGGAGGTAGCTGACGCGCAGGTGCACGGACCGCCGGTCCCAGTCTCCGGCGTCCATGTAGCCGCCCCATGCGTTCGGGTTCGTCGCCAGGACCGAGGCGTTCAGCGCCGGGCCCAACAGGCGGCGCAGCGCCCGGTTCACCGCGTCCGACTCGCCGTCGAGCATGGTGACGTCAAGCCGCAAGACCTTGACGCCGTCCTCGGGATGGAAGGGCCGCGGGCGGACGTAGTCAGTGACGGGCGGCCCGAGGGCGATTCCGCTGCGATGGCACAGGAGGCCGTGTAGGGACACGCGGAAGGCGGCGAGCCACACGTCGTCCGCAATCCTGAAGGGGTAGCTGACGCCGATCCCCGGCACGTAGACCCGGTACGCGCCGGGCCGGCGGAAGTCGTGGAAGTCGAGGTAGTAGCAGTCGGTTCCCGTGTGGTTGGCTTCGGGCTGCAGCATCTCGGCCCGATCGGCGGGCATCCCGAGCTTCACCTGGCCCGTGTATGCGGTCCGCCCGCTGTCCGCGTCGAGCAGCTCGAAGCGGTCCACGGCATAGGAGAGGCGCCCGCCCGTGCCCAGCCATGTGGAGAGGTAGGCCCGCTTGAAGGGGTCGCCGGGCCGGTACCCGATCTGGGTGACGTGGATCGCGTCGCTACGCACCCGGCGCGGCTCGTGTGTGTACTGGAGGTCCGCCTGTCGCGCGTTCAGCCCCCACAGCGAGAGCGTGTAGCGTGCCCCCTCCTGCAGCGGGCGGGCCAGCTTCAGGAATATCACGTGGCGCACGGGCGACTGCCCGTTGTCGGCGCGCTCGAGGGGCTTGCTCTTGCGGTAGACGGCCTCCGGGTTCACCGGGGCGGCATACGCGGCGTCGTCGGGCGATTGCAGGCGGTAAGCCCGCGGCTCGGCGAGCGTGTCGGCGGTTACCGGAACGCCGTGGAGCGTCGAGTCGAAGCGGACCACCGTGCCCTCGGCGACGAGGACGCCCAGCTTCTCCTTGGGCCCACCGGGGTCGGCGCTCCGCCAGACGGTGCGCGTCGAGACGAGCGCCGGCACGCCGCCGTCCCAGGCGAGTTCCCGCTGATCCCCGTCTGCCTCGCGGACCTCGTCCCCCTCGCGGGGCTCGTACGGGCGCTGGCCGCCGGGAGTCACCCAGCGCTCCTGCACGGTGAGCGCAAGGACGTCGGGGGCGACGGGGGCGACGCGTTGGACCTCCGGCCCGTCTGGCGGATGCGGCGCGCCCTCGGTCAGCATCTGCTCTCGCTTCGCCGCCTCCTGGCGCTGCCGCTCCGCCTCCTCGGCGACCTGGCGGCGCAGCTCCGCGACGGCCGCTTCCCGCTGGACGAGCAACTCAGCAGTGGGCCTCGCGAAGGCGATCTCCCGGACGTACACGTCCACCGGCTCCCCCGTCCACGCGCCCTGAAGATGGTGGCCGGTCAAGCGGCCCGGATCGAAGGCCGTGTTCGGCTCAGCAGCCGCCGTCGGGGACACCGCCCAGCCGCTCACCGGCACCAGCGATGCGAACTCCTCGGCCGACGTGCCGCTGAGGTCGTACTCGAACTGGCGCTTGTCTCCGTCCACGTCATCGAGGATCAGGCGCAGGCGCCTGGCCCGGTTCCCCGGTCCGAGCTTCACCGCAAGCGTTGGACACTGGTCGGCGAAGGCCGACAGGTCGGCCGCGTACACGTAGCCCGCGCCGCCACGCCCGTCGGCAGCCTCGATGTGCGCCACGCCGTCGGCGACCGTCGCGTGCTTGTCGAAGGACCCGTAGGCATACCCGAACGGCATCCCGAAGACGTTCAGCTTGCCCGTCTGCGCCACGTCGAGCACGCCCTCGAGCCGGAGGTCATCCAGCCACGCCTTCCCCCGCCCCGTGAAAGACACGCTCAGGAACGCCATGCCGACGCCCGGCGGGACGGGCACGGACGTCTCGGCCGCCTGCCACTCACCCGTGCGCGTCACGGTCAGCACGGGATAGGAACCCCCGCCTTCGCCGACAAGGGTCACGGCAACCGCGAGCACGTCCATCCCCTCGCCCCGCCGGGCCCGAACCGCGACCTTCACCTCGTGGGCGAGTAAGGCGAGGCCTCGCGATAGAGCACCCTTCGTCGGCTCGGCGCTCATGTCAAGCCGCATTGAGGCGGGGCCGGTGGCCCACACGTCGGCGTCCCGCTCGACGAGGACCTGCCCCGACTCGATCTCCGGCTTTCCCCACAACTGCATCCAGGGGGCCGGGTCGTCAGCCGAGGCCGCGGCGACAGCAAGCAGGACGGCGACCGGGACACCGATGGCGGACCGTGGGCAAGCGGCCATTGTGGCCATGTCGTCTGTATCTCCTCAACAGGGCGGCGCGGCCAATGCCCTCTCCAGCGTCTACGCGGCCCCGGGCCTTGGATGTTGGGGCCCGTTCGGCGGGATGGCCTCTTGCGCCTCCCGGGCCCTGAGGCGGGGCGCGGAGAGGCCTCCTCCCGGTGCGAGTGTTCCGTCGAAGAACGCACAGCCACTGAGGGGTGACGCGCGTGCCGGTCGGGCTCTACCCTTCACTCCGATGGGCGGCGGCCTTGCGGGTGCGCCGGCTACGGAGGAGGGCGGTCAGCCCGAGACAGAGGAGGCCGCCGGCCACGTGGACGAGCGCGGCGAAGATGGGAAGGGGGAGTGCAGCCGCGAGACGGTCCATCGCCGCCGAAGCCCACACCTTCGCCGGCGAGGGGAAGGCGGCGACGACGCCCGCCGGCATGGTGCAGGCCATCATCACTTCCGAAGCGGCCGACGGCTCGGGATGACCCCAGCTGAGCATCATCGCGGGGATGGCCCAACCGGCCATCAGCAGCGCGATCAGCACGAAGACGAAGAGCTTGCGGCCCACATCCGAGCGCGGCCAGGGAATGAGGCCGATCAGCTCGGCCAGCTTGCCGAAGCCCCACACGGCGGCGACGATCGGCACGAACGCGAGGGTCAGCGTACCACACCAACGATCGAACAGGCCGTTCCCCCAGACCAGCAGGCCGACTTGGCTCATGGCCCAGGCGACGACGGTCAGCAGGAGCACATAGCGCAGGCCGGCCGCCATGGAGTAGCCGAAGAGGCGCTCGAGCAGCCCGTATCCCTTGCGAGGCTTGCTCCCATCCAGCGGCCCGCGCGCGCCCGCGCAGAAGAGCGGAGTCAGCACGTAGGCCAGCGCGACACCGAAGGCGGTTGTGTACATGCCGAGGAGCTCGCCCTGCGTCTCGGCCACCTGCTGCGGCGTCGGCGGGTAGATCAGCGGGCCATAGGGGTAGCCGACGCGGCGGAGGAGGTCGAGGGAGCCGACGGCGGCCAGTGCGACCAGCAGGAAGAGAATCCCGAACCGCCAACGCGTGCCCCAGAGGCGGCGGCGGTGCTCCTCCGTGAGGAGCTGAACGCTCGCTTCGGCCAGCGTCGCCGCGGCAACGCACCACGCCAGCAGCCCGGCGGCCCACACGGGGATCGCAGCACCAAAGAGCCTCACGTCTCCACCCTCGAGCATCCGCAACAGCGTTCCGAGAGGCGTGAGCGCGGCGAGGGCCGACGGTCCCTGCGCGAACGGAGCCGTCACGACGGCCACGACGAGTGCGCCGATGATCGCCACCGGAACTGCCGCAGCGGTGTGGCGGGTGAGGGCCGAGCAGTAGAGTCCGAGCATCGCGCCCCACACGAGCGCCCCGAAGAGGAGAATGTAGGCGCAGACCAGGGCGGTCGTCGAGACGCCTCCCAGGAAGAAGAGGCCGACCGCAACCGGCAGCGAGACGCCGAGGACCGCGCAGCCGGTGAGCAGGGCGCCGGTGAACTTGCTCCACGCGATCTGGCGACTCGCCAGGGGCGTGCTCCGCAGGATGTCGATCGTCTTCTGCTCGTGCTCGGAGGACACGCCCGGAGCCGTCAGCGCCGCGCCGAGCAAGACCGCCATCACGGCCTGTATGGACATGAGAATCCAGAATGTCCGGGCACCGATCTGCCAGGTGGGGGTCTCGCCACTCCCGCCGCCGAGGCAGGCGACGACGGCGGTGACGGCGGCCACGGTGAGCAGCAGGTTCTGCAGGACCAGCGCCGCCGGGCCGCGCAGCGTCTGGCGCAGTTCCTTCGTGATCAGAGGCCGGCTGAGAATGTGTGCCATGGGAGCCCCCTTGCCGTTGTAGGGGCGGACCCACGTGTCCGCCCCTACAACGACACGCGCCATACGCACTACGCCAACTCCCCACGAGTGAGCTTCAGGTACAACTGCTCCAGATCGCTCTTCTGCTCGGTCACGCCACCGATGCGAATGCCCTGGCCCACGAGAAGGGCCAGCATGTCGGCGAAGGCGTCGTTGCTGTCGGTCAGGCGCACTTCGAGGGCGTCGTCGCGGACCGTGACCTCGCCCACCGGCTCGAAGCCCGCGAGCAGCTCCCGGGCGCGCTCAGCCTGACCGTCGAGCACCGTGATCGTCGCAACACGCGCGGCCCCGGCCAAGGCGGCGATCTCCTCCACCGAGCCGCACGCCCGCAGCTCGCCGCGCTCCATGATGCCGACCGAGTCGCACACATCCGCCAGCTCCGGCAGGATGTGGGACGACACGAACACCGTGGTCCCCGTCGCCCCCAGGTGGGCAATCAGCTTGCGCAGCTCGTAGCGGCCGCCCGGGTCGATTCCCGAGGCCGGCTCATCCAGCAGGAGCACCTTCGGCTCGTGAACGAGGCAGCGCGCGAAGCAGAGCCGCTGCTTCATGCCGCGGCTCAGGCCGCCGACGGCAGTGTCGGCCTTCTCGGTCAGACGCGTGAGCGCGAGGACCTCATCCGTGCGCGCGCGGAGTCGGCCGTCCGTCAGGCCATACGTCTCGCCGAAGAAGCGCACGTACTCGCGGACCAGGAGGTGATCGTAGACGCCGTAGAAGTCGGGCATGTACCCGATCAGCCGGTGCACGGCGGCCGGGTCCTCTCCAACATCCACGCCGTCGATCAGGCATCGTCCGCCGGCAGGCGCCAGCAGGCCTGCCAGTGCGCGGATCAGGGACGTCTTCCCGGCGCCGTTCGGCCCGACCAGCCCGAAGATCGACCCCTTCCCCACTTCCAGGCTCAGGTCGCGGACGGCGACGAGTTCGTCGTAGGTGATCGTGACGTTCTCGACCCGGATCATCGCCCGCCTCCTCTCCCCGCGTACTCGACATCGGCCCACGCGAGGCCGTAACCGACGGCAGCCGTCCGGCCGGTAGAGGGTTCCTGGACCCCCGGCGCCACTCGGACAAGGCCGGGCGGCCACAGGATGAACCGGCCTGGCTCGGGAACCTCCAGAGCGAACGTGGGGTCGGCCTTCCAGGTCAGTGCTTTCCACCGGTGGCGTTGCCAGTCGTACACGCTGATCGCGGTGGGCTCCGCCTCCGGCCCTCCTCCGCGTGGGGGCAGTTGTCCTTGGATGACGAGGCGTTGGTGCTGAGGTCGGGCACCCTCGATCGCCAGCAACAGCTCACGCGAGCTGCTTGGTTCGTCGTCGGGCGGGCCAGCGCCGGGCGGTCCGGGCATCCCTCCGCCCTGTTCGTTTGAGGCGTACGCAGCCAGCCACGCGGTGCGCCGGTGGCTCGTCGTGTCGAACGCGCCGCCGACGGGCACGACGAGGTCCGGTCCGCGGATGGTCGTCCTCAGCGGCGCCAGGTACAGGTGCGCGCCCCTGACCGCGTGGCGGCCCCGGAGTCCCGGCGGCTGCACCAGCGTCTCCCCCCAGCCCAGCAGGAAGGGCCCCGAGGCCCTGCGCGTCAGGCTCCAGATGGTCTCCTCAGCCTGCTCCCAACGAGTGCTCTCGGGACGTAGCGGCCAGAGGGCCTCGTCCAGCCAGCTGCCCGGACCCGTGAGATTGTAGATGCGCGAGAGCTGGTACTCCGAGAGGGCCGGGGGCCGAGCTTCAGCGTCAGGGCCTTGGTCTCGCCCGCCGCGACGTCGCCGACCGCGACATGGTTCCACTTGTGGATCAAGTAGCAGTCCCGCAGCGCGAAGGGCAGGCGGTTGGCGACCGTCCCGGTCAATCCATCCGCGCCGATGGACAGCTCTCCCTCTACCGTGCCCTGCGGCTCGAAGGCCGTCTCCTCGAACGCCCGCATGGACCAGCGCTCGACCCGCACGTTCGACAGCGAGGCCGGCTCGCCGACGGAGACGACCGTCGAGGGCCAGCCGCCCTGCCCGAGGCCGCCGTTGTACGGCGTGAACTCGCGGAACGCCGGCTGAGGGCGGCCGAACTGGAGGTCATACGTCCGCGTGCCAGGCGAGAAGACGCCGAAAGCACCCAGAGAGGCGACGCCCTCGGTGCCGATGGACGTGACGTTCGCGGTCTGGTGCACGAGGATCGGGAACGGCGAGTGCACGACGACGGCCGCGACCATCAGCCCCAGCACGAAGACCAGGACGATGGCGGGGGTCGTGACGACCACCAACTCCTTCTTGCGCATGACGCCCACGACGGCGCAGTTGAGCGGCCCGGCCACGATCACGAAGGCGAGGAGCACGATGAACAACGGCAACCCGGTGTTCGGAAGCCGGCTGTGGGCCGGCACCATCGACCACGGGATTGACTGGCGGGACGCCGGTCCGGTGCGGCTCCCGCGGAGCGCCTTCGCCCAGAACCCCTCCCGGAGTCTCGTGCGGCTCGGCCAGTCCGGAACTTCGCTCCACGCCGGGTCTACGGTGAGGCCCCGGACGGCGCCCATCCCGACGGGGTGCTCGAAGGCCAGGACATGCCCACCCGCGGAGGCCAGCACCTCCGACGCCGGCACGCGCACCTCCACGATCTGCGTGAGGGCGCCGGCGATCGGCTTGCGGGAGAACAGCCCGAGCGCGTCGCCCAACCCGTCTGCCGGGCGGCGTCCCACGACGGTTGCCCCGGCGAAGCGAGCCACCTCCGGCGACGCCGCATTGCGGGCGAGGAAGGGCGCAGTCAACACGAGCAGTCCGCCCGTGGCCGTCCAGCGCCGGATCGCGCCCCAGGCAGCCGGCGGCAGTTGCCCCACGTCGATGTCCCCCAGGACGATGGCAGCCGCCGCGTCGTAGGCGCGGGCATCCGTGGGCGCCTCGCTCGGGGTCAGGAGGTGCATATCCGTCCGGGGCAGGGCGGAGAAGGGACGGTCCTTCTCACTCTCCGCCTGCTTCTGGGAGGGTGTCACGAACACGAGCGTCAAGCCGTCGCGGCGCGGCCCCCAACCCGGATTGGTCACCTGCTCGAACACCACTTCCTTCCCCCGCAGAACCTGGACGCGCACACCGTAGGGGCTCTCGAGGAGTTGCACGACCAGACGCACGGTCGTCGTTCCCTGAGGGAACTCGGCCGGAAACGTGTACACGTCTCCGCGCGACCAGGGATCATCGGGAGACGACCAGCCGGGGACCTGCGCCCGCACGGTGCCGCTGAAGGCCGAGCCCTCGTTGGTGACCGTGAGTGTCAGAGGGTTCCACCAGCCGGCGACAGCGACGCCCCCGAAGCCGAGAGACGTGTTGCCGGAGAGCTGGGCGTGCGCCGACGCGCACAAGAGGTGGAGCGTCACGAGGCCGAGGAGTAGACTGTACGCGCCGAGACGACTGCGGGGCTTCACGAGGCCGTGTCCGCGTTCCCCCACCATACGGCCCCCTTCCTCCGTTGACGGGTGGGATGCGAGGCCGAGCTCTGCCACGAAGCACGCCGCACGGAAGCTGCCACGAGGGCTGCGGCTTCCGCTCGTCCCAAGAAACGCGCGACGCACCGGAAGTCCTCGCTCGCGGCACAGATTCCTGGGAGGCCTCCTGTGCTTCCATCGCGAATAGCCCGCCCCGCATGAGGTACCGTCTGCTGGCAATCGACCTCGACCATACGCTCGTCCGCGGCCTGGCCGGAGTGTCGCCCGCGAACCGGGAGGCGCTGGCGCTCGCGCAGGCCGCGGGCTGCCGCGTGGTGTTCTGCACGGGGCGCGGGCGGTACACCACGCTCCCCGTCGCGGAGGAACTCGGCCTGGCGGACGGGCCGCACATCCTGTTCAACGGGGCGGCGATCTTCTCCACGCTCCGGCAGCCGCCGGGTGAGGTGCTGCTGCTCGAGCGCGAGGCCGTGGAACACTGTCTGCAGCTCGCGGGCGATTGCGACCTCGGGGTATCGGGCTTCGAGGATCCCCGACAGGGGGACCTGGTGCGCCTGGCGCGGCCCAACGCGGCCCTGCACCGCTGGGCGCAGGCCAATCGCGACCGCGCGGTGTGGGTGGATGGCCTGGAGGACATCCTGGAACGGCCGATGGTGGCGTTCCTGTTCTGGGGGGCGGAAGAGGACGTGCGCCAACTGCAGCAGCGGCTCGGCGATCCGCCCGGCGTGGCGCCGCCGCGCGTGGCGACGAGCAAGGTGCTCGACAGCTGGGTGCTCGAGCTGTCGGCGCCAGGCGGCACCAAGGGCGCCGCCTTGGCTCGCCTGGCCGAGCGCCTTGGGGTGCCGCGCGAGGAGATCGTGGCCATCGGAGACTCCCACCCCGACATCTGCATGATCGAGTATGCGGGCCTGGGTGTCGCCGTGGGAGATGGCGTCGAGGAGCTGCAGGCGGTGGCCGACTACATCGGGCCGACGTGCGAGGACGACTGCGTGGCGGATGTGATCCGGCGCTTCATACTCTAGGAGCGTGTACGGGAAGCGTGGGCGGGCGCCATGAATGGCGCCCCTACATGATCGGGCGCGATGAATCGCGCCCCTACACGACGGGGGAGATAGACCGTGACCGGCAAAGCGATGGTCCTGGAGCAGTTCAACCAGCCCCTCGTCGAGCGCAGCTTCGAGGTCTGCGACCTCGCGCCCGGCGAGGTGCTGTGTCGCATCGACGCGGCGGGGGTCTGCGGCTCGGATGTGCACATGTGGCACGGCAACGATCCGCGCACACCCCTGCCGATGATCCTCGGTCACGAGGGCATCGGCACGATCGTCGCGACTGCGGGCAGGAAGGAGGACGTGTTCGGGCGCGAGCTGCGCGAGGGCGACCGGGTGGTCTGGGAACGCGGGATCATGTGCGGGCAGTGCTACTACTGCGTCATCCGGAAGCAGCCGGCGCTCTGCCCGAACCGCAAGACCTACGGCATCTCGCTCGGTTGCTCCGAACCCCCGCACTTCAGCGGCTGCTACGCGGAGTACCTGTACCTGCGCCCGCGCTGCCACATGCTCCGCCTCGACGAGGACATCGACCCGGCGGTGCTGGTTGCGGCCACGTGCTCCGGCGCGACCGCCGCCCACGCAGTGCAGCTCTCCAACGTGAACCGGGGTGACACGGTGTTGGTCGTCGGGCCAGGGCCGGTCGGCATCCTCTGCCTGGCAATGGCCCTCGAGTCGGGCGCAGCGGCCGTCTACGTCGCGGGCACCTCTGCGGACCGCAGCCGTCTGCACCTCTGCATGGAGTTCGGCGCGGCGGGCACGCTGGTGGTAGACGAGATGCCCGCCGACGAGCGCGCCGCCTTCATTCGCGAGAAGACCCACGGCGTCGGCGCGAACGCGGTGATCGACTGCACCGGCACGCCTCGCTCGATTCCCGACAACCTGCCGCTCGTCGCGCCGTATGGCACGTACTCGATCCCGGGGATCGCGACACCCGTCGGCGAGCTGCCGATCGCCCTCTTCGAGCACATTGCGCGCAAGAACGTGAACCTCCAGGGCGTCTGGGTCAGCGACACCGCCGACCTCTACCAGGCCATCCGCCTCGTGCTCACCGGGCGCAATCGGTTCGAGAAGCTGGTGACCCACCGCTTCCCGCTCGCGGCCGCCGACGAGGCCCTACGAGTGATGGGGAGCAAGGAAGCGATTAAGGCCGTGCTCATGCCGTAGCGCAACAGACAGGAGTCCGTCACTATGCCGCAACGCACCACCTGCACCCTCAGCGACGGGACCGAGGTCCCGATCTTCACGGTCCAGACGCTCATCATCGGGAGCGGGGCGGCGGCGCTGAACTGCGCCGAGCACCTGTGGGAGATGGGCGTGAGGGACCTCGCCATTGCCACCGACAACCTCGGCGGCGGCACCAGCAACAACTCGGGCTCCGACAAGCAGACGTACTACAAGGTCGGCATCTTCGGGGATACGCCCGACAGCCCGCTGGACTTCGCGAAGGCGCTCACCGGCGGAGGGATGTGCCACGGGGACATCGCCTACTGCGAGGCGCTCGGGTCCGCGCCGGAGTTCTTCCACCTCGTCCGCAACGGCGTGCCCTTCCCCTCGAACCGCTACGGGGCGTACGTGGGCTACAAGACCGACCACGACCCGCGCCAGCGAGCGACGTCCGCCGGGCCGAAGACCTCGATGTTCATGTTCGGCAAGTCCCTCGTCAACGTCCGTCGGCAGGGCACGCCGATCTTCGATGGGCACGAGGTCATCGCGCTCCTGACCGCGGGGACGGCCGACGAGAAGCGCGTCATCGGGGCGCTGGCGTGTGTCCTACCCCCCGACCCCCCTTCCTCCAGAAGGGGGGTCAACGGCTTGGCGCTGGTCCTGTTCAGCGCGGAGAACGTCGTGATGGCGACGGGCGGGCCGGGGGAGCTGTACGCGGAGAGCGTCTACCCGCACGGGCAGATCGGCAACCACGGGATGGCGCTGGAGATCGGCGCGAAGGCGAACAACCTCTCCGAGTCGCAGTACGGTCTCGCCTCGATCGGGTATCGGTGGAATCTCTCGGGCACGTACCAGCAGGTGGTGCCGGCGTACTTCAGCGTGGACGAGGCGGGCAACACGCGCCACTTCCTCAACGACTACCACGACACCATGCGCCGCGAAGCGACGAACATCTTCCTGAAGGGCTACCAGTGGCCGTTCCACGCCGCGCGGCTGCAGAATCAGGGCTCGTCGCTTGTAGACATCGCGGTCTACAACGAGCGGCAGGCCGGGCGGCGCGTGTACATGGACTTCATGCGGAACCCGGCGTCCGACGGCGGGGCCACCGCATCCATGAGCGAGGCCGCTCATGCCACGCCATTGGAGGCCTTCAGCCTCGACAACATGGAGGACGAGGCGGTTACGTACCTGCAGCGGTCGGGCGCGCTGCAGAGGACGCCGTACGAGCGCCTCGCCCACATGAACCAGCCGAGCATCGACCTGTACGCCGAGCACGGCGTGGACTTGAGGGAGCCGCTCGAGATCGCGGTCTGCGCGCAACACAACAACGGCGGGCTGGTCGGCAACCTCTGGTGGGAGTCGAACATCCGGCACCTCTTCCCCATCGGCGAGCTGAACGGCAGCCACGGCGTGCGGCCGGGGGGCAGCGCGCTGAACGCGGGGCAGGTCGGCGGCCTGCGCGCCGCGACGTACATCGCGAACGTCTACACCGGCCGCCCTCTTGAGCCGCGCCAGTTCCTCGCCGTCGCCGCCCCGCAGGTGGAGCGGGAACTCGCGAAGATCAAGCAGATGCTGAGCAGCCGCTCGGGCGTCGATTCGGACGGTCTTCGGAAGGACATCCAGGCCCGCATGAGCCGTCACGCGGCCTTCGTGCGCAGCGTCTCGGGCGTCGCGCAAGCCGTCGAAGAGGCGCGGCGCCAGTGGGCGGAGGTGAAGGCGAAGGGCGTGCGCGCCGACGGGCCGGACGGCCTGTGAAGGCGATCCAGAACGAGCACCTGTGCCTGACGCAGCTCTGCTTCCTCGAGACCATTCAGGCGCTCATCGAGCGCGGCGGAGGTAGCCGGGGCGCGTATGTCATCCTCGACGACGAGGGCGACCTATGGGTCGAGACGAAGCGCGGCCGGGAGCTTCAGCACCGCAGCGAGAACGAGGCGCTGCGCAAGGAGATTCTCGAGACGAAGGTCAACGACGACGGGAGCCTCGACGTGTACCCGGCCGAGGTGAGGCCGCTGCCCGAGGATGACTCGTGGTACGAGACGACGTGGCGCGAGTGGCAGGAGAAGCGGGTCTACGGATGACGACCTAACCACAAAGACCGCGAAGAAGGCACGAAGAACGACGACAGAAGGGACGGAACGACCACGGACGCACCGGGACATGCACAGCGGCGAGAGTACGGGGAGGTGCCCGCGCATGTTGAGCGCGCCGCCTCCACCGTGGTGGACGCCGCCATCGCCGTGCACCGAGCCCTCGGCCCAGGGCTGCTGGAGTCACTCTACGAGAGGTGCCTCGCCTATGAGCTGAGCAAGCGGGGGCTCGAGGTGAGGACGCAGGTGGCGCTGCCGGTCGTGTATGACGGGGTCACGTTCGACGATGGCCTGCGCCTGGACATCCTGGTCGAGGACTGCCTGGTCGTGGAGGTGAAGGCCGTGGAGGCGCTGCAGCCCATTCATGAGGCGCAGCTGTTGACCTACCTGAAGCTCCTGGCCATGCCTTTGGGTTTCCTGCTCAACTTCAACGTCACTCGCATGAAGCTCGGTATCAGGCGTTTCCGGCGGTAGGGCTGGTCTTTGCCCTAGTCGGGCCGCAGTAGCATGGCCCTCTTTGTGTGTCTTCGTGCCTTCTTTGCGGTCTTCGTGGTTCGAGCCGTTCCCTGGCAAAGGAGCCCAGCCGATGAGCAAGCCCAAGGTGTTGTACGTGCCGACGGACGGACACACGAAGCGCGTGTTCCGCGACGAGACGTTCGCGCGGATGTGCGAGCAGTTCGAGGTGACGGTCAACGACACCGGCGCGGAGCTGGACCCCGATGAGGTCGCGGCGTGGGTCACGGGCTGCGACGGGCTGGTGACCGGCTGGGGCTCGCGGGCGCTATCGGAGGCCGTGTTCACCCAGGCGCCTGACCTGAAGATCATCGCGCACTCCGCGGGCTCCGTGAAGTTCCTGGTTACCCGCGAGATGATCGACGAGTACCTCCTCCCGCGGGGGATCGTGCTGTTCAGCGCGAACGTGGCCATCGCGCTCAACGTGGCGGAAGCCGCCGTCGGGATGCTGATCATGGCGTCCCGCCGCTGGGTCGATCACAACGCCCACTACCACCAGACCGGCCAGTGGCGCTCGTCGGACATCCCGATCAACGGTCAGTACCTCCGCGGCTGCAAGCTCGGGCTGATCTCCGCCAGCGCCGTCGCGCGTGAAGTGATCCGCCTGCTGCAGAACTGGGACATCGAGCTCCTGGTCTATGATCCGTACCTCTCCGAGGAGGCCGCAGCGAAGCTGGGCGTGCGCAAGGTGGGGCTGAACCAACTCTTCGAGGAGGCGGACCACGTCTCGGTACACGCGCCGAAGCTGCCCGAGACCGACAAGCTCATCGGCCGCGAGCAGCTTCGCCTGCTGAAGGACGGGGCGGCGTTCGTGAACACCGCGCGCGGCTCGGTGATCGACGAACAGGCCCTCATCGAGGAGGCCCAAACGGGCCGCATCTTCGTGGCCCTGGATGTGACCGAGCCCGAGCCTCCGGCCCCGGACCATCCGTTCCAGCACATGCCGAACGTCTACATCTCGCCCCATACGGCCGGCGCTGGGTACTTCGGCTACTTCGGGATCGGGGAGACGACGGTGCAGGCTCTCGAGGATGCGTTCGCCGGGCGGCCGGTCGAAGGCGCGGCGCCGCTGGAGCGGTGGGAACAACTGGCGTAGGGACGGCGACGATAGGGGAAGATTCGAAGACTTGAAGAACGGCGAAGACGGAGCATGAGAACGACCGCGGCGATGCCGCTCCTCATCCTGCCCCTCCTGCCCACATGCGGTAGAGCGCAACTGCCGACCGCGGGCCCGGTCGCTGTTGAGATTCCCATCTTCGAGGGCGGGGAGGGGATGGACTTCTTCTTCCAGGCGGCCCGCGCCTACGAGAAGGCGGCCCCGGAGGTCACCGTCGATCTCTACGGCGACCCGCGCATCGCCGACAAGGTGCGCGTGCGCGTTCTGGAGGGCACGTTCCCCGACATCACCAACGCAGGCCTGAATTACTGGGCGCTCATCAAGACCGGGGACGTGATGCCGCTCGACGAGTTCCTGAAGCAACCGAACTGGGAGAAGGACTCCACCTGGCGCGACTCGTTCATGCCCGGCGCGCTGGACCGCTACACCTGGCAGGGCCACACGTACGGCATCCCGTTCCTCTACTCGATCTACGCCATCTGGTACAACAAGACGATGTTCGAGGAGCAGGGCTGGACGCCGCCGGAGACCTGGGACGAGTTCCTGGCGCTGTGCAAGAAGATCAAGGACGCGAAGATCCCCAGCGGCTACTACAACTTCGAGTACTTCAACAAGAGCGAGACACCGCGGCCCAAGACGCTGCTGGAGTACAACGGTCTCAACGACACGTACAAGGGCCTGCCGGACGACGCGGCGACGCAGGTGTACCCGCTGTCATTCCAGGGCCAGTACCACGGCTACGCACAGGGCCTGATCGACTCGGCCTTCTATTACCAGGCCGGTAGAGACCGGTATCTTGCGCAGAAGAACATCGAGCCCGGCAGCTTCGACAACCCGGAACTCATCAAGAGCCTCGGCCTCGTGCAGGAGCTCGCCACGCAGTACTTCGAGCCCGGCTGCATGGGGCACAGCCACACGATGGCGCAGGAGCGGTTCTTCAACGGGAAGACCGCGATGATCCCCTGCGGCTCGTGGCTGAAGAGCGAGATGCTCGGGAAGATCCCCGACGGCTTCCGGCTGGGGGCCTTCAACCTGCCACGCCTGCCGGGCAAGGGCGACCCCACAGCCGTCTACACCTCCACGAGCTACTACTTCTCGTTCCGCAAGGCCCAGCATCCCAGAGAGGGCCTCGAGTTCCTGCGCTTCATGACCTCGCGCGCGCAGGCCGGCAAGTTCTGCAAGATGCGCGACATCATCGCGGCCGTGAAGGGCTCCGCCGAGGGCAACGTTACCACTGACATGCTCGATGTGCTCGCGATCGCGAACAAGGCGCGCACGAGCTACGGCGCCGCCCCCGGCGAGGGCTTCCCCGAGTTCGATCAGTACTGGACCGACGCCCGGTTTGGGATCCTCACCGGGAAGCTGACGCCCGAACAGGCGGCGAAGAACCTGGAGGCGGGCGCCCAGCAGGTCCGGGCCCGCGCCAAGAACCCCGACCAGATCACCGTGCGACATCGCGTGGAGCCCGGCATCCTTCTGGGCCTGCTGAGTCTGGCAGTGGTCTACACCCTCATGACGACGGTCCGCCGCTGGATCATCGCGCGGCGCGAGACGCGGGGGAGCATCGAGGCCAAGCGCGTCGGGTTGAGTTCGCTTTCCATCCTCATCTTCGTCGGGCCGGCCGCGCTGCTGTATACGGTGTTCGTGGTGATCCCCAGCGCCCGGTCCTTCTGGTGGAGCACCCAGCGGTGGGACGGGCTGACCAACATGCAGTACGTCGGCCTGCAGCACTTCAAGCGGCTGTTGTTCGAGAGCGACCCCTTCTGGACCGCGCTCAAGAACAACCTCTTCATCATGCTCGTCATCCCGCTGTTCGTCATCCCGCTATCGCTGTTCCTGGCGACCTGCATCAGCCGCGGGCTGAAGGGATCAACCGTCTTCCGGATCGTCTTCTTCTTCCCGAACATCCTCGGCGCCGTGGCGGCCACGCTCCTCTGGATGCACCTGTATGAGCCGAACGGCGGGCTGGTGAACCGGGTGCTGGTCTTCCTGACCGGCCTGCTGCACCTGGGGCCAGCGCTCAAACTGATCGGTGTCCAGTCCTTCCAGGGGTTCGCGTGGCTGAGCCAGGAGCACCTGTACTGGGCCCTCATCCCGATGTCGATCTGGGGCGCCTGCGGCTTCAACATGCTGCTGTACCTCGCGGCGATGGAGGGCATCCCGCATGACCTCTATGAGGCCGCCCAGATCGACGGCGCTTCAGCCTGGCGGCAGTTCTGGACGATCACCCTCCCGCTCATCTGGGACGTGCTCTCGATCTCCATCGTCTTCATGATCATCGGCGGCATGAAGGCCTTCGAGACCATCTGGCTGCTCACCAACCAGACCCCCACCACCGAAACGCATGTCATCGGCACCCGCATGGTGCAGGCGATGTTCACCGAGTTCAAGGTCGGCGAGGCGACCGCCATCGCCGTCCTGCTCTTCCTGATGGTCTTCTTCGGCACCGCCGCGACGCTGAGGCTGATGCGGAGGGAGACGGTAGAATACTGAGGGAGGGAAGGCAACGAAAGGGGAAGATTCGAAGACTTGAAGAACGGCGAAGACGGCCAGGCAAGGGGTACGGCAACGGCCAAGGCCGAGGCCACGGCAGCAGGCGAGGCGCGGCGTGTGGGGCCACGGCTGGCCGATGAGGTCGAGCGGATCGGCGCCCAGGTTGTGGACGCGGCCTACACCGTACACCAGGCGCTGGGGCCGGGGCTGTTGGAGTCTGTGTATGAGGCCTGCCTCGCCCACGAACTGGGGAAGCGTGGACTGACAGTGCGCACGCAGGTTCCCATGCCGGTAACCTATGATGGGGCGCGGTTCGAGGCGGGCTTCCGCCTGGACATGCTCGTGGAAGAGCAAATGGTGGTTGAGGTCAAGGCTGTCGAGGCCATCCTCGGAGTGCACATTGCGCAGTTGCGCACGTATCTGAAGCTCTCGGGGCTTCAGCTCGGGTTCCTGATGAACTTCAACGTGGCGCTGTTCAGAACGGGGATCAGGAGGGTGACCGTGGGCGCAAGTGTCCGCGCCTAGCCCTGCGCCGTTGCCTTGGTCGTCACCATGGCCTTGCCTTGCCGTGTCGTCTTCGCCGTTCTTCGAATCTTCGAATCTTCCCCTTTCGTGGGGGAGGTGGCCAATGCAGAAGCGATTCTCGATATGGGACCCGTTGATCTACCTGGTCCTGCTGACCTACTTCCTGGTCGTCGTGTACCCGATGGTGTGGCTGCTATACACTTCGCTGAAGACGGACAAGGCCATCTTCCTCAACCCGTTTGAGCTACCGCCTTTGCGCCATCTGCAATGGGCGAACTTCGCCAACGCCTGGACGAAGGGGAACTTCGGGGACTACTTCTTCAACAGCGTCGCCATGACCGTGATGACGGTCGGGCTGGTGGTGCTGCTCTCGTCGATGGCGGCCTACGCGCTGAGCCGCTTCCACTTCCGCGGGGCGCGGCCGCTGTTCTTCTACTTCCTGGCGGGGCTGATGATCCCGCTGCAGTTGGGGATCGTGCCGCTGTTCTTCCAGATGAAGGACCTGCACCTGTTGAACTCGCGGTGGGGCCTGCTGACGGCCTACGTCGCGTTTGGGATGCCCTTCTCGATCTTCATCCTGACGGGCTTCTTCAAGTCGCTCCCGTCGGCGCTCTACGAGTCCGCGCTCATCGACGGCGCCAGCGACTTCCGCGCGTTCTGGTCGATCATGCTACCGCTCGCGCGGCCGGGCCTCATCACGGTGGCGATCTTCTCGTTCCTGGGCACCTGGAACGAGTTCTTCATGGCCTTCATGTTCCTCTCCGGCAAGGGGTCCGAGCACCTGCGCACGCTGCCTCTGGGCCTCGCCAACCTCACCATCGTGAGCCAGTACCGGTCCGACTGGGGCATGGCCTTCGCGGGGCTGGTGCTGGTCATGCTCCCCACGCTACTTGTCTACTCCCTCCTGCAGAAGCACCTCAGCAAGGGAATCACCATGGGCGCGCTGAAGGGGTAGTCTCCCGGAGGGCGACCCATGCTGATCTCGATCCTTCTCTCTGCGACTACCGTCAATGCTGCCGGGCCGGATGACCCCTCACCGTTCGGCATCGTGTGCCCGTGGCCGAAGGTCGGCGAGACGGGCGCGCGATGGGTGCGGTGCGGCGCGGGGGCGACGCAGCTTGTGGACTGGGGCGCCGTCGAGCCCGAGGCGGGCAGGTTTGTCTGGGACGGTGCGGACAGCGAGTTGGTGAAGTGGGACAAGCCGGAGGGCCTGACGCCGCTGCCGATTCTGGCCTATACCGCGCCGTGGGCGTCGAGCGGACTGGATGGTGACCGCGCGTGTCCGCCGCGCGACCTGCGGGACTACGCGCGGTTCGTGCGGGAGAGCGTGGCGCGGTACAAGGGCGACATTCGCTACTGGGAGGTCTGGAACGAGGAGAACATCGAGTTCTTCAAGGGCACGATCCCCCAGTACGTGGACATGCTGAAGATCGCCTCGATTGCGGCGCGGCAGGCCGACCCCGAGGCGCGGGTCGTCTTCGGTGGGACGGCGGGCGTGGATTCGCGGTTCATCGAGCGCTGCTACGAACTGGGAACGGGTCCGTACTTCGACGTGATGGCGGTGCACCCGTACCAGTGGGGGCGCACGTTCAACGACGGCTGGAACCGCGACAAGATGACGCGGCTACGGTCCGTCATGGACCGATTCGGCGGCGCGCGGGTGCCGATCTGGTGCACGGAAATCGGCTGGTCCACGGGTGAGGGCGTCAGCAACGAGGACCAGGCGCGGCTGCTCGTGCAGGCGTTCGTCGGCAACCTCGCGCTGAAGGACCTGGGCATCGCGAAGGTCTTCTGGTTCTGCGTGAAGGACTGGGGCGGTCCGGGGCACGGCATCTTCGCGGACGACGGCTCGCGCAAGCCGGCCTTCGAGGCCTACCGCATCGTGACGCGCGAACTCGAGGGCACGGTGCCCGTGGGGCGCCTGGACACCGGGGACGTCCGGTGCCATGCGTTCTGCGACCTGGATGGGCAGCGCGCGGTCTTGGTCTTCTGGTCGCCGACGCTGGAGCCGATGCCGCTGGCGCTGCCGAAGCTGGGGGGTGAGTTCACCGTCGTTGACCTCAACGGACGCGAACAGCGCCTGACCGGCGAGCAGCTTCCCCAGCTCACCGCGACCCCGGAGCCGAGTTACCTGCGGCTGCCGCCGGAGGCACTCGCTGCTTTGCTGCCCGCTGACGCAACCCTCCGCCCAGCAGCGTACTGGTCGCCGCCGGACCGACCGGCGACGCCGCCGTGGTGGCCGTCGGTGCAGATTCCGGAGGGCACGTCGCGGTTGTGTTTCGTCCTCGGCGAGACGCGCGAGGTGAGCGTGGATCTGTGGAACCTGGGGGCTGAACCGCAACAGGCGACGGTCACGGTGTCACTGCTCGGCGAACAGGACCGTGTGCTGGCGGCGGATGACCGGCGTTGCCCTCTGCCGGCAGATGCCTGTACACCGGCACTCCTCAGCCTCGCAGTTCCGCCCGGTCTGGCGCCCGGACTGACCCCGATGGTCGTCTCCCTCCGAACCGAGGCAGACCCTCGCCCTATCGAGTACCGGCTCGCGGTCCGCGTCGCCCAGGGCCCGACCATCGAGTTCCTCGCCAACAGCCACGTCGAGCGGTCGGTCTATCTGCAGCCCGGCCACGAGAGCGGCTGCTCGGAGTCGTGCCGCTTCGGCAAGACGTGGACCTACGCCTTCGATGTGCCGTTCGCGTGCGAGGCGGAGCTGCAGATGCTGCTCGGCGCGCACTTGGCAGGACCGTTCGCGGTGCGCTACTCGCAGGACGGCAACGAGTGGAAGACGCTGCTCGACGGTCGCGGCGACCGCGCGTGGCGCCAGGCGACCCTCACCAACCTGCAGCCGGGCAAGCTCTACCTGCGCTTCGCGGGCGAGAACGTGCAGCTCGATGAGTTGGTGCTAACGTGGGTGCGGTGAGGAGGAGAGAGGTCAGCGGCGACGGCGAACCGTGCGGGACAGGGCGCGGTGCTGTTCGACCACAGTGATAGCGCCCAGCAGCGACTCCGGCAAGCGCGTGGAGATGAGCCGAAGGACACGGGCGATTCGCCAAACCCAGGTCGCGGACGTCAGCCGCTGCGTAGCCCAACTCCTCGATGGCACCGGCCAAGTTGCGGGGCATGTTCTCGTCAATGAGGAACTGCATGTGCTATGCGACCGGCAAGGCAGTGATGTTCATCTTCACCATGATGTCGGCTGCAAAGGCCAGTGCGGCGTCGATGTCCTCGACCTTGAGTCCATAGGCCTCCGCCACCTCCTCCCTGGTCATGCCTCCTGACAGTGACCCTATCACGACCCAGACCATAACCCTGGTGCCGGTGATGACCGCAGCACCGTGGCAAACCTCCGGATCGACGCTGATTCGTGGGGCGATCTCCATAGGCTGCACCTCCTCTGTTGAGCCCTGCTCGTGTGATCATTCTACTTGCTGCGCAGCAGACGTCAAGGGCGAGGTCGGCTCATGGAGACCCGTTCGGTCTCACTGCCCGAAGCCGATCTCAAGCACGCACTTCCTGACCTCCAGCGCTCCCTCGAAGCCCACGTATTCCCTCAGACGACGCAGCGCGAGGGCGTTGTCTCCGCGTCGCAGCGCTTGGGGCGGTACGTCGTACTGCACGACCCCATTCCAGCAGCCGTGATCGTAGTGGTTGTAGCGGTAGCTGTCTGGCTGCAGCGGCAGGCCGTTGATCGAGACCTCGATGTCGTCGAGTCGGTTGACGCCCTTGAGGTCGAGGGTGAGGAGGGCCGACGGCGAGACACCGCAGCGCGCGGCCCCCGCGAGGTCGTCGGCGATGCGCAGCGGATAGGAGGCCTCCGTCTCGCCAGGGTCCAGACGGAAGCGGCTGACCCACTCGTGGTTGTAGATCTGCGCGTCGGGGGGCCAGACGGCGAGGACGTACTGCTTGTCGGCGAGGCGCAAGGCGTCGGGGTCGGCCAACTCCGTGAGCGCGCTCTGGTCCCACGGGCCATCGGCGCAGGTGAAGTTGAAGAGGCTGACACCGTCGGCGCCGCTCATGTAGTGCAGGGCCGCCACCGCGCGCATGTACTCGATGGAGGGCGGGCCGAACCCGTCCACAACGCCGTTCCCGGCCCGTAGGCCTGTGCCCCCGGAGCCACAGCTTGCGATCCAGTGCAGCTGGCCCTCCATGCCAGGGTAGACCTTGCAGCCCTTCGCGTGGGCACGCTCGACCCACCAGTCGCTCGGTGCGTCAGGCGTGTGGTCGCCAATGCCGCCGAGGGTGATCTGGTTGAGAAGGCCCTCGGCAAGCCAGTGCTCCACATCGAGCCCGCTGGCGATGCAGACCCCAGCGCTGTACTCGAACCGCGCGCTGAGGGTGCGCTCAGGGCCGACGAGGTCGCGGAGGCGGCGCACGAGGTCAGTCATCAGCGGGGCCCGGGCCCGCTCCTCCCCCTGGCGGAACCAGGGGCGGAAGCGCGTGAAGTCGAGGTCGATGCCGTCCACCTCGTACCTGCCCAGCACCTCAGCGATCTGCGCGAGGCGGTACTCGTGCACGTCCGGGTGCGCGTAGTCGAGTTGGCCGGTGGGCAGCAGCGCGTCCGGGTGAGCGTCGAACCACGACGAGAGCAACTCGGGGAAGTACGGCGACCCGTCGGCCTTGCGGTAGACGTGATGCGCGTCGTTCATGCGCAGCGAGAACTGACACGCAATCCCGTGCCGATGGCAGGCCTCCGACACGATCCACAGCGGGTCGGTTCCCAACTCATCCAGATGCCGGAGCGTCTCGCGCATCCGCCAGACGTGGAGCGTGTCGATCCGCTGCATCATGTCGCCGACGCGCGGCAAGAACGTCGAGCGGTAGTTGACCGCGTGGCCGCCGAGGGCGCAGAACTGGTAGGCCACGACACTCGTGCCCACCTGTGGATCGACGGTGACGCGCTCGATGTCACGCGGGCCCATCGGGGCCGGATGCCGCGTGTACGTCGACCAACCGTCGTCGTTGAGGATGAGGCCCTTGCTCATGGCCCGGAGACTTCGACCTTTCTGAGTCTCATGATACCATCCGCGCGGCACGAGGCGGCGAGGACGATGCCCTTGGCCATCGGCTCCGACCCTCGCCTCTGCCAGCTCTGCGCAGATCCTGGCCGGGCTGCGGGTGGTTGGCCCGGGCGACGCGCTGTCGGCCAAGATCGGCCGTCAGTGCAACCGAGGGCCCCGCTCCCGAGGCCGGGGCTTCTGCGACTCCACCAGTTCGCCCACGAGGGCGCTCAGTTCCTCGGCGAACCACTGGCCCGCGTCGTCGTTCCCCTGAATGGCCGGCAAGAGGTTGTGGATCAGGGCCGCAGCCTCGTCCTCGCCCCCCATCGTGACGTAGCCCCTCGGGCGCGCGGGCGGGCGCTCGGCAAGCAGGAGGGCGACAACGTGGCGGTTCCGTTCGACCGCGGCGCGGAAGGCCTGGCGGGCCGCGGCGCCGCGCCCTTGGGCCAGGAAGGTCCGGACGGCCTTAGCCCACACCATCTCCATGCTGCCATCGTCCTCGAACTGCTGGAGGAGGGCGCCGAGTTCGTCCAGGCGGCGCAGTTCCAGCAGCCACACCGCCAGCAGGCAACGCAGGCCCTGGTTGTCATTGGGGTTCAGCTCGAGCATCTCCTGTAGGTGGGCGACGGCCTCCGCGCGCCGACCAATGGCCCACAAGCAAGTCGCGAAGCCCTCTCGGGCGCGCATGTAGGGGCGCGTCTCCAGGCAGCCCCAGAACGCCCCCTTCAGCTCCTCGAACGCCTGCGGTCCGATGGCCCGCTCGCCGGCCTCCATCCCTTGCCGGTACAACTCCAAGGCCTGGTCCGGCGTCTTGCCCTCCTCCTCGGCCAGCAGCACATACGCGTCCGCGCAGTCGGCGCTAATCGCGAGGGCCTCGCGCGCGAGGTTGACGCGCTGACGGCGGGTGGTGGCGTCCCAGGCGTCGTACATCCGCTCCTGGGCGCGCTCCAGGTCGGTGGCCGGGGGCGGGATGAGGTCCTCAGCCCGACCTTCCTTCAGCGCCTGCTGCAAGAAGGCGTCGGCCTGCTCCACGGTCTCAAACTGCTGCCCATCGAGCAGCGTCATGAGGCCCGCCATTGTCCGCTCCATGGCGCGCCGATCACGCAATGGCGGTAGGTCCCTTTGGCCGGCAGTGGGCTTCCGGCGATGCCCAGTCTTCGGTCCGGCCTTCTTGACTCGTGTGCGCTTCTTGGCAGCCATCTCGCTTCTCCCTCTTGTAGTTCCTATCGGCGCCGTCGGTTCGACCAGCGCTCCACGTCCGCCAGCAGTTCGCGGGCCTCGCGTTCGGAGCCGACCCCGACCTGCAGGTACAGTCCCTCCGGCGGCAGATCGGCCAGGAGGTCCTCAATCTCGCCGGCCGAGACGCTGAGGTGCACGGCCTTGCCCGCCTCGATGATCCGCTTCAGCAGGGACCGCCACTTGGGGTGGGCTTGCACGTCCTCTCCCGCGCCGGGCACCCACTGGATTCCCCGCAGGTTCGGCATCGTGAGCAACGTGTCCACATGCTGCAGCGCGCCGGGCCCGTCGAGGTGGTAGACCACGCCATCCAACTGGCTCATCTGCCAGGCGAGGGCGGGGGCGATGAAGTCGTCGAACATGGGCTTCGAGATCATGCAGCTGAAGTCGCATTGGGACGTGGTGGTGCGGCCTGAGTGGTACACGCGCAACCAGGTGGAGGTGCCGGGCATGTGGCGGTTCACCATGCCCGTCATCTGGTCGTAGACGTCCGCCAGGAGGCGCGCGATCTGGTCGCGGATCTGCTTCATCCGCTCCAGTGGCCCCTCGATGAGGTCGAAGCACAGCCGCTCCGGCCCGCGGAGCGCGGACATGATGTCCCCGGCCTCCGCGACCTCGCCGACGGCGACGAACCACTTGCCGTCCGCCTGCTCGAGAAAGGCCTCGGTGAGCCGGAGGGTGATCCGCCACCACTCGTTCTCGGGGTCGATGCGCGGCTCGTAGGTCTCCCAGTCCTGCACGAAGGGCTCATGCCAGACAGTAGTCTCGTGGCAGATCGGCTTCGTACCGAGGAAGCCGGCCTGCGCGACCGCTCCGAGGTTGACCCACTCCACCGGGCAGGCTTCGGCAAACCAGGCGGTGTTGCGCACGGAGCGCTCCATCCGCGGGATCACGTAGTCGGGATTCGTCCAGTAGTTCCACAGGTCCGGCGGCTCGGGGATCGCTTCCCACTCCGCGCCGTCCTTCGTCGCGGTGAGGCTCATCGCGGGCCGGCCCAGGCTCTCGCCGGCCCACCAGCGGTCGAGCCGCTCAACGGCTTCTTCCCAGTCGGGGCGGTAACTCAGGCGCATCTCTGGCATCGCTCCTGCGTATGCAGTTCGGGGACACGATCCCGATTCGAGACGACTGAATCGGGTCATGTCCCCGAATTCCCTTGGGGCACGAGGTCAACCTGCCACGGCTCTCGAAAGCCGCGCGGCACGGGAGGGCATTGTCCTATGGCTGTCTTTCGTCCGTATGTTCGCGAGACGGACCAGGAGGCGGTTCGCCGCATCTTCCGGGAGGTCGGCTGGTCGTGGTCGGCGCGACAAGTGGACCACGAGGGCTTCGGTGAGGCCGTCCGCGTGCGGGTGGCCGAGATCGAGGGCGAGGCCGAGTGTGTCGCGACAAGCTGTGAGGGGACGATCCGGCATCTGGAGACCGACCTCCCGTTCGCGTGCATCCTGGGCCTGGTGACCAGCCGCGTCGCGCGAAGGCAGGGGTTGGCGCTCAACCTGCTGGCGCGGACGCTGGCCGAGCACGCAGCGGAAGGGGCGCTGGTGGCGGGGCTGGGCATGTTCGACCAGGGGTTCTATGACCGCGTGGGCTTCGGGTCGGGCCCGTACACCCGGTCGGTATCGTTCAACCCGGCGGACATCGCGGTGAACGTGAAGCCCCGCGCGCCGCGGCGGCTGTCCCAGGAGGACTGGCGGGCCATTCACGCCGCCCGCCTGGCCCGCCGCCACTCCCACGGCGACTGCAGCCTAGCGCCGCCCGAAATCACCTTCGCGGAACTCGGCGATCCCGACGACTCGTTCGGTCTGGGCTACTTCGACGGCCCCGATGGAAGCCTGAGCCACTTCCTGTGGCTCCACGGCAAGGAGGAGCACGGACCATACCGGGTCCGCTGGCTGGTCTTCCACACGCGCGAGCAGTTCCACGAGCTGCTGGCCGTGCTGAAGAGCCTGTCGGACCAAGTGCACCTCGTCGGGATGCACGAGCCGGCTGGCATCCAGCTCCAGGACCTGCTGCACAAGCCCCTGGCAGCGCAGCGGATCACGGAGGGTTCGCGCTACGCCAACCGTATCCGGACGGGCGCGTACTACCAGTTCCGGATGCTCGACGTGCCTGGCTGTCTGGCTCAGACGCACTTGCCAGGGACCGCGACGCTGCGGCTCAACGTAAGCCTGACGGACCCCATCGAGGCGCGACTGCCCGACGACTCGCCGTGGCGGGGCTGCGCGGGAAGCTACGTGGTCACCCTCGGTGAGTCGGGCTCGGCGGAGCCGGGAGAGGACTCCTCCCTGCCAACGCTGAAGGTCACTATCAACGCCTTCACGCGCCTGTGGCTCGGGGTCCAGCCCGCCACCGGACTCGCAATCACCGACGATCTGGCCGGGCCGCCAGAGTTGCTGGAGGCGCTGGACCGGGTGCTGCGACTGCCGCAGCCTGATCCGGACTGGGACTTCTAGGATTCCCTACCCCCCTGCCCCCCTTCCTTCAGAAGGGGGGAACGGCCTGGGTTGTGGGCAATCGTCCGTCCTTCCCCAATCCCGAAGGAAGGGGGGTAGGAAGGGCCGTCGGGCGAGGAGGAATCCGTGGACGTCGACAAGTCCGGCATCGTCATGGGCTCCCATGCCAAGGCCAAGCGCGACCTGGCGCGCGAGCTGCGCCGGCGGATGACGCAGGCCGAGGCACGTCTCTGGGCACGCCTGCGGAAAAACCAGTTGGCCGGCCTGCACTTCCGCCGACAACAGATCATCGACGGCTATATCGCCGACTTCTACTGCCACACCGCAGGGCTGGTGGTCGAGGTCGATGGCGCCGTGCACGCCGAGGACCAGGAGTGGGACGCCGAGCGCGACAGGGCGATGGGGAAGCGGGGTCTGCGGGTGCTGAGGTTCGCCAACCGGGACGTGATGGAGAGAGTCGAGTGGGTGCTGAGTGAGATTCTGGGGGTGGTCGAGGAGAGGACGTGACCCTACCCCCCTGCCCCCCTTCCTTCAGAAGGGGGCACGGCTTGGGTTGCGGGTAGTCGTCTGTCGTTCCCCCCTTCCTTCAGAAGGGGGGAAACGGCAAACGGCCAAGCACGACCGAGCCGCCTCCCCCTTCCTTCAGAAGGGGGGAATGGCTTGGGTTGCAGACGTTCGTTCGCTGTTCCCCCCTTCTGAAGGAAGGGGGGCAGGGGGGTAGGACAAGAAAGGACGAGAACGCCCATGTTACCGTTGGCCCTCTTGGTCATCACCGGCGGCCACGACTTCGAGCGGCCGCAGTTCACGGCGCTGTTCGACAGCTTCGAGGGCATGACGTGGCGCGAGGCGCAGCATCCGAACGCGAACGACTCGTACGCGCCCGAGGCGGCCAGGTCGTACGACGTGCTGGTCCTCTACGACCTGAACCAGCAGATCACCGAGGAGCAGCAGGCGGCTCTCCTGGCGATGCTGAGGAGCGGCAAGGGGCTCGTGGTGCTACACCACGCGCTGGCCGACTACCAGGCCTGGGACGACTGGCTGCAGGTCGTGGGCGGGCGGTTCTACCTGGCGCCTACCCGGCGGGGGGCCGAAACGGTTCCTGCCTCCACGTGGCGGCATGGAGTGGACATCCCGGTCCGAGTCGTCGATCCGAAGCACCCGGTCACGCGGGGGTTGAGCGACTTCACGATCCACGACGAGGTCTATGGCGGATACGAGGTGCTGCCGAGGGCGCACCCGCTGCTGACGACCGACCATCCGGAGAGCAGCCCGACGCTGGCCTGGACAAACTGGTACGGGAACTCGCGCGTGGTGACCATCCAGCTCGGGCACGATCACTTCGCCTACGAGAACCCGAACTACCGGCGGCTCGTGTCGCAGGCGATCCGCTGGGTCGCGAGGCGGCCATGACGCGGTACTTCGCTCTCCTCCTGCTGGCAACAGGGCCCGCGTTGGCCGGGATGCAGGCCGGGTCCGTGCCGATCATCTACTGCTCCGATCTCTTCCATCCCCACGACGATCCCGACGACCACTTCGACCTCGCGACACTCTTCGCCCTTCCGGAACTCGATGTCCGGGCCATCGTCCTCGACCAGGGCGCGAAGCAACTCGAACGACCGGGCAGCACGGCGATCAGGCAGCTCTGCGCGATCACGAAGCGCGAGGTTCCCTACGCCATCGGCCTGGACGAGAAGCTGACCTCGCCGACGGATACGGGGACCTCGCGGCCGGCGCAGTTCCAGGCGGCGGTCGAGCTCATCCTGCGGGTCCTGCGCGAATCGCCGACGCCGGTCACCATCGTGCAGACCGGGAGCCTGCGCGACCTCGCGGCGGCTTACAATCGCGAACCGGAGCTGATGCGGCGGCAGGTGGCGAGGCTGTACGTGAACTCGGGGAACGCCGTCGGCGCGCAGTTCGAGTACAACGTGAACCTGGACGTGCTCGCCTTCCGTCGCGTGATGGAGTCCGACCTACCCATCACCTGGTGCCCGTGCTTCGCTGGGAGCGAAGTCTGGAGCAAGGGCCCGCACGGCGCGTGGTGGCAGTTTGAGCAAGGGGCGCTGTTCGACCGCCTCTCGCCGCGCTTGCAGAGCTACTTCGCCTATGCGCTCTTGCCGATGCCGCTCAGTGTCGATCCGGTGCGGGCAGTGACGCGGCCGGGGCTCGCGCCTCTGCTCGCCGAGGACTGGCGCACCAAGACCTGGGCGGAGCAGCGGAGCATGTGGTCCACCGCCTCGCTCCTGGACGCCGCGGGTCGTCAGGAGTCCGCCGTGTCGTTCACCCCAATGACGTGGCGATCTGACGGGGCGGGCGCGATGACGCTGCAGCCCGACGAGCAGACGCAGCGGCGCGTGCTGACCGTCCCGGATGGGGCGGCCTACGAGCAGGCGATGTTCGCTCGCTTGCAGCAGTTTCTGAGCAAGCTTGGCCGTTGACCCACTGCCAGGAGTTCCGTGATGAACCTCGTTCTGATCGTCAGCGACACGCTGCGCTGGGACTATCTGGGCGCGTACGGGAATGAGCGCATCCACACGCCAAACCTCGACCGCCTGGCCGCCGAGAGCGTCGTGTTTGAGGATGCGTATGCCGAGGGGCTGCCGACGCTGCCCGCGCGGCGGGTGCTGCTGACGGGCCGGCCCATCTTCCCCTTCCGCTACATCCCGCAGAAGAGCGACATGGTGCAGCTCCCCGGCTGGCATCCCCTGTTCGAGGAGGATGTGACGCTCTCTGAGCACCTGCTGGCAAATGACTACGTGCCGGCCTTCGTGACCGACGTATACCACATGATGAAGCCCAACAAGAACTTCCATCGCGGATTCGAGCACTGGTATTGGGTGCGGGGGCAAGAGGACGATCCCTACGCCCTGCGGGATCAGGCGCGGGTGGCCGGTCTGGTGGAGCAGGCCACGCCCCAGGCCGCGCACTTCCGCAAGCGCCACTGGCTCGTCCAACATCTGATGAACCGGAAGGACTGGCGGTCGGATGCCGACACGTCGGTGGCACAGGTGATGGCTCATGCCGCGGGCTGGGTCGAGGCGTACACGATGGACAATCCCTTCTTCCTGTACGTGGACTGCTTCGATCCGCACGAGCCGTGGGACCCGCCCATCGAGGATGCGCGCCTGTATGACCCTGAGTATGAAGGCCTCGACGGCCTCGTGCCGCCGGGCACAACGCGGGACCTGCCCGAGACGCAGGTTCGGCGAATCGAGACGGCGTACGCGGGAGAGGTCACGCTGGTGGATCGGTGGATCGGCAGGTTGCTGGACACGCTGCGCGAGAGCGGCAAGCTCGACGACACGCTCGTTATCTTCACCACGGATCACGGCTGCATGATGGGCGAGCAGGGAGAGCTGCACAAGGGCGAGGACCGGCTGCGCAGTCAGTGCACTCGCTTGCCGCTGTTCATCCGCCACCCCGCAGGCGTCGGCGCGGGCCGGCGTGTCTCAGGCTTCGTCCAGCATCAGGACGTCATGCCCACGGCGCTCTCGCTGATGGGCCTGCCGCAGCCGGAGCGAGTACTGGGCACGAACCTCTGGCCGATGGCCATGGACGGCGCGCCGGCGCCGCGAGACAGGGTCGTGACCGCCTTCGGCCACTACGCCAGTGTGCGCACGGCGAAGTGGAACTACGTGCGCCCGTGGATCGAGCTGCCCCCCGACAGACGCCCGCGCCACGACCTTTACGACCTCGAAGCCGACCCTCAGGAGCTGACGAACGTCGTTGCCGACCACCCTGGGCAGGCCCGTGAGTTCGATGGCCTCCTGGCGGAGCACATCCGGCGGCACACTCCCGTCACGAAGGGCACGGTCGGCGCGGGGATGGTGGAGGGAGCGGAGACGCGCCCGGGCATGAGCTTCGACGCGCTGCCGAGGTTGGAGGGGTAAGGGGTACGCAGAAACGGACGGAGGCAATCACCGACGCACGTTCCTCGAGAGCGTGCGTCGGTGATTGCCTCCGTCCCGTTTTCCGTTCGGCGCAGCCTAGCCGCCGTTCGCGTCGAACTGGCAGTTGCCCGTGGCGCAGGAGACCTTGCTGGCCGGTTGGGCCTTGGCGTGACCGTCGCAGAAGCCGAAGTTGGAGGTGCCGTTGTGACGCTCGTTCGCGGTGGTTGCCCAGGCCGTCCCGCCGTTGGCGAGGTGGGTGTTCGAGCCGTCGTTCGCGAAGGCCTCGGAACCCTCCGTCTCTCCGATGAAGATGCAGGTGGCCGGGTACTGGATGTCACCGTCCGATTGCCCGGGCGGGGGCGTCGGGTTGCCGGCGACCCAGTGCACGGCATTCACGCCGTACCCGCTGTTGGCTCCCCAATCGAGACCGCCGTTGAAGGTGCTGGTCATCCGCTTGCTGGGGCACTGGAAGATCTGCGCGTTCTTGACATACGGCAAGATCGCGCTCCGCCAGGTGTAGTCGCCGG
>VGFC01000002.1 GCA_016869045.1 Armatimonadota bacterium
CCGCGCAGATGCGGGACGCGAGCCTCGCCGCCCTCAGGTCAGTCCCCGGCGTGGAGGTTGTCGTTCCGCAGCCCTCGCCTGACGACCGGACCCTCGACAGCGCGCGCGGTCTCACGCCTCACGGGGCGGTGCAGAACCTCGACCAGGCCGAGGCGGTCGCGGAGTACTTCGCACTGCAGAAGGTGGACGGCCTCGTCCTCTGCCCGCTCGACTTCGGCGACGAGCGCTCGGTCGCCAAGGTCGCCGAGAAACTCCGCGTGCCGGTCCTGCTCTATGCGACCAAGGAGCCGCCCGCCGCAACGGACGCGAGCCTCGCGCGGGTGTCGGACTCCTACTGCGGTAACCTGTCCATCGCCTCGGCGCTCCACCGGCGCGGAATCCCCTTCCGCTTCGCTGGCATCTTCCTCCCAGGCGAGGCAGAGCTGACCGCCGAGTTCGAGACCTTCGCCCGCGCGGTCGCCGTCGTCAAGGGCCTGCGCAACGCGCGCCTCGGCCAGGTCGGCGTCCGCCCCGCCACCTTCGAGACGGTCGGCTACGACGAAGCCGAGCTGGTGCGCAAGTTCGGCGAGAACGTCATCTTCGCGAACCTGGACGACATCGTGCATGCCGCCCGTCAGCTTGCCGACGACGACCCGCGCGTCCAGGAGGCGATCGCGGCCATCCGCCGTTCCGTTCGCTCGATCACGGTCACCGACGATCACCTGCTGAACTCCGCCCGGGTCGAGATCGCACTCGCCGACTTCTGGGAGCGCAACCGTCTCTCGGCGATGGCCGTTCAGTGCTGGCCGACCATCCAGCGCGCGATGAGCCTCTCGCTGTGCGCGGTCTTCGGCCGCCTCACGCAACGCCACATGCTGACCGCCTGCGAGGCCGACGTCCTCGGCGCGCTCTCGATGCTGGTCAACTACCAGGCGGCGCTGGGCGAGACCCTCCCGCACTTCATCGACTGGACGATCCAGCACCGCGATGACCCGAGCCTTCTCCTCGCCTGGCACTGCGGGAACGCCCCTCCGTGCCTCGCGCGCCACCCCGACCGGACTGCTCTGCGCTCGCGCCGGAACATGACCGGCGAGTTGCCGCCCGTCGAGGCCGACCCGATGGCCGGCCTCTGCCAGTTCCAGCTTCGGCCCGGTGAGGTCACCTTCTGCCGCCTGGCGGAATGTCGCGGCGAGTGGAAGATGCTGATCGCGAGGGGCGAGATCATCCCCTCCGAGGAGACGCTCGCCGGCACGTGGGCCTGGGTCCGCGTCCCCGACCACGATCGCCTCTACCGCACCCTCGTCGAGGAGGGCTTCATCCACCACGCCAGCATGATCCACGGGGATCAGGTACAGGCCCTGCAGGAAGCCTGCTGGTTCATCGACCTCAGGCCCGTCGTCGTGGTTTGACCAGACGTTGCTGGGAGTGCCGGCACCCTTGCCGGCTGCTGTGGCAAACGCCGTTGCCGTGACCGCCTACCTCCCGAAGGTGACCACAATCCGACAGGGCCGGTCAACGTCGGACAGCGTCACCGTCTCCGCATCGTACCCGTTCCACCGCCGCCCGTTGACCGTGACCTCCGCAATCCGCTTCGCCTGAGGGTGCCGCAGATGCAGCACGATCGCCTTGGGGGCCTGGCGCGTTGGCGGGGTCAGTGACACGCTTACCTCGCCCTGGTTCACACGTGACCTAACCTCGAAGCTCACGGTGCCGAAGGCCGTCTCCGCGCCCTCGACCTCGATTCGCTTCCCGTTCGCGAGCCATGGCCGTGGCACGCCGCTGCACAGGATCAGGGTGTTCCCTTCGTCGCGCACCAGCATCGTCCGCAGCATGAAGAGCTGCTGCGTGTTCGAGTACGTGTGCGGCAGCGTCAACGCATTCTCCCCGCTCTTGAGCTGCGTGCACTCGACCGACGAGAACGTCTCGCGCGTCATGCCGTATGCCAGCGACGCGTACAGGCCGAGCAGGTAGCGCTCCGGTCGGCCGGCCACGAGTTGGTTCCACAGATACCCGTAGCCGTACGCATGGTCGATGCCACCCACGAACTCGCTGACGCCCATCTGGATTCCGCCGCACTCCCGCAGGAAGCCCTCGATGAGGCGCTCGTCGCGACTCCCCGGCGCGGGCAGGCCGCACTCCAGCAGCGTCGAGGCCACGAGGCCGTAGTAGTCGCGGCTCTCGTAGCCGGAGTCCTTGAGCAGGCGCTGAGTGTCGGGCTCCATCGGGATGATCCGCCGGCCGTCCCGCGTGATCGTCGCCGCGCGCATGGAGGCCAGGATGTCCCGTCGATAGGCCGCCGCCTCGCTTCCGATTCGCCGGGCGTCTTCCGTCCTGCCGACCGCCCGCAGCGCCTTGGCGATGCGCTCCATTCCGACGCAGCAGTAGCAGTTGTGCAGGTAGCCGTACACCGGCGGCAGGTAGTCGCAGTAGGACCGGTGGCTGATCAGCCCCGCCACCAGGGGACCCTCATCGCGGCTCTCCGCGCGATGGCGGGTGATCCAGTCACACGCCGAGACCGCCGATGGCGCATGCTCGAGCAGCCACCCGGCGTCACCCGTCGTCTCGTAGTGCACGGCGAGCGCGCACAGGTAAGCGCCCGTATCGGTCAGCCCGAAGTTCCAGTCGAGCAGGCCGTCGGGCGTCTGGCGGTTCCGCAGGCACGCGAGCAGGGCCGCCGCGTCGTCGTGATGGCCGTACAAGTCGAGCGCCCACGCGTAGCGTGCCGCGCTGTAGCCGAAGACCGCCTCGTAGAAGCCGCTGCCGTCGTGGGCCTCGTAGAAGCCGTCTACCTTGTCCACGTTGATCGCGCTGTACGCCAGCCACGCCCGATAGCCGTCCGTCAGGCGAGCGTCGGGCACGTCGATCTGCATTCCCCCGGCGTACTCGGCCTCCCAGAACCTCCGCGTTCGCAGCGTGTAGGCATCCACTTCGCAGGCACAGATGTCCTCGATCAGCGCGCCGGCTTTCAGCGGGCACGGAATGCGCAGCCCCCACAGGGCCTTCTCGCCCGGAGACACCTTCAGCACCGTGCTCGTCGTCACGACCGGCAGACTCGCGGGACTCACGGCGAAGCTCACCGGCACCTCGCGGGCCTGCCCGTTGGTCGTTGCCTCCAGCTTCACATACGCGAACAGGGGCGCGTCCGGGCTGAAGCCCTCCGAGTAGCCCAGCACCGTCTCCTCATACGTGACGCCCTCGTGGCTCCACTCGGCCTCCACGACCGGCAGATGCCCGTCGAGCAGACGCTTCGTGGGGCGGTCGGGGCCGCTGCCGAAGGGCACCTGGTCGGCCCCGATGGTCAGCACACCTGTGACCGGCATCGGTTGGCCGCCTACCACCGCCGTCCCCAACTCCAGCGCGCCCGTCTCGGTGACGCCCACCTCGTCGGGATGCCACTTCACGCCGACAGCCTCGCGCATGTGCCGCATCGGCGGATAGACCGCCGCCACGCGCTCATAGGTCGGGTCGCCGGGCTCCGCCAGGATCGTCTCGCCCATCACGTCCCCCGCCGGCGCCAGCTCTGCTAGTTGCAGCTTCAGCCGATCCGGCGCCGTCGGCTCCACGTCCACTTCCTCGAACCAGGACTCGATCACCGGGCCGTGGTCCGCGTAGTCGTTGTCCAGGTCGGGCTGGCCGTACTGTGGGTCCGTCGATCCGTAGCCCTTGCCGAGGATCAGCAGCGTGGGCGCCCCCTCGCATCCGAGGGGGCGGCGGACCACGCGCTGGGTCGTCCACTCCGCCTCGCTGGCCGTGCGTGTGAGGTACCGGACGCAGTCTCTGCCCAGCTCGATGCGGAGCCGATGCGGCTGTGAGCGGTCGCACTGAGCGAGGTAGGTCTCATGCGGTCTCCCGCCACCGGCCTCCACGGTGTAGTACTGGCCGCCCTGGAAGTCGATGATCGAGAGCTGGCACCATGCGCTCGGCGCCCAGTACAGCACGACCCCACAGCTCCAGCTCACACCCGAGGGCACCGAGGGCTGCATGAGCGCCGAGACCGTGACGCAGTCCTGGTTCAGCGGGCGCTCGACGTGCGCAAAGGTGTTCATCGCCGCCCGGACGTGCAGCTTGCCCTCCCGCACCTCAACGGTGTTCCCCGGCGAGACATCCACCTGCCAGGCGCCGTCGAGCTGCGGCCCATCGAACCCATTCCGCAGCAGGACCGACGCTGGCGCAGTCGCGCACCACAGCGCAGCCACTGCCATGGCCCCCACCCGCGAACGCACGAACGAGCAGGGAAACGAGCGCATCTGGCCTCGACCTCCTCCTGCAATCACGTTCCCCCAAGTCGACGCAACGTCCTCGCCCCAACGAGGTGCTGGCCGCCGCACACCGAATACGCGCCTCCGCAAGCTCACCATCGGAACAGAACCGGAATGGACATCGTCGGTCTTGGCATGTCAACCCTCGACGTGCTGATCCGCCTTGGCGAGATGCCGACGTGGGAGCGTGGGGCGCGCATCGAGGGTTTCGGGCTCGATGGCGGCGGGCCGGTCGGCACAGCATGCGTGGCCGCCGCACGGCTGGGGGCAAGCGTGGGCTTCGTGGGTGTCGCGGGGAACGATGCGGTGGCCGAGCTGAAGCTGCAATCCCTCCGCGAGGGCGGCGTGGACACCAGCCGCGTCGTGATCCGCAACCGGCCGGAGACGCAGGTGGTCGTCGTCCACGTAAACGAGGAGACGGGGGAGCGAGTCTTCTCGGGGCTCCGGGGCTTCGGCGATGATCCGCTGATCGCGGCCGAGTTGGACCGCGAGTATGTTACTTCCGCCGCGTGGCTGCACTTGGACGGCTCCCACCCCGAGACCGCGATCACCGCCGCTCAGTGGATGCACGAGGCGGGGAAGCAGGTGGCCATCGACTGTGGCAAGACGGACGCCGCTTCGGTCGCCCCTGGAATGCTCGACTTGCTGCGTCACGTAGATGTGCTGATCTGCGGTCAGGGCTTCGGGCGCGCTCTCACGGGCCACGCGGACCCCCGGTCGGCGGGCGAGGCGGCGCTCGCGTTCGGGCCGCGAATCGTGGTGCAGACGGAGGGCATGGCAGGGAGCTACACGGTGACGGCCGGGGAGCGCTTCCATACGCTGGCCTTCGAGGTTGAGGTCCTCGACACGACCGGCGCCGGCGACGTCTTTCATGGCGCCTACCTCGTGGGTCTGCTGCGGGAGTGGCCCCTGGAGACCATCGCCTGCTTCGCCTCTGCCGTCGCCGCCCTCAAGTGCACACACCTCGGCGGCCGCCGCGGCATCCCGACGTTCGAGGCAACCGCCGCCTTCCTCCGAGAACGGGGCCTCGACCTGTAGCGTTGGGTGCGTTGAGAAGGTGCTTCGCGAAGGGGCCGACGGGCGTCACGTCGAAGTACGCCGAATCGTCGGGGTACGTCGGAAGACCAGCTGGTGCCGGAGGCCGGGGTCGAACCGGCACGGGGTGTGAGCCCCACCAGATTTTGAGTCTGGCGCGTCTGCCTATTCCGCCACTCCGGCGTAAGGACCCGAAGTATAGGGGTACACTAACAGCCTGTCAAGCCAGCGCAAGGCTCGGCGGTATCCTGGATGCGGCTCGGAACCCTCCCCACCGTGCGGGTGCGGTCAGGCACGTCGGAGCCGGCGGCGAGCACTCCGGATGAAGGCGACGATCATCACAGGCGGGCCAGGCAGCGGCAAGACGGCCGTGCTGCCTTTGCTGGCCCGCCGGCTGACCGGTCGCATCGCCCTCCTGGATGGAGACGATCTCAGTTGGGTCCGTCCTCACGAGTTGACCATCGAGTGGCTCAACTTGGTGCAGAGCAACATCGTAGCGTGCGCCGCCAACTTCCGGGACTTCGGGGTGGAGCACTTCATTGCGGCGTACGTCCTGCCAGACCGCGAGCGGCTGGGGCGCCTTGCCTGGCTCCTGAGGGCGGAGGGCTACGTCGTAGGGGCGATCGCGCTGCGAGCGAGTGAGCGCGTGGTCCTGAGGCGCCTGGCCGAGCGCGGGCACGACCCACAGAGGAACCGCGAGCTGTTCCGCGTCGCTGTAGAGTGCTGTCGCAGCATGGAGCAGCTTGAGGGCGTTCCGTACGTCGATACGGACACGCTCACCATCGAGCAGGTGGCGGACGAGCTACACCGGACGATGGAGCTTCTGCCGCGAAGCTGAGGGCCGTTCAGCAGGGCGCTCAGCTCAGTTCACAGCCAGTTGCTGCTCAGGATCCTCACGCCGCCGGCCCATGTGGCCGGCCTTAGGAGAGAGCGATGAGCACCACACCTCCGTGGGAAGGTCCACGAACAGAGTCGGATGCCGGCAGCACAGGCGCCCCGCCGTCCGCGCCTTCGGCGCCGCCGCCGGGAGGCTACCGCCCGCCGCCCGGCCCGCCGCCGGCGTACCCGGTGACGCCCAGCGTGCCGCCGGTCGGCCAGCCGCGGCGTCGCAGCAGCGGGGCGATCACGTGCCTGATCATCCTGGTCGTGCTCGCTGCGATCATGCTGGGCGGGATGGCGTTGCTAGCCACGGGCTTGCGGTCCACCGGCGGGCCGCAGACGACCTGGGCGGGGGCCACGGGCGACACGATCGGCGTCATCAGTGTGGAGGGCATCATCACGGGCGGAGGGTCGATATCGCCTTTCTTCGGGGCGACCGCAGGCTCCGACAACATCACCGCCCTCTTCCGCGAGGCCGCCAAGGATGACGTCGTGAAGGCGATCGTACTCCGCATCGACAGCCCGGGCGGAAGCGCGGCAGCCTCCCAGGAGATCTACGAGGCCGTCGAGGACTACAGGCAAAGGACCGGGAAGCCGGTCGTCGCCTCGATGTCGGATGTGGCCGCTTCCGGGGGCTACTACGTCGCCGCGCCTTGCAGCAAGATCGTCGCGCTCCCCGCGACCCTCACCGGCTCCATCGGCGTGATCTTCGAGACCCTGGAGTACCACGAGCTGCTGAAGAAGGTCGGCGTGAAGGGCAACACCATGACCAGCGGACCCCACAAGGACATGGGCTCGCCCTTCCGCGCGATGACCGGCGAGGAGCGGAAGCTCTTTGAGGCGATGATCGAGGACGTCTACGACCAGTTCGTCACCGCCGTCGCCGACGGCCGGAAGATGGACAAGGCCAAGGTCAAGAAGCTCGCCGACGGGCGCGTCTACACCGGCCGGCAGGCGAAGGAGATCGGCCTCGTAGACGAGCTTGGCTCCTTCCGCGGCGCGATCAAGATAGCTGCCGAGATGGCGCGCATCGAGAAGGAGCCGACCGTCAAGTTCTACGGTCGGATGACTCTTTTCGAGGCCTTGTTCGGTGAGGTCCGTTCCCAGCCGATCCGCAACTTCCCCCCGGGTCTGCTCTTTGACAGCCGGGTCTGGCCCGTGGGGCAGATGATGATGACCGAGACGGGCGCGCCCCGCCTCGAGTGAAACGACGGGTTCGGGGTTCGGCGTTCAGGGTTCCGGGGCCACGGCCAGCGCAGCGCCCGGACGTCCCTGACCCCGAACCCCGAACCCCGAACCCGGAACCATGCTGTGGCACAGCGCCTGGTCCTCATCGATGGCAATAGCCTGATCCACCGGGCTTACCATGCGATCCCGAACCTGACGACGTCCTCGGGGCGGCCCGTGGGGGCGGTCTACGGATTCGCGCAGACCGTGCTGAAGCTCCTGGCGGAGAACCCGCCGGACTTGGCGGCAGTCGCCTTCGACCCGCCCGGCAAGACCTTCCGCCACGCGATCTTCCCCGCGTACAAGGCGAACCGTCCCCCGACGCCTCCCGACCTCGCCGAGCAGTTCGCTCTCGCGCGACGGCTGACGGAGGTCTGCCGGCTGCGAAGCGTAGAGACGCCGGGCTTCGAGGCGGACGACGTGATCGGCGCCCTGGCGACCCGCGCCGCCGAGGCCGGCCTCGACGTGCTGATCGTGACCATCGACCGCGACTGCCTGCAGCTCATCACCGACCGGGTGAAGGTGCTGTCACCCAGCCGCGGCCCGCTCGACGCCGTGCTGTTCGACGCAGACGAGGTGAAGCGCACGTACGGCTACACCCCCTCGCAGGTCACCGACGCGAAGAGCCTCATCGGCGATCCATCCGACAACATACCCGGCGTCCCGAAGGTGGGTAAGAAGACGGCGGCCACGCTGCTGGAGAAGCATGGGTCGCTCGAGGAGGTCCTCCGCCATCCCGAGGACGTCCCCAACCAGGCGGCCCGCGAGTACGTGGTGGAGCATCCTCAGGCCGTGCTCGCTGCCAAGCACCTCGCGACGATCCGCACCGATGCGCCGGTTGATGTCTCCCTGGATGAGCTGAAGTGGCCCGGCTTCGACGTCGGCGAACTGCGCGAACTACTGACCTCTCTCGAGTTCCGCAGCCTTGTCGAGCGCCTGCCCGCACCGGAGTCCACCAAACCACCGGCCGCCTGCGTCATCCTCGAGTCGGCAACCGAGGTCGCGGCATGGTGCGATGGCCTGGGCCGCGAACGGGAGATCGGTGTCCGCACGCTCGTGGGCCGCGGCGGCCTACGGGGGCTTGCCTTATCGGCCGGCGCCGGGCGGGTCGCCTTCGTGCCCGGCGGCTTGTTCGCGCTGCCCACCACCGAAGCGCGGGGGCTCTTTGACGCTGCGGAGCCCGCGCCCGATCCGCAGGCGGTCTCGGCATGTCGCGAAGCCCTCGGTCGCGTGTTGGGCGATCCCGCGGTGACCAAGCACGGCGGCGGGCTGAAGAGCCAGGCCGCGTTGCTGCACGAGATCGGGCTGGACCTGGCGGGCTTCGGGTTCGACCCCGAGCTGGCCTCGTACGTGCTGGAGCCGCAGCGGCGCGACCACTCGATCGCGGTCACCGCTCCCGAGATGCTGGGCCGAGGCGTGCCGCCCCTTGTCCGCGACCGCGAGCCGCAGCCCGACGCCGCGTGCGCGTGGGCCTCGGCAGCGCTCGAGCTACGCACGCCAATGCGCCAGGCCCTCCGGCAGGCGGGTCTGCTGCGGCTCCTCGACGAGATCGAGACACCCCTGACTCCGATCCTCCTCACCATGGAGCGCGCCGGCGTCGCCGTGGACGCCGCCAAGCTGCGGGACCTCTCGGCGCAGATGTCCGCTCGACTGTCTGAGCTGGTGGCGGAGATCCACGAGCACGCCGGGGGCCCGTTCAACATCGATTCACCCAAGCAACTCGCCGAGGTGCTCTTCACCCGCCTTGGTCTGCCCGTGCAGAAGCGCACGAAGACCGGTCCCTCCACCGACGCCGAGGTCCTGGAGAAGCTCGAGGACAAACACCCCGTCGTCGCGCTGATCGGCGAGTACCGGCAGTTCGCCAAGCTGAAGTCCACCTACGTGGATGCGCTGGCCGAGCTCGCGCAGCGCAGCGGCGGGCGCGTGCACACGACCTTCGAGCAGACCGTCGCCGCGACCGGCCGGCTCTCCAGCCACGACCCGAACCTGCAGAACATCCCGATTCGCACCGACTGGGGCGGCCGCATCCGGAGTTGCTTCGTCGCAGGCTCCCCGGGCCTCTGCCTGATGTCGGCCGACTACTCGCAGATCGAGCTGCGCCTGTTGGCGCACTTCTCGCTGGACCCTAACCTCCTCGAGGCCTTTCGCGCGGGCGAGGACATTCACACCCGCACTGCCTCCGAAGTCTTCGAGGTGCCGCCCGAGCAGGTCACGAGCGACATGCGGCGGCAGGCCAAGACTGTGAACTTCGCCGTGCTGTACGGCATGGGGCCCGCCTCACTGGCGCGGGAAATCGGCGTCAGCCGGGAGGAGGCGGCGCGGTTCATCGGGAACTACTTTGCGAAACTGCCCGGCGTAGAGAGGTATCTGACGCAGACTCTCGAACTGGCGCGGGCAGAGGGGTACACGACCACACTGCTGGGGCGCCGTCGAGCCTTCCCGGAGTTGCACAGCTCGTCGGCCCGCGACCGCGCCTATGCGGAGCGGGCAGCCGTCAACTCCCCCCTTCAAGGGTCGGCCGCCGACATCGTCAAGGTGGCGATGGTTCGGCTCGACGAGCGCCTGCGGGTACAGGGCGTCCGCGCGCGGATGTTGTTACAGGTCCATGACGAGCTTCTGCTGGAGGTGCCGCAGGAGGAGACCGAGGCAGTGTCGAGGTGGGTCAAGGAGGTGATGGAGAGCGCGTGTGAGTTGCAGGTGCCGTTGGCTGTGGACGTGTCAGTCGGGGAGAACTGGCGGGACCTGAAGCCCGTCTCCCCGGCGACCGGCTGATGCGCTAGGCCCGCGAAGCGGCCGCAAGCCCGTTTCGTTGGGGCGTCGGTCGGCAGACTCAACCTCGGGGCGCTGAGGCCCCCCGACGTGAAGGGAGACTCACTGAGATGATGGACCGTGGCGAAGACGTTCGAAGCCGAAGAGGCGCCGGCTCCCCCTCCCCGGGCGACGATGACGTCGTCGAACAGGTAGGAGACATGGGCGATGAGGAGCTGGATCGTCTCTCTGCGGCTGACTTCGACGAAGGCACGCTTCAGGAGTCGTTGCGCTCCATCCGCCCCGGCGAGATCGTCGAGGGCGTCGTCGTGGAGGTCCGCGACGACGAACTCGTGGTCCACGTCGGCGGCAAGTACGAGGGCGTCATCCCCCTGATCGAGTTCCCCAGTACGGCCGAGGTGCCGAAGGAGGGGGAGCACGTCAGTGTGGCAGTCATCCGCATATCGGAAGATGAGGGCCAGGTCGTCCTCTCCAAGAAGAAGGCCGACTACGAGAAGGTCTGGACCCGGATCATGGAGTCCCTGAACAGCGGCGAGATCATCACCGCGATGGTCACGGAGCGCGTCAAGGGCGGCCTGCGGGTGGACCTGGGGGTCAGCGGCTTCGTGCCGGCCTCGCAGGTCAGCACGCGCAACGTCCGCGACCTCGACCGGTTCGTCGGCCGCTCGCTCCGTCTGCGGGTGATCGAGGCCGACCGGAAGGACAAGAAGGTCATCCTCTCGCACCGACAGGTCGTGGAACTCGAGCGCAAGGGCCGACGCGACGAGACGATGGCCCGCCTGCGGGAGGGCATGGTCTGCGAGGGCAAGGTACGCAACATCACCGACTACGGGGCCTTCGTGGACTTGGGCGGCGTCGATGGGTTGCTGCACATCTCGGAGATGGGCTGGACCCGCGTCAAGCATCCCTCCGAGGTCCTGAAGGTCGGCGACACGATTCAGGTGGCAGTCATCGGGATCGACCACGCCAAGGAACGGATCAGCCTCTCCCGCCGGGAGTGCCTGCCCGATCCCTGGAATGAAGCCGGCAAGCGCCTCAACACCGGCGACGTAGTGAAAGCCCGCATCACCCGGCTCGCCAAGAACGGCGCTTTCGCGCTCATCGAGGACGCGCAGGTCGAGGGCTTCATCCCGATCTCCGAGCTGTCCGAGCGGCGGATCGGCGACCCCAGCGAGGTCACCGCCGTCGATCAGGTCGTGGATGTGAAGATCATCAGCCTCCGACCTCAGGAGCGGCGCATGACCCTGAGCCTGGCCGAAGCGGAGCAGGAGAAAGAGCGCCGGGAGTACCGGGAGTACATGGCAGGCCAGACCCAGGCGCGCGCGACCCTCGGCGATCAGTTTGGCGAGGAGCTCGCGCGAGTGCAGACGCAGGTCGCGGCCGCTCCCGTCGGACCTTCCGAACCCGAACCGCCGACCGAACCCGAGCCCGCCGTCGCCGAAGAGCCGGCCGCGCCGGAACCCGCTGCCGAACCTGAGGCCGCGGCGCCCGCTGAGGAGCCGCCCGACGCCTCCGTGTAGGGGCGCCATTCATGGCGCCCGGTCGTGTAGGGGCGCGATTCATCGCGCCCCCCGCGTCGAGGAACCGGTTGGGGGTCACGTGTGATCGCGCTCGCCGTCGTCGGCCCGATCGCGTCCGGGAAAAGCACCGTCTTGGGGTTGCTGCGGGAGCTGGGCGCCGAGACCTGTTCGGCCGATGACCTGGCACACGAGTTGACTGCGCCGGGGCAACCGGCGCTGGAAGAGATCATCGCGCAGTTCGGCGGATCGTACCGCCGGGAGGACGGGTCACTTGACCGTGCCGCACTCGCGGAGCTGATCTTCCGCTCCACCGACGCCAGGGAACGTCTGGAAGGCATCCTGCATCCCGCCATTCTCGTCCGCATCGGCGCCTGGCTCACAGCGCTCCGCGCGCGCCCCGACCCTCCGCCCGTTGCGGCCGTGGAGGTCCTGCGGCTCCCGAGACACCTCCGGGCCCGCGAGACCTTCGACGTGGTCTGGCTGTGTAACGCTCCCGAGGCACTGCGGTTGCGTCGCCTCATCGAGCGAGATGCCCTGCCGGAGGACGAAGCGCGGCGCCGGCTTGCCGTTCAGCGCGAGCAGCAGGTCGAGGACTGCGATCCCGATCTGGTGCTGGACGCCGGGGGAACACTGGAGGCTTTGGCCGCTCAGGTGCGCAACGCGTGGTCGAGATTGACCGATCGGTCGCCGTAGCCGGACCCGTAACTCGAAACTCGAAACCCGAAACCTCGGGTCCGTTGCCATGACTCTTGTCACATCCCGCTTACGCTTGCAATGGGGTAGGGCGTGTGCTATAATCGCCGATGTTCTAGGGGCCTGTTCGGAAGCTGCCGAGTCGGCCGGGGGGCACGGCCAACGTGGCGTGCTGTCTGCTGGGTGCGCGAATCCCGAATCTGCGGGAGGGGGCGGCCCTCGCCATCGTGACCATGCTCGACATGCCCGGAGACTCGCGCCGCAGCGCGACGGGTCCGTTCCTGAAGATCCCCAGGTCATGTATGCCAACGCACCAACTGGCGCGTCCTTGTCGCCGCTGGGCTGAAGGGTAGGCATGAGCCTGGGGATTCTGCGTTTCTGGTCGTCGGTGGAGTGAATGGGGTTGGACAGGGCGACGGCGTTCGGCGTGCGTTGCTGCCTCCGCAAAGGAGTGATGACCTTGCTGCATCGATCGAAGCGTGCAGCGTTGGCCGGGCTGGTGACGGTCGCCGGCCTGTTGAGTCTCTGTGCGCTGGGCCCGGCACGCACGGGCACTCCCGAGCGGCGCCCGTCGGCGGCCGGCGCCGTGGCGGCTCGCGGCCGGCATCCCATCTTGCCCAGCCGCGAGATGCCGCCGGCGCTCCGGCAGGCCTGGGAGGACCTCCCGGCCCAGGGGTCGGGACCGGACCCTGACGAGCAACTGACGCCCAACGCGATCAGCAGCCAGGAGTTCGACGCGGCGACTCCGGGGCTGAACAAAGTCGCCCGTCTCGCCCTCGTGAGCAACGGCGTGGACGAGTGGATCAACGATGAACAGCCCGGTCCCGGCGATCCGGCCCCTCCACCGAACGATCCCAACAACGTGCCCGATGGCCTGATCGACAAGTACGGCCTCTCGACCAACGGCTTTGGCATCTGGCTCATGCGCCACGACGGCTCGCAGCAGTTCCCGCTTACTCCCGACATGCCCGGCGATGAGCGTGACCCCGCGTACGACCCGGGCGGCACGGTCCTCGCCTTCTGCAACAACCAGACCGGCAAGTACCAGATCTACACGGTTGACATCGTCAGTAAGACCATCCGCCAGATCACCAGCGGCACTGACAACAAGACCCATCCCACCTGGTCCGCCGACGGCACGTACATCGCCTACGCGACCGACCTCAACGGCCCAGCCCTGCGCGACATCCACATGGTCCGGACCAGTGGAGTCGGACTGCCCACGCCGCTGATCGCGACGCCGGCCGACGAGTACGAGCCGATGTGGTCGCCCGACGGTCAGTGGATCGTCTACACCCGCCTCGATGGGGTGGTGACCCACATCTGGCGCGCCGATTCCCTGGGCGGCAACCAGGAACAGCTCACCAACGGCGGCGGCGATCCGGCCGTCAGTGACAAGAATCCCGCCTGGCGGCAGGACGGCCTCTCCACCCAGTTCGCCTTCGCGTCGAACCGTCTCACGGACATCACCGACACGATCCGGGAGCACAACATCTGGACGGCCGGTTCGACCGGCGAAATCGCGGGCCAGCCCGCCCGGGTGTACTCCAACACCGACGTCACCGATACGTATGATGACATCATGCCCGCGTTCTCGCCGTTGCTCACACCCGGCGCGGCGCCGATCCGCATCTTCTTCACTTCCTACCGCATGGACAAGGTCGGCCCGCCGACCGGCACGGCCGAGCCGGACATCTGGGGCCTGATCGTCAACGACACGCGCTTCCCAATCCTCGAGGAGTTGCCCGCCGTCTCCGAGCGCAACCCCCAACCCGGCAGCGACATCGTCATCAGCGCCAAGGCGTGGGATCCCGAGACAGGGATGCGCAGTGTCTTCGCGTGGATGAAGGACCCCGACTCGGCCTATGAGGACGCTCAGGGGCGCGAGCGCAAGATCTACACCGGCGGCGCCAACGGCATCGGCAAGAGCACGGAGGATATCCACCCTCCGGGCCCGACCTCGTGCCCGATTACCTACTATGAGGAACTGGACTGCCAGCGGGTCGGCAGTGTCGAGCTGTTCGATGATGGGGACCTCACCAACCACGGCGACGTCTACGCGAACGACGGCATCTTCAGTGGCATCTGGACCACGCCCGCCGTGCCCAGCGACTTCATCATCGACATCGAGCTGACCGACAACGCGGGCAACTTCATCAACTACGACGACATCTACGGCTTCTCCACGGTGAAGTTCGCACCCCGCACCAACGTGCTCTTCGTTAACGACTACTGCGAGGGTCAGGGCTTCCTTCGGCAGCTGGGCTTCACCGACCGCGAGTACGCCGCCTACCCCTGCGAGAGCTACTACACCCTCAACGAGAGCGGGGCCGGCGCGTGGAACAACTTCACCGATGGCTCGTATGGCGAGGACTTCGACATCTGGCGGGTGATCTGCCGCGGGGCGCCGGATCTCACCGCCTTGACCTACTACGGCCCCACCTCCGAGACTCAGCTCACGATTGACCTGAAGGGCATCCGGGAGGTGCCGGTCGCTAACCGCTGCCTCTTCTGGGCTGCTCCCCACTGCGGCAGCGGCTGGAATGCGAACGGCACGATCGTGGAGGCCGCCACTCAGGCCTTGCTCAAGAACTTCGTGGACCTCGGCGGCCGGATCGCCGTCGCCGGAATGGACATCGCCTGGACTCTCACCATAGAGGGCGCTGTCACCAACAGCTTCCTCACCAACGTCCTCGGGGCGAACTTCGTCAGTGACGACAACCTCGGCGGCCGCGACTTCCCGCAGACCATCGACTTCGACCTGGAAGGTGCGGGCAATGGCTTGGTTGCCGGTGAAGTCTGGACCAACGGAATGTTGCACTGGGCGCCCGACAACAACACCGGCCTGGCCAGCGGCCCGGGTACAGACGGCTCCATGCACTCGCCGTTCCCGGACGTCATTGCGGCAGCCGGCTCCGTTACGGTGCTGAACTACGTCACCCGCGGTTCGGGCGTGGCGGCCGTTCGCAAGGAGGACCCGAACACCGGGTCCCGCGTGGTGTACTTCGCGTTCCCCTACGAGGCCATCAGCAAGCGCTACACTGGCACCAACTGCGCCACACCCGACCGCCGCCACAAGCTTACCCACATGACCCTCTGCTACCTGCGCACGGGTGGCGTCCAGGGGCGCGTTCTGGCCATCGAGGGCTATCGGCCCATCACCGACCCCGAGCCCATCGTCACCGTCCACAACCCGGGCAACCCAGCCATCCTCTACGCCCAGCGCTGCCAGAAGGACGGCACGTTCGTCATCAGCGGGATCCCGCCGAACTACTACGAATACCGCGCCACCCGCCCCGGCTACAAGATCGACAAACCCCACGACGAGGTGGTTCACGGCGGCCTCCCTTACCCCACGCAGAACTTCGTGCTCACCGTGGACCAGCCGGGCGCCATCGAGGGCACCGTCACCTCCCTTGCCACGGGCGACCCCATCGGCGGCGTAACGGTCACCGCGGTGGATGCGGGCGATCCGCTAGCGGCGCCGATCCCGCCCGTCGTCACGGGCGCCGACGGCAAGTACGTGATCAGTGGGGTGCCAACAAACACCGCCGGCTATGACGTGACCGCCGACGGGAGCACAGCCACGCCTCCGTACGGCAGCGATACGAAGACGGTCACGGCGGTCCCGGGCGGTACGGTGACGCAGGACTTCCAACTGCCCGCGGCCGACGGCACCCTTGCGGTCACGGTCAAGGACAGTGCCACGAAGGCCTTGCTCAAGGATGTGACGGTCGAGGCCGTGCTCAACCGCGCCGTTGTCGGCAGCGGGACCACGGACGACCAGGGCGTGGCGACCTTCGATGTGCCACCGGGTGTCTATGAGGTCGTGGCCGACAAGCCCGGCTACCAGCAAGCCAAGGCCAACGCCACCGTCCTTAGTGCGCAGACGACCCCTCTGACGATCGAGATGATCGCGTTGCCCGGCGGCTCCATCGCCGGTCAGGTCTACCGCGCCTCGACGCCCAACGAGGCCCTCGGCGGAGTGACGGTGCAGGTCATCGTCGGCGGGGTGATCGCGGCTCAGACCACCACCACCAGTACGTGGACCTATCCCGGCGGCGGGAATCCGCGCTACAACTTCCTGATCGCCGACGTGCCCTCCGGCGGCCGCGTCGACGTGCGCGCCGCCAAGACGGGCCTCACGGTCTCTCCCGCCCTGCGCACCGTTACTGTGAGCCCCGGCACCACGACGTACAATGTGAACTTCACCGTCAGCGCCCTCCACACGTTCGCGGCGGGGCTCCAGTTCTTCTCCGTCCCGTTCGACTACAGCAACCAGGACCCGTTCTTCGTGCTCGGCACGCCGGCAGGCAAGCAACTCAGGATGGCGACCTGGGATGTGTCTCTCGCCCGCTACGCCGTCTACCCGCGGGCGCCCGCTGATCGCCTGCGTCTCGGTGTGGCTTACTGGATGAACCAGGACCAGGCGCAGGACCTCACCATCGAGGGCAGCCGCGCCACGAGTCCGTACCTTATTCCTCTCGGCGTCGGCTGGAACGGGATCGGCAACCCCTTCAGCACGCCGGTGGACTTCTACGACCTGAAGGTCCGCGACTCTCTCGGTGTCGTGCGCCCGATTCAGGATGCCTTCTCCGCCGGCCAACTGGTCAACGGCCTCTACAGCTACACTCCGGGCTGGGGCTACAAGCTGGTGACGACCCTTGTTCCGTACTCCGGTTACTGGATCAAGGCGAACCAGCCCGTCTCGCTCGTAGTGGAGGACCCCGGCGCCGGGGTTGCGGCCGCTGTTGCACATCGTGAGCGCCCGGCCCTGGCCAAGCCTCAAGATGGCTGGCTGGCACCGATCGTCGTCTTCTCGGCCGGCATGGGGGATGCGGCCACCGCCTTTGGCGTTACCAGTACGCCGGAGCTCTCGAGCGTGCCCAAGCCACCGTTGCCTGGTGACGAGGTTGCGGAGGGTGTTCCGTTCGTGTATGCGTCCTTCGCGCCGCTGAACGGCGGCGAACCGTTGGCCGTTGACGCGCGCGGCCCCGGCACACAGCAGTGGACCTTGGCCGTCCGCACCGCCGGGGTTTCCGCGCCGGTGACGGTGACCTGGCCCGACCTATCCCAGCTGCCCGCGACCGTCCGCCCGGTCCTGCGTGACCGGCTCACCGGCAGCAAGGTCTACATGCGGACACAGCGCGAGTACACCTACCGACCTCGCGCCGGAAGCGTCCGCGAGTTCGAGATCGAGGTCTCCGACGCGCCACAAGGCCTGCTGGCTCTGACCGGGGCGACGGCCAGTTCGCAGGCCGGCGGCGTCGCGATCAGTTACACGCTCTCACGCGATGCCCAGGTGACCGCCGAAGTCCGCAACATCAGCGGCGTCGTCATCGCCCGGCCTGTTACCGCCAAGCCCGTGACCGCCGGCCGCAACACCAACCTGTGGGACGCTCGGAGCCACACCGGCGTACCCGTGCCGGTCGGCATGTACTTCGTGAAGCTCACCGCGCTGTCCGACGACGGTCAGCAGACATCGGCTCTGGCCGCCGTGAACATCCGGCGCTAGTCCCTACCCGACAGGAGGACAGGCATTCCTGCCTGTCCAAGACTCGGTCTGTGGAACAGAAAACGCGCATTTTGCAGGACGTTTCGGGGCCGACGGCTCGTACCGCGTGAGTTTGCAAACGCCGGACCGTTGTGCTATACTCCACGCGTTCGCGCCGGCCGCGCCCCGGACGCACAACGTCGGAGGGAGAGGTGCACATGCGCTCATTCTCACCAAGGTCGAACGCTCGCCACGTGTCGCTCCTGGGGGCCTGCGTGCTGCTGGCCGCGACGGTGCTACCCGCCGCGCTCTGGGCACAGGGCGGCGATGTGACGACCGTCGCCGTCGTGCGGTTCACCGACATGACTGCGCGGAGGAGCTCGCTGCTGGAAGCGAAGGCGACCGATGCCGTCGCTTTGGCCCTGAGCGACTCCAAGGAGTACCTGGTCACGCCGGCGCGGGAAGTGGACCGCGAGGTGCAGGCCCTCGCGCTCAACCTCCCCCTGTCCATGACCGAGGCCGTGCGGTTGGGGAAACGCCTCGATGTGGACTGTGTTTGCCTCGGCCAGGTCCTGGTGGCAGCCGTCAACACCACCACCGGCAAGGGTGAGGTGCGCCTTCAGATCATGATGGTTGACGTGGAGGCGGCCGAGCTCCTCGACGGTTCCACGGTGACCACGCAGACGAAGCCCATCCCCGGCTGGTCGGGAACGGAAGCCGACATCCTCAACGAGGCCCTACGTCAGAGCGCGGAAGAGGGCGTGGCCCGCATGCTCGCGACGCGCGTACGGCGAGGCTCCGTTGATGCCGTGCTCCCCACCGGAACGTGTGCGATCAACCTCGGCTCCGAGGACGGGGCAGCCTCCGGCATGAAGCTGGTTGTGATGCGCCCTGTCTACCTCAAGGAGCTAGAGACCGTTACCCTCCGCAAGATCGGCTACCTCGAAGTCAGTCGCATGCACCCGGACATGTGCTATGCCGACCCGGTGCGGAACGTTGCGCCCCGCACCGGCGACTACGTCGTCCGCGTCTACGAGCCCCAGGCCGTGGTTATCAAGGAGGCGGCCAAGCAGGACCGTACGAAGTTCGTCTGGGGCCTCGCGTCACTGGCGCTCCTGGGCGCCCTGGCCGGGATTGCCACCGGCGGGAACGAAGGCACCAAGCCCCCGACGCCGATCTCGTACCTCTACCAGGACACTCCCGGCGTGAGGCCGACCATCCGGGTGGAGTTCCTCCACGGCCTGGACAAGGCCTTCGGGCACCTGTTGTTCCGTGGCCCGATCCGCTACTTCCCGGCCGACCCCTACTACCTGGTTGAGGTCTCCACCCGCGGCATGGGTGAGGAGAGGATCCGGGCGACGGAGGACCTCCCGGACTGGCGCGATCAGAGGGACGTCACGATCACCGTCACCTTCCGTGATGAGAGCGGCGACTACACGACCGAGACCGTGGACATCACCTACATGCACCCACAGCTGGACCCGGGCAGCACCTACTACCACCGTATCCAGCGCGTGACCAAGCCGCAGTTCCCGCCCGGCACGAACCCGCCGATTGGTAGCACGGGCGGCACGGAGCAGGTGGCACAAGCGGCCGGCCCCGATGAGAACGTCATCGACCAGAGCGGCGACTTCCCGATGCTGAGTCAGGCCTCGGACCCGGCGGGTCCCGTCACCTACATCGAGGCACCGACACTCTCGACGACGGTGCCGCAGCCGGGGGTGCCTCAAAACACAGCGTCCATCGACTTCGAGTGGAGCACGGTGGTGGGCGCCGACGACTACATGCTCGAAGTCTACGACGCCAACGGGACTGTTCTGCTCCGACGCACGGGCATCCGGCCGACCCCGCCGACCATCCGCGAGAACTGGCGGCCCGCCGCCGGTGACCTGGCCGGGCAGAGCACGTACTACTGGCACGTCGGCGCGAGGAAGAAGACGGAGGTCGGTGCGCGTGGTCAAGGCATCCCACAGTGCGGCGCTGGATCGAACCTCCAGGTGGGCTACGTCCTCTCCTCTGAACAGTCCTTCGTCACGGCGCCCATCCCGCCCGGACCGGTCGGCACGACGACGCCCGTGGCCGGCCCGGGCAAGATCGCGGCAAAGCCGGGCAAGCAGGCCAACGCCACGGCCGGCGACACCAAACCCGCAAAGGGCGGCGGCAAGCCGGGCAGGACCGGGGGCAACGCACCGCCGCGGCCGGCCCGTCCGCCCAGGACGCCCGTCTGGCAGCCGGCCCCCACCGTGGGGCCCGGGCGGTGAGAGTACGTACGAACTTGGAGGACAGGCCTTCCTGCCTGTCCCCCCAGCCGTGGGGCGGTCGTGAGTTCGGGGCGGTGAGAACGAAAACACGGAGTAGATGGTGGGTCGCGTCGGCCGGGGCGCTATTGGTGACTCTCGGCCCTGCCGGGTGGAGCGCTTCGATCGCCAAGTGGACCGTCCTGGGGTACTTGAGCGGCGACGGCAGTCTCGAACCGGTTGCGCTTGAGTACCTGCAGCGACTGGCCTCAGCGCCGGGAACGGGAAGCGTGGCGATTGGGGCGCAGATCGACCGGTCGCCCGGCTTTAGCAGCGAACTGGGCGACTTCACCGACACGCGGCGGGTGGTCTTCGAGGGCAGCGACCCTCGCACGGCCCGCAAGTGGCGGTGGAGTGACTGGCGCACCGAAGCCGACATGGGCGACCCGCAGACGCTGGCCGACTTCCTGGCCTGGGGAGCCCGGACGTTGCCGGCGGAGCACTATGCAGTGCTCCTGGTGGGCCATGGGAGTGGTGTGCGGCCTCTCCTGCGTGAGAGCGACGAGCGGGATCACGGGGTGGCCTACGACGCTACAAACAACGGTGACAGCCTGACAACCGAGGAGATCGCGACTGCCGGCCGGACCTTCACTGACCTGCTCGGCGGCCGGAAGATCGCGTTACTCGCGGTAGATGCCTGCTTCTCGGGCTCGGCTGAGGTGGCGCACGAGGCGGCGTCTGTTGCGGAGTGCATGACCGGCAGCCCGGACCTGCTCTACGAGCCCGGGGTGCCGTGGGATCAGGTGTTGCGGAAGCTCTGCGCGTCGCCGGACATGTCCGCCGAGTCGATGGCGACGCTCGCGGTGGAGGCGGTAGAGGCGTCCCAGGAAGCATCGGGCGCCCCGCGAGGGTCGTATGCTGCGGCCCGTTTGAGCGAGACACCGAAGTTGCAGGCCGCGGTGTCGGCCCTTACTGAGACGTTGTGTCGTTCGATGCGCGATGCGGCCCCGGCCGTCACCACGGCGCGCGCCGAGGCGACCCGGGGCGGCCTGTCGGGAGAGCAAGTAGACCTGGCGACCTTCCTGGTGGCCCTGGCGGACGAGGCGCAGGCGGAGGGTCTTACGGAGACAGCAGGGGCGGCGTCGGAGGCGCGGCGGGCGCTTGACGCGGTCGCCATCGCCTCCTACAGCGGGGAACGGGACCCGCGGGGCGGGCCGGCGTGGAAGTGGTCGGCATTCTTCCCGCCCAATCTGACGGCCTTCCCGCCCGACTATCTCGGCAAGTCCGTCTTTGCGCGACAGTCGGGGTGGGGGGCCTTTCTGGAGGCGTACCTGGGGCATCTGCAAAGGCTCATGTCGCCGCTAACGACGGATGAGACCGGAAACCGAACCTAAGCTCGGAGGACAGGCATTCTTGTGGTTTGCCAAACCAGCGTAACGCTTGCTCATCATTGAGGCCCGCTCCAGACGTGGAGCATCCCTAGACGCGATGGGTGCGTGAGATGCCCGTTGACATCATCAACGGCACCAAAGGCGCTCATTTAGGATGTAGTGGGTGGTTTGGGGCAGCGGAGGCTGTTCCTCTGTCACATTCCCACCCATCGTAACGAGCGTTACGCATGCTGGCAATCAACATTCCTGCCTGTCCAAGCATGGCTCCTACAACCAATCCCTTCCCGCCCCGGCGGGACGAGATCGGCGGATACCGGGAGGAGGAACCGGCGTGACGCTCTTCCTGCACACCGGAGCAGTACGGACCAGAGCGAGAAGAAGCCTGTGCGCCGTCTGGGTACTGGCGGCCCTCATCTGCACCGCATGGCCGCTGTGGGCCGCCAACCTGGCTGATCTGGCGGGACCCCTGCGTCAGATCGCAGCGATGGACCGCGCCGGCGCTCTCAGCCCGTTCGACCCTCTGGCCCGCGAACTTGGGGTCAGGAATGGCCGTGTCCTGGTCGAGGTGCGTTTCACACAGCCGGCCACAGGCCAGGTCGGCGCCCTCACCCGGTTCGGCGCGCGCGTCCACCGCTCCAGTGGCAGCCGGGCCCAGGCGATCGTGCCGCTCGCCAAACTGGCCGACCTCGCCTGCCTGCCCACGGTCGCCCAGGTGAACCTCCCCGAACGCCCCGTGCCCCTGCAGATTGGCCCCACCGTCAGCGAAGGCGTCCAGCTCACCAACGCCCTTTCGCTGCAGTGGGCCGGCCTCAGAGGCATGGGGGTCTCGGTCGCCATCATCGACCAGGGCTTCGAGGGCTACGACGGTGCTGAGCTGCCTACGACCGTCGTCACGCGCTCCTTCCGCGCCGACGGAATCATCGACGGAATCACCGAACATGGCACCGCCTGCGCCGAGGTTGCCGGCGACATGGCCCCCGACGTGGACATGTACCTCCTGGCCGTTGACACCGACATGGACGCCGAGACCGCCCTGGAGTGGTGCGTCCAGAACGGCATCGACGTTGTTAGCATGTCCCTCGGCTGGCTGTACGGGCCGTTCGACGGAACCCACACGTTGGACGATGCCGTAGATCGGGCCCGCCAGGCGAGCATCCTCCCCGCCATCGCCGCCGGTGACTTCGCCAAACGACACTGGGCCGGCGACTATGCCGATGCCAACGCCAACAGCCTCCTGGAGTTCGATACCCAGGACGAGGGCATCAGCATCGTCACCACCGCCGCCGGGGAGCCCGTGCGGGTCTACCTGAGCTGGTTTCAGACGGCCAGCTCGCTGGGCACGAAGGCCGACGTGACCGATCGGGACTACGACCTTGAGTTGGTCGATCCGACGGGCGTAACGATCGCCACCTCCGCCGTCACCCAGAACGGGAACGATCCGCCCAGTGAAGTCCTCGTCGCCTTCGCCGGCGCACCGGGCACCTACGACGTCCGCGTCCGCGCCATGAGCCCCAACATCGCCACTGGGCCCACGGACCACTTCGAGCTGTTTTGCGAGACGCACGACCTCGATCCGGTGCTTCGGACTGCCGAGGGCAGTCTCTCGATTCCGGCCGCCGCCGCAGGGGCGCTCACCATCGGCGCCACGCGCACAGTTGCCGACCTCCCCGACCCAATCGTGGACTTCCCGTTGGACACCCTGGAGGACTTCAGCTCCCAGGGCCCCACGGTGGACGGACGCCTGAAGCCGGACCTGTCCGCGCCGGATGCCGTCCAGACCTCTCTGGACACGCAATCGGGAGCCTACAACACGTACAACCCCTTCTTCGGCACTTCCGCCGCTGCCCCCCACGTGGCCGGCGGCGCGGCCCTGCTGAAATGTGAGGACCCGACGCGGACCGCCGACGAACTGGCCGACGTCCTGGTGCGCCTGGCGACCGCCCAGAACCTCATTACTCCGATCCGGCTTACCGACTCTTCGATTGCGGCCCCTGAGCAGGCCGGAGCCGGACGTCTGACGCTGCGGTCTGGGCTGGACACCAAACCACCTACGATCTCGATCACCTTCCCGATCAACGGAACCACCATTACGACGGCGCAGCCCACCGTCGTGGGTGTCATCACCGACACGGAGACCGGCGTCGATCAGGGCACGATCGTGCTGACCGTCGATGGCACGCCCGTCCAATGGGACTCCTTCAACCCGGGCTCCGGCGTTGTCTCCTACATGCCCCCGGATCCTCTCAGCCGCACGGCTCACACGGTCATGCTGGAAGCCAGCGATCTGGCCGGCAACGCCGGCACGCCCGCCGTCACCAACTTCCGCGTCGGGCTGCCGACCCTGAGCGCCGGCCTGCATCTCATCTCGCTGCCCTACCGCAATCTGCGGAACCCGAACCCGGCCGCCATCTTTGGGGTCGCTCTCAACGAGCTTGGCCTTGTCCGTTGGGTCCCGACGGATCCCTACTTCAGCAAGTACCGCATCTTCCCCGATCCGCTGGCCGGCTTCCAACCGCCCGATTGTACCGGCGCCAACCCAACCGTTGTCTCCCCGCCCGCGGGACTCGGGTACTTCGTCAGGCTGCCGCGCGAGATCGTACTGAACGTCGCCGGCGAGACGCTCGCCGACACCACCAGCTACACCATTCGGCTGCCTCTGGGTACGGCCGAACCTACGGGCTGGCACATGATCGGCAACCCGTACCAGGACGAGGTGGACTGGTCCACCGTGCAGTTTGTGACGAACGGTGTTCGCCAGAACCTCGACGACGCCATCGCCTCCGACGTCACCGAGGGCATCCTCTTCTGGTATGACGAGACGAGGAACGGCTACGACTTCGTCGAGCCGCAGAGGGCCGTGCTGGAACCCGGGGAAGGCTACTGGCTGCACGTGCAGGTCTCTACCGCCGTCATCATCTATCCCGCCACGGTGACGGCGGGCGTCACGGCGCGACCCAAGCCCTCGGCCCCAACACCGCGCCCGACGATAGACAACTGGAAGGCGCAGATTGTGGCCGACGTACCCGGCATGTCGGACGCCTGCAACTACCTCGGCGTAGCGCCGAACGCCTCCAGCGGCCATGACGTCGCCGCCGATGTCCCCGAGCCGCCCGCCATCGGCGACTCGTCAGTGAGCCTCTACTTCCCGCACTCTGATTGGGGTTCAGCGAGCGGGGCCTACACGCAGGACCTCCGGGCCCGTGCCGCCTCCGCCCAGGAGTGGCGCTTCGACGTCGTCGGCCCGAAGGACGGGACCCCCGTGACGTTGTCGTGGCCCTCGCTCAACGCCACCGTCCCGGGTGAGTTGACCCTGCGCCTCGAGGATCTGGCGACTGGGCGCTCCGTCTACATGCGGGGCGTCACCTCCTATAGCTTCAAGGCGTCGGGCATCCGGCACTTCGCGGTAACCGCTGAGCGGGCGGGAACCGGCGGGTTGCAGATCACCGCGCTCTCCGCCGCCCAGGCGCGCGACGGCAGCGTCGTCGTGACCTACGAGCTCTCGACCCCGGCCGCCGTCTCGGCCGAGGTCCGCAACATCGCGGGTCGGGTCGTGCGCGGTCTGATCGCAGGCCGCAATGCGGCCAAGGGGCTGCAGACCCTGACCTGGGACGCCCGCAGTGACGCAGGTGTCAAAGCACCGGCCGGCGCCTACCTGCTGGTGCTGACGGCCCGGACGGCCGACGGCCAGACGGTCAGCAGGCTCTGTCCGATCAATGCTACTCGATAGATCGCCGCGTGTGCTGTCGGCAGCACCTGAGAGGAGTTGAACCGCTCGTGCGAATGCGCTATGGCCATCTGGTCATCGGCTTCGGTGTTGTGGTCCTGGCGAGCGCGCTGATCGCCGGGGTTGCGTGGGGGGTGGATGACCCCGCGGGCGTCATGCGTCTGTACGTTGAGGTCCCCGACTGGGTGATCGACCCTACCGACACCCAGAACGGCCCAGCCAGTCGCTTCGGGCTGCAGACGCTTACCGGCGATCCGACCACCCTGAATGACGACAATGCGATCGTCGCCAGCGTGGTGGACCCCACGAACAACCTCAACACCTACTCCTCGATCACCACCATTTCGATCGACAACTCCGACGCCCAGGCGACCGACACCGTCATGGCTGACCTGAGCACGATCCAGGACGGCGGCGGTCGCGAATTCTGGCCTCTGCCGCCTACTGAGCGGACCCGCGACGTCGTCTACCGCATGCTCGTCGGCATTGACGACAACGATCCCTCCCAAGCGGTGGAGGTCATTGAGGTCTACGCCCAACTAGTGCTGCTGCGCGACACGCTGAAGCTGGATTTCGTGCTCACCAACCGGGGCACACAGACCCACAGAGTCGGCCTTCGCCACTTCATCGACTGCCAGTTCGGCGGCGGTCTGCAGCAGAACGACGGCACCTTCATCACCCTCTCCGACGGCAGGATCATCGACACTGAGACTGTCCTGGGTGTCACGGAGTCCGTCCCCGATGCCTGGGTCTCGTTCGACAGTACCAGCAACCCCGCCGTCATCTTGCGCGGCACCATCACGGGCGGCGAGGTCGACGATCCGGGGCTGGCGACCTACTCCGCAGGTGCGCCCGACCGTGTCGAATTCGGCCAGCGGATCAACATGGGCAATGACGATCAGTTCGACTTCACCCCCACTTCCACGTTCACGATCGCCGGCGAGGACTGGGGCGCCGCTACGCGCTGGGACGAGGAAACCCTCTCTGTGGGGGCTTCGCGCCGCTATGTAACCTACTACGGGCTGGGCGGCAGCGCCTCGGACTTCACGCCGCCCTATGTCCTGGCCTCGTATGCCCCCTTCGAGTTGCAGGTCATCGAGGATGACGATCCCACCACTCCCGACGTTGAGGACGCCTACCTCGCCGATAGCTCCGGGAGTGCCATCTGGGACGTGCTCGCCTACTGCGACAACTTCGGCGCCGGCTCCATCCTCGACGCTCGCGCCACAATCAGCCTCCCCCCGGGCCTGGAGCTTGACCAGACCCAGGGCATGCAGTCCCGAACCGTACTCCTTGGCAGCATTACCCGCAATGCCCAGGCCTCCGCCGTCTGGCATGTTCGTGCAGTCCCCGGCGTCCGGCCCGGCGTGCACACGATCACGGTCAGCGGCCCGCTCGGCCGCAGCGTCACCCGGAAGATCAACATCCCCGCCCTGCCGACGCTGCCCCAGGACGGACTCGATCCCGTCCGCGGCCTTAGCATGGTGACGGTGCCCTATATCTTCCAGATGACCGACGCCGAGCATGTCTTCCAGAGCCTCGGCAGCCTCCAGGGCTCTGACGCCGCCCTGGTCCGCTGGGATCCGCGGTCCCAGATCTACCGCTTCTTCCCGGACAACTTCGTGACCAATATCGAGCCGGGCGCGGCCTACTGGCTACTCAACCGTCTCCGGTTGCCGATCACATTCCCTGACCCGCCGGATCGGCAGCCCGTGCCGACCACCGACCCGTTCGCGCTGAACCTGGACATGGGCTGGAACCAGATCGGCTGTCCGTTCACCACCACGGTGCGCTTCGATCAGGTGAAGATCGTAGGCTCGGACGGCATTGAGCGCTCCGTTCTCGATGCCGCCAGCGCTGGCCTGATCGTGCCCACACTCTTCGCCTACGATCCCGCCCAGAACGACTACACTTTCCACACCGTCCTGGGGAACATGGTGATGGAGCCCTACGTCGGCTACTGGCTGCTCGTTCTGCGGCCCATCACATTCGTCTTCCCTGCACCCACAATCATGCCGTTCAAGGCGCAGCCGACCTCACCTGCTCCTACCGCCCCGGACGGTTGGCGCGTCCCGTTGGTGGTCAAGGGCGGGGACCTGGAGCGCACGAACCGCGCCCTGGGCACGGCGGACGGGGCCGCCGACGGCCCGGACCTTGCCGATGTGATGTGTCCGCCTTCAGCCGCCGCACCAAACGGAGCGCGCCTGGACGCGTACTTCCTGTGCGACGGGTGGGGCCCGCGTTCCGGTCGCTACTACACTGACGTCCGCAGCGCCCGGCCCGGCAAGCAGAGCTGGAGTTTCGTCGTGGACACCGACATGTCCGATCAGCCGATCAGCATTTCGTGGCCGGATCTCAGTCAAATGCCCCAGAACCTGATCGCCACGCTGGAGGACCTGCAGAGCGGCCGCGTCCGATTCATGCGGACCAGCACCTCCTACACCTTCGGCTCCAGCCAGGGCGGCCCCCGCCAGTTCCGGGTCACCGTGGAGGACCGAGGCGCTGCAGCCCTGCAGATCATGGGCTTCAACTGCGCTCCGACCGCCCAGGGCGTGCAGATGAGCTACACGCTCAGTGCCCCGGCCAGCGTGGATGTCGTGGTCCGCAACATCGCCGGCCGTGTCGTGAAGCGCGTCGTGCAGTCCCGCCAGACGCCGGCGGGCGAGGCCGTCGTCACCTGGAGCGGTCAGCAGGACAACGGCCTGCTCGCTCCCAACGGTGCATACGTGATCCAAGTCGTCGCCAGGTCGCCCGAGGGCGAACAGACAGGGCTCTTGCGCACGGTCTACTATCATCGGTGATCCCTCGGCTGTCGCGGCGGGCCCTTGTGTCCGCCCATGCCCGAGGAACCGTTCGTCACACGCGTCGCCACTAGTCGAAGCATGACGGGGCTGCAACGCCTCAGCCGGGAGGGAAACGGCTCATGATCAGACTTCGCTGCCACAGGTTGGGCAGAGCCCTGAGCTTCACGCTTGTCGCCGCTCTGTTGTTCGGCATCGTCGTCCCGCGTGGCCTGGTGCTCTGTCCGCGGGCCGCGGCCCAGATGGACACCAAGACCGTGCTCGCATTCCCTGCCGTTGACGAGAGTGACGAAGGCAACCTCGAGGAGGTCGCGGCGCGTGTCAGCTCGGCCTTGGCTCTCGCCGGGCAAGCCTCCAAGAGCCTTGACCTCGAGGTGTTCTCGCCCTCCTCGCCGATGGTGCGTCGGGCCCTCGCCGACGGCAGCCTACGAACCGCCGACGTCGAGGCACCCAAAGACGCCGCCAATGCCCTGATCATCGGCCAGGCCTTCCGCGTCGATACCGTGGTCCTGCTTTCCGTGCAGAGCCTCAAGGTCGGGGGCGATCCACGGGAGGCCGAGATCGCCGTCATGGGCACCGAGTACGACGTAGCCACGAACGTAGACGCCGATACGGGCGCCATCGTGGCGGAGCCCAAGGGCAACACCTTCGGTGTGTCCGGCCAAGCCAAGGCCCGGCAGGCCAAAGCCGGCGACGACGCTGGGCTGATCCGCCTCGCCGCCAAGAACGCGGCCGACAAGATCGTTGGCGTACTCTCTGGCCAGACCGCCCAGACGTTCGAGAAGGAGGGCGTCGGCCCTCGGAAGCGCTCGAACACCTGGCGTTGGCTGGCCATTGCCATCATCGTCGGCGCCTTGGCTGCCGCGACCATCGGCAGCGGCGGCGATGATCCCGGACCGCCGGTGGATGAGACGATCCCGACGCGCTGTTCCGCTCGGGCGACGACCGATGGCATCCGCCTCACCTGGGCACCGCCGACGACGATCGCCAAGACCATCTTCAAGTACGAGATCCAGCGTTCGGCGGATGGCGGCGTCTTCGTGCGCATCGATAACGACAAGCTTGGCCCGAGCGCCGACCGGTTCACCGACTTCAACATCGTCACGGGGACAGCCTACGTCTACCAGATCCGGGTGCTCTACACTGACGGAACGAGTTCCATCTGGGTCACGTTCAACCAGGTGGTAGCGCCCTGAGGGGCTGACTCACTGACGTGATCACAAACTCGCTTCACGCACGGGGACCCTGTAGCCAGGCCTCCTGAGGGAGCCTGGCTTCCGTGCTCCCCGACCCAACCCGCGTCGGCGCTCCGGAGGAATCGCCGTGTCGCGATCCGGCAAGTGGCGTCTATGGGCCCTCGCCGCCTCGGCCGCGGTCGCCGCTCAGGGCGGCGCCCAGACGATCCGCTTCGGTGGGAACCGCGTAGTGATCACCGCCAATCCCGCCCAGTTGCCCGCGGACGGCACCACCGCTTCCCGCATTCGGATCGAGGTTCGAGGCCGCGATGACGCCCCCGTGCCGGATGGGACCGAGGTCATCATCGCCACGGACATCGGCGACCTCACGGCCGACCTCGGCTCCAAGCAGCGCTCGGCGGCCGTCCGCACCGAGGGCGGGTACGCCATCGTCCTCCTGACCAGTGAGGAGCCTGGTACGGCGACGATCCGCGCCACCTACCTGGACAGCCGCAACCAAGTGATGGTCGAGTTCCTGCCTCCGGGCGAGGCGGGCAAGCGAGAGTCCCGGGTCGTGCACGTGACCGGCGGATGGGTCGGGTACTGCACCGACATGGACCTCGTCGAAGCCCGCGGCCCCGCCGAACTGCGCTACCAGGGCCTTACCATCGAGGCCGACACCCTCCAGCTGAACCCCCGCACCCTCGTCGTGAAAGCCGACGGCGTTCGGCTCAAGCGCCGAGACCAGGAGCTGCAGTGCGAGGACACGTACCTCGAACTCAGCACCATGCGGGGCGGCTGTCGCCGCTTCGGCGACATGGGCGTTGAGGAGATCACGTACAACGCCTACACGCTGAAGCCGACGGAAGCTGAGCAGCAGATTCCCCAAGACGCCTATCGCTTTGATGACCGCGAGGGCCGCGTCTGGACGGTCGCTCGCTCGCTGTCCCTGTTCCCGGGCGAGAAGATCGTGCTGCGCAATGCCAGCCTGCACGTCGATCAGCACCGGGTCATGCGCTACCCGCCCTACTGGGTGATCGCCTTCGAGGGCTACCGAGGCTCGAGCAACACGCAGTTCCTGCAGTTCGATAGCACCGGCGGGCTCGCCCTGGACTTCCCGCTCTTCTTCAGTGTCACGGATACGTCTACGGGTGCTCTCAAGATCCAGCGCGGGGCCTCCAACGGCAGCGTGATGGCCCGCGAAGGCTGGTCCCTCGCTCTGGAACTCACCAACCAGAGCCTCACCCGCGAGCGCGAGACCCAACTGCTCATCGACGGGCTTCCGAAGGACCAGTGGGGTCTTCTCCTCACGGACCGACGGAAGCTCTTCGGCGGGAGCGACGCAGACTTCAGCTTCGCCTGGCCCGACCACCGCAGCATCTTCACCGACTTCAGCGTGTTCAACTACGGCTCGGCCGGCCACCTGGCCGCCCGCACCTTCGCCGACCGGACCGAGTTGGGTGAATGGTCCTACGGCTTCAACGCCGACTATCTCAGCAACTCGATCCCCGTGGGGCCTGCCGCTCGCCTCCGCTGGGGCACCGGCCTGCAGGCGGGCCGGAACCCCTGGGACACGAACGGCTTCGTGGTCGGGCACCGCGCGTCCACCTACTTCGACTTCACCGGCTGGCAGCCGAGCAGCTCAACCTCCCTCGTGCCCGGAATCAGTGACACCTTCTCGTGGGACACCGCCAACCGTCGGCAGAACGTGGCGCGGCTCCAGCTGTCCCTCAACCACCGACTCGCGAAGGGCATCAACGCGAACGTGCGCTACAGCTTCGAGCACCGCACGGGCGGCGGGACGTACGATCCGCTCGACACCCGCAATGGGATCAACCAGCAGCTCAACCTGAACGTCAACGCCTATGCCTCCAAGCGGTGGGACGCGTATCTCAACGGCAGCTACGGCCTCACGGACGAGACGGTCTACGGCTTCGGCGCGCTGAACTACCACCCGCTGCCGAAGTACCGCATCGGGCTCATCGGCACGTACTACAAGTTCACCGACCAGTCGTTCAGCGATCTTGAGGTCAGCCTCAACCGCGCCCTCGGCAACCGCGAGATCGGGGTCCGTTACTCCACCACCGATGACCGCGTCTCCCTGCAGTTCGGCGCCATGCAGTTCTGATGCTCTGCCGTTGCCGTCCACCTGGGAGCGCGGGCTTCCAGCCGGCATGCCGTGCCTTTGACGTCTGCTGGGAGGGCCGGCGTCTCGCCGGCGTGCCGTCGCCGTCAGCTCCGAACTCTGGACTCTGGACTCCGGACTGCCTTCATGCACCGCTTCGAGGTCATCTCCGACTACACGCCAAAGGGCGATCAGCCCCAGGCAATACAGGCCCTGGCCGACGGCGTGTTGGCCGGGATGAAGCACCAGACGCTCCTGGGGGCGACCGGCACGGGCAAGACCTTCACGATCGCGCACGTGGTAGAGCGCGCTCAGCGGCCCACTCTGGTGATCGCCCACAACAAGACCCTGGCCGCTCAGCTCTGCGCCGAGTTCCGCGAGTTCCTGCCCAGCAGCCGCGTCGAGTATTTCGTCAGCTTCTACGACTACTACCAGCCCGAGGCCTACCTTCCCGAGACCGACACCTACATCGAGAAGGACGCGCAGATCAACGACGAGATCGACCGCCTCCGCCATTCGGCCACCCAGGCTCTGATGGAGCGGCGCGACACGATCGTCGTGGCCTCCGTGTCGTGCATCTACGGCCTCGGCGCGCCGGACCAGTATGAGGAGATCACTCTTCAGGCCAAGGTGGGGGAGAGCGCCGACCGCGACGAGCTTCTGCGTCAACTGGTCCGCATGCAGTTCACGCGCAATGACTACGCGCTGGACCGCGGCCAGTTCCGCGTGCGCGGCGACGTCATCGAGATTCATCCGGTCGATGAGGACCTCATCACCCGCATCGAGATGTTCGGCGACGAGGTCGAGCGGATCACGGTCGTGGATCAACTGACCGGCGAAATCCTGGAGGAGAAACAGACCACGGTCGTCTTTGCGGCGAGCCACTACGTCGCCTCCCACGAGCGCCAGCAGGCCGCCCTGAAGTCCATCGAGGCCGAGCTGGAGGAGCGCCTCGCGCACCTGTACGGGGAGAACAAGCTGCTGGAGGCCCAGCGCCTGGAGCAGCGCACGAAGTACGACCTGGAGATGATCCGCGAGGTCGGCTACTGCCAGGGAATCGAGAACTACTCGCGCCATTTCGACGGCCGCCGCGCCGGCGAGCCGCCGTACACGCTGATCGACTACTTCCCCGCCGACTTCCTGATGGTCATCGACGAGTCGCACCAGACGATCCCGCAGCTGCGCGCCATGCTCGAAGGGGACCGCTCGCGCAAGCACAACCTCGTCGAGCACGGCTTCCGTCTACCCTCGGCGTATGACAACCGCCCGCTGTCGTTCACCGAGTGGGAGCAGCGAATCAACCAGGTCATCTACGTCTCGGCGACTCCCGGCGCCTACGAACTCGCGCACAGCGCGCAGGTCGCCGAGCAGATCATCCGCCCGACCGGGCTGGTGGACCCCGAGATCGAGGTCCGCCCCACCGAGAACCAGATCGACGATCTCATCGCCGAGATCAAGGAGCGCACCGCCAGGCACGAGCGAGTCCTCGTCACCACCCTCACCAAGCGCATGGCCGAGGACCTCGCCGAGTACCTCGCCGAGATGGGCATCCGCGTGCACTACCTCCACTCCGAGGTCCAGACCTTCGACCGCACCGAGCTGCTGCGTGACCTGCGCCTCGGCGCGTACGATGTGCTCGTCGGCATCAACCTCCTGCGCGAGGGCCTCGACCTGCCGGAAGTCTCGCTGGTCGCGATCCTCGATGCCGACCGCGAGGGCTTCCTGCGCTCGACGACCTCGCTGATTCAGACCACCGGCCGCGCCGCCCGCAATGTGAACGGCCGTGTGCTCATGTACGCGGACGAGGTCACGCAGGCGATGCAGGAGACGATGGACGAGACGAACCGCCGCCGCGCGATTCAGGCGGCGTACAACGAGGAGCACGGCATCGAGCCCGCGACCATCGAGAAGGCGGTTCGCGACACGATCCGTTCCCGGGAGGACACCCAGCGCCGCGCCCGCGCGACCGTCGAGCTCGCCGCGGTCGAGGACCTCGAGGAACAGGACCTGGAGGCGGTCATCACTTCCCTCGAGACCGAGATGCGCGAGGCCGCCGCGACCCTCGACTTCGAGCGCGCCGCCGCCCTCCGCGACGAGATCGCCGAACTCAACCGCCTGCGGCGGTAAGGTCTCAGGTCCCAAGTCTCATGTCTCAGGTTCACAGCGCCCGCACAGGCTTCCGTCCCACGGTTGCCGCCAACCCGAGACCCGAGACCTGAGCCCCGAGACCTGAGACCCGAGACCTGAGACCCGAGACCTGAGACGCGCATGACGTTACGCGAGAAGATCAACGCCGCCCCCGACCGACCGGGCAGCTACATGTTCCGCGATGCCGACGGCGCCGTCTTGTACGTGGGCAAGACGATCTCGCTGCGCAAGCGCCTGCACGACTGGTTTGCGCCGAGCAACCGGTCGCGCTCGGCGTGGGGCGACATCATGATTGACCGCGTCGCCGACCTGGAGTACACCGTCGTGGACTCCGAGGTCGAGGCGCTGGTGCTTGAGTGGAACCTGATCCGCGAGCACGAGCCGCAGTTCAACGTGCGCCTGGCGGATGACAAGAGCTACCCCTACCTGAAGCTGACGACTGAAGAGCCTTATCCCCGCCTCGTCCTGCTGCGCGAGCTGCCGAAGTCGGCCCGGCCCATCGTCGGCGCGGTCCGCGGCCCGCGCAGCTTCCAGGACCCGAAGAAGCGCGAGCTGCACCGCGTCAGCTCCGGGCGCTACTTCGGCCCCTATACGTCCACGAAGGCCATGCGCCGCATGATGCGCATGGCGAGCGAGCTGTTCGGGCTGCGGCCCTGCAAGCATCGCATCGACCCGACCCGGCCGCCGCCGCCGTGCCTCGATCGGCACATCAACCGCTGCGCGGGCCCGTGCGCCGGCAAGGTAACGCCGGAGGAGTACGGGGAGGTCGTCCGTCAGGTCGAGTTGTTCCTCGAAGGCAAGACCGACGAGATTCGCGCGCGCCTGGAACGCGAGATGCACGCCGCCTCCGAGGCGCTGAACTTCGAGCGTGCGGCGCGCTTCCGCGACAAGCTCATCGCGCTCGACAGCGCGACGGAGACCCAGAAGGCCATCGCCGATGATGCCGCTCGTGACGAGGACGTCATCGCGACCCACGTCGCCGGCGACCGCGCGATTGTGCAGCGCCTGTGCATCCGTCGCGGCAAGCTCATCGACCAGGAGCAGCACGTGCTGACCCACGCGATGGACCGGCCGCCCGAGGAGGTCCTGGCCGCGTTCCTCTCCCAGTACTACGCGAGCGCGACGTATGTCCCCCGCGACGTGCTCCTGAGCCACGAGGTGCCCGAGATGCCTGCGCTCGCGGCGGCGCTCTCGGAGCTGCGCGGCAGCAAGGTCTCCGTGCTCGTGCCTCAGCGCGGCGAGAGGCGCCAGCTCGTTGACCTGGCCCAGCGCAACGCGCAGAGCTGCCTGGAATCGCTCCTGAGCACCGAGGCCGAGCAGGCCCGCATCGCGAGCGAGACCCTCCGCGACCTCGCCGAGGCCCTGGGTCTCGACCGCCTGCCGGCGCGCATCGAGTGCTTCGACATCTCGAACCTCCAGGGCCACATGGCGACAGGCTCGATGGTCGTCATGCAGGACACCGAGCCCGCGAAGAGCGCGTACCGCCGGTTTCGCGTCCGCTGCAGCGAGGGCGAGCCGAACGATTACGCGATGATGCGCGAGGTCCTCTTGCGCCGCCTCACGGCCGCCGCGGAGGGCAAGCCGAAGTTCCTCCCGCTCCCCGACCTGATCGTCGTCGATGGCGGGAAGGGCCAACTCAACGTGGCCCTTCAGGTCCTCGCCGAAACCGGCCACGAGAGCATCCCGGCCATCGGTCTGGCCAAGGAGCAGGAGGACGTCTACGCGCCCGGCCGTTCGGAACCTCTGCCGATGGACACGCACCTGCGGGCGCGCTATCTGCTGCAGCGCCTCCGTGACGAGGCGCACCGGTTCGCGATCGGCCACCATCGGGACCTGCGCAGCAAACAGGCCAGGCGGTCGATCCTCGATGAGGCGCCGGGCATCGGTCCGACGCGTAAGCGCGAGCTGCTCCGTGCGTTCCGTTCCGTGCGGGCAATCCGCGAGGCTCCGGTGGAGGCCATCGCCGCCATCCGGGGCATGAGTCGCCCCTCGGCCGAGGCGCTCAAGGAGTATCTTGAGGACGCAGCGAATGAGCGCGGTCTGTGACCGCGCACCACACAGGAGTTGGAGGCTGCACCGTGTTTCGACCCGAGATCAAAGTCCTGGATGCGACAATCCGCGACGGCGGCTTGATGAATGACTGGTGGTTCGACGACGACACCGTCCGCGACGTCTGGGAGGCGGGCTGTCAGGCCGGACTGGACTACGTCGAGCTGGGCTACCGCGCCTCGAAGAAGCTCTTCTCACCCAAGGACTTCGGCCCCTGGCGCTTCTGCGCCGAGGCGGACCTGCGCCGCATCGTCGGTGACGGGCACCCCGCGACCAAGGTCTCGATCATGTGCGATGTGGGCCGCGTCGAGGACGAGGACTTCCTCCCGGCCGCCGAGAGCGTCGTCGCCATGGTTCGCGTCGCCACGTACGTGAAGGAGATCGACAAGGCCATCGCGCTGACGAACCTCTGTCACGACCTGGGTTACGAGACCACCATCAACATCATGGCCATCTCAAACGCGCTGGAGTGGGACATCGACGAGGCGGTGAAGCAGGTCGAGGCGGAGACGAAGGTCAAGGCCCTCTACGTGGTGGACAGCTTCGGCGCGCTCTACTCCGAACAGATTCACCACCTGGTGGACAAGTACCGGGGGATGCTCGGGCCTGACAAGGAGGTCGGCATCCACTGCCACAACAACCAGCAGCTCGGCTTCGCGAACACGATCGAGGCGATCATCCACAACGCGAACTTCCTGGATGCCACGGTCTTCGGCATCGGCCGTGGCGCCGGCAACTGCCCGCTGGAGCTGCTGCTCTCCTTCCTGAAGAACCCGAAGTTCGACGTGCGCCCCATCCTGGATGTCTGCGCGCGTCGCATCATCCCGATGATGGACACGCTCAAGTGGGGCTATCACCTCCCCTACATGATCACCGGCGTCCACAACCAGCACCCCCGCGCCGGCATGGCGATGGTGTCGCGCGAATCCACGGACTACCGCGCCTTCTGGGATGAGATCACCGCCGAGGAACCCGTCGCGTGACGGCAGGTGATGGGTGCTGGGTGATAGGTGATGGGGACGTCGGCAGAGGCGCGGCTGGCGGTGGTCGTGGCGCAGGCTTCCAGCCTGCGTCCGTCGCCGTCCACTTCCCACTTCCCACTTCTCACTTCGCGCTCATCACTTGCCTTCCCACGCAGCCAACCTCCTTCGGCCCTAACTCCACCTCGATCACGGCCTCACCTCGCTCCACCTTCGGCTTCAGCTCCTTCCCGTTCCACAGGTCGAGGTAGCGCGCGCCCTTTTCGTGCTTCACCCGGAGCACCGGCCCGCGGTACGTGCTGAACCCCACGTTGAGCAACGTCCACACGGTCTCGTCCTTCGCGGAGAACCGGTTCGCGCAGATGAGCGGACTCTCGGTCGGGACGAGCGCCTCCACATCGTCGGACGTGAATGCGGCGCGATGCTCGTGCAGCAGCGCGAAGGACTTGCGCAAGAACGCCTGCGCGTCCGCGTCGAACCCACTTGGGATGTCGTTCCCGAGCCACGTGCCCTCGCCGTTGAAGAACGGGTACTTCAGCAGCTCCCAGCCCCCATCGACGAACGGGTTGTAGGAGACGAGCTGGAAGACCTTGAAGTCCGGGAAGCAGAAGCGGAAGAGCTGGATGCGGTGCGGGGCGAGCGTCGCATCGCCCTGCCACACGGAGTAGCCGAGCGCTCCGTCCTGGTACTGGCTGTTGACATCGACCGGCACTTCCTCCGTCAGCGTCGCGATGTCGGGCGGCACGGCGGCCCTGATCTTGCGGCCCATCTCCCGCTCGCCCCGTAGCGGTGGCTGCGGAACGGGGTGCCCGTGGTCCGGGCTGTAGCAGATCTTCCACGCATCGGCGAAGCCGTGCTGGTCGATGTACATCCCATTCGGCTGCAGCTCGCCCGTCACGCGCTTGTACGTGCCCGCCAGGTAGTCCTGCCAGCCCTCGCAGGCGGGGCACATCATGTGCTCGGTCGGCGCGCCCTCCCACAGCAGCGGCTGTCCGTCCGGCCGGATGATGTGCCACTGGCCCACATGCTCCCGCCCAAACTCCCCGCGCTCATCCACGAGGTACCCCTCGATGTAGAGCCCCACCCGTGCGCCGGTCTGCTCGATGCCACGAATGGCTTCCGCGAGCTTCTCCCTCCCGCCGATCTCGTCGTAGTGGCTGTAGTCGCCCACGCGACCGTATGCATCGGATTGCCCGAAATCGAAGATGTGGAAGTAGTCCACTCGGCCGAAGAACTCGATGTCCTTCTCCAGCACCTCGTTCATGTGGTAGGTCTGCGTCGTAGGGTCGTAGAGCTGCCCGCGCACGAAGTGCTGGCGGTAGTTGAAGCACTCCTTGAACCACTGCTTCCTCGGGACCGCGGGCTTGTACCAGGTGTGCGCCCACTGCCGGTAGCGGTTCAGCGCGACCCGCCAGTCGCCGGTGTGTACGCCGATGGCGGTCGGCGCGATCTCGATGGTCTCCCCGGGCCGGTAGTCGCGCGCGAAGTAGTCGGCGCGGAACATCACGCCGTTCTCGTCCTTCTTCAGCGCGTGGTACTTGGTGATGTCGTTCAGGTCGTGCACCATCAAGTACAGCCCGCCGCCCAGCCGCGGGCTGAACACGTCGGTGATCTGCAGCGGGTGCCGGCCGCTGTAGGCGTCGGCCATCCAGATTGGCCGGTTGTTGATGATCCCGCCGCGACCGCAGTACAGGTACCACGCGTCCTCCGGCTCGCCGAACGCGATGCCGCCCACTTGCGGGAAGACAACGCCCGGCCGGATGACCTCCTGCCCAACGTGCTTGAGATTCAGCCCCATCTCCAGCTCCGGCCCCGCGCCCAGCCGCATCGTCACTTCGCCCGCCAGCGGCACGCCCTGCTCCGTCGCATCGACGGGGATCGTGACCGCCACCGTGCCCTTCCCTCGCTCCTCCTTCACCTCACCCACCTTCACCTGCGTCGAATCCACTTGCTTGTCCCCGATCACCAGCACGAAGATCGGCCCCGCCGCTACCGTCATCCTACCTCCACTCAAGCACCGGTTCTCGATCGCCTCCAGCCTCAACCCTTTGCCCACACTGAACTCCGCCCTCAGATACGCATTGCTGAGAACCAGCCCCTTGCCGTCCACCTGGGAGCGCGGGCTTCCAGCCGGCATGCCGTCGCCGTTGACTTCGAGCCTCGCCTCCGTCTCCCGGATCTCTCTCTCCTTCGCCTCCTCCGGCAACACGCTCACCGCCTTCGTCCGTACCAAGGCCTCCCCCTGATACGCCGTCGCCGCCACGAGCGCAATCGTCGCATCCCTCATCGCCGACCGCAGCCGTATCCGCCGGACCGCCTGCTCCCTCAACCCGCTCAGCACGTAGGCATCGATCCCTGCCGAGACCTCGTACACGCCATCGCTCGCCCGCGCGGGGAAGTGCCAGTCCGTCACTCCGTCCTCGTAGTCCACTGCGACGCGGAACCGCTCCGGCTGGCGGAAGCTGCCCAGGGGTCGGGCGCCCAGCCCCCCCGACCAGTCCTCCGACGGCAGTCGCGCTGCGATCAGGAGGTACAGCTCGTCCGCGCTCCTCCCGATCGGCACCCCGTATGGCTCAAGGGAGTTACGCGGAACCGCCGCGACGTTCGGCTGCTCTTCGCGCAGCTCGAATGGGATGCCCTCGACGGTGATTCGCGTCTCCCCGAACCAGTCCGTTGCGCCCAGCCTTCGGGCGAGGTCCTTCCCGTTCGCATTGCACGCCGGCCGCAGGTTGACCGGCGCAAAGCGCGCCTCCGGCGCCCGCAGCCCCTCCCAACCCTTGCCGAAGGCGATCATCTCCCCGACGGGCAGACGCGGCCGTCGCGTCGATAGCTCGATGTAGTCGATCTCCGCCCACGCCCCCTGTCTCTCATCTGCCGTCAACGCCGAACCCCGAACCCCAAACCCCGAACCCGCCTGCAACTGCACCGCGATCTCCTTCACAGGGAACAGCGGCTTCTCGACCGCGACCGTCTCGGTGTGCCAGCGCCCGTCGGAGCGGACCTGCGTCCCGGGGAAGAGGGTGGCGGACTGCTGAGGCTGCCCTCCGGTCTCGCTGCCGACCCACACGAAGTAGTCGCCCCACTGGGTCGCCCGCTCGGCCCGGTAGCGGATGGTGAGGTAGGCCGCGCCGCTGAGGTCCACCGGCTCGTCGAACTGCGCCGACCACTTCATCCCCGCATTCGGTTGCCGGACACTCATGACGAGCCGCCCGTCCGCCTGCTCGATGGCGTGGGTGCCGTCCGGCGCCGGGTTGGCCAGCCACGTTGGGTGGGCCTCGAACTTCAGACCACCGTCGAACTCCTCCCGCCATGCGAAGGGCTTCGGCGCGTCCTTTGGCAAGCGGATCGCCCCCTCCGGCGCGTCATCCACGACGCGCAGGTAGTCGAACGAGAGTCTCGCGGGCGCTTGCTCTCCCGCCTGCACCTCCACCGCGAGCGTCTGCAGGCGCCCGCGTCGCCCCTGCGCGAACAGGTCCACGGCCACCTCATGCCACTGCCCGTCCAGCGGGAAGTCCCCGGCGGCAACGATGGTCCCGTCGTTCTGCCCCGAGATGCCCCACAGCACGTACGGCCCGCCGGTCCGAATGCCCTCAGCGCGACAACGAACCAGCAGGTAGCCCTCAACCTCCGCGCTCAGGCTCTCCACCGGGCAGGTCCACTTCATCCCTCGCCCGGGCTCCGCTACGCTGAACGTGAGCACACTCCCCTCCGCCTCAACCTTGGCCTCCGCCGTGGGGTTGCTGACCCACGCCGGCTGCGCGGTCCAGCCCGCCGCCTCTTCGCACTCGATCGGCCACGGCGCCTGCGCGAATGTCCTTCCCATCAGACACAGCAGCAGTAGGCCCATGTTACACTCCTCAGGGATCTACTCCCTCGCGGTTGCTCGGAAGCGGAGGTCACTGCCGAAGACCAGTACGGCCGGGCCGCCTCTCGGCAACCCGGCCGTGGATCGACTGCGGAGCAGCGGCGTCTACTCCATCACGGGGTTCTCGAAGGGCGGCAAGGCCTGCAGGGCCTCCTCGATCTTCTCCTGCGGATACTCATAGTCCTCAAGGTCACCCGCGAAGTAGCTGTCGTAGGCGCCGAGGTCGAAGAAGCCGTGCCCGCTGAAGGCGATCATGATGCACTTCTCCTCGCCGGTCTCCTTACACTTGAGCGCCTCGTCGATGCCGCAGCGGATGGCGTGCGAGGTCTCGGGAGCGGGGAGGAAGCCCTCGGTGCGGGCGAACTGCACGGCGGCGTCGAAGCACGGAATCTGGTGGTACGCGCGGGCCGCGATCACGCCCTCCTTCACGAGCAGGCAGAGCTGCGGGGCATCACCGTGGTAGCGCAAGCCGCCGGCGTGGATCGGCGCCGGCACGAACCCGTGCCCCAGCGTGTACATCTTCACCAGCGGCGTCAGCATCGCCGTGTCGCCGAAGTCGTAGTGGTAGAGGCCGCGGGTGAGCGTGGGGCAGGCTTCGGGCTCGCAGGCGATGATGTCGATGTCGGCGCCGTTGAGCTTGTCCTTCACGAAGGGGAAGGCGGCGCCGGCGAAGTTCGAGCCGCCTCCGACGCAGCCGCAGATCACATCGGGCAGGCCCTCGCCCGCGATCTCAAGCTGCTTCTTGGCCTCCAGGCCGACGACCGTCTGGTGCAGGAGGACGTGGTTGAGCACGCTCCCGAGGGAGTAGTGGCAGTCGTCATGGGTGGCCGCGTCCTCGACGGCCTCGGAGATGGCGATGCCGAGGCTGCCCGGGCTGTCAGGGTCCTTCTCGAGCACCCCGCGGCCCGCGTTCGTGAGGTTGGTCGGCGAGGCGTAGACGGTCGCGCCCCAGGTCTCCATGAGGCTGCGGCGATAGGGCTTCTGGTGGTAGCTCACCTTCACCATGTAGACCGTGCACTCGAGCCCGAAGAACTGGCAGGCGAACGACAGCGCGCTCCCCCACTGGCCGGCCCCGGTCTCGGTGGCGATGCGCTTGAGGCCTTCCTGCTTGTTGTAGTACGCCTGCGCAACCGCCGTGTTCGGCTTGTGACTGCCGGGCGGGCTGAATGACTCGTTCTTGTAATAGACCCGGGCGGGGGTGCCGAGGGCCTTCTCCAGCCGGTGGGCGCGGTACAGCGGGGAGGGCCGCCAGAGGCGCAGCACGTCGCGGACCTCGTTGGGGATCTCGATCCACGGGTCCATGCTCATCTCTTGCTTGATGAGCTCCATGGGGAACAGCGGAGCGAGGTCCGCCGGGCCGAGCGGCTTGCCCGTCCCCGGGTGGATCGGCGGCGGCAGCGGCGCCGGCAGGTCGGGATTGATGTTGTACCAACACTGCGGCAGTTCGCTCTCGCTCAGAACGATCTTGGTGTCCTCCATTGCACAGGTCCTCCTCGAAGGCAGGCTTGGTGTGGGGCGAGCAACGGCTGCCACCCCTGCCGGCAAGGGTGCCGGCGCTCCCAGCAACAGCACGGAAATGCGCTATTCGGCGGTCGGCTTGCGCGCACCTCCAGGGCGGCGACGTTTTCTCTGCAGATTGGGATGGGCCTTCATCCCCTCGAGTACGTTGAACACGACCGGGCAGTAGGGCACCTGCTGCAGCGTGCCCGCGATGTCATCGAGCATGTGGCAGTGGAGATAGGGGAAGCCGCAACAGCGGCTGGGGCGATCAGCGTAGATGGTGCAGTGGTTCTCCCGGAGGAACAGGCACGGCTGGCGCTTCAGGTACCACAGGCCGTCGCCCTGCCGCTCGGAGTGCTCCCTGCGGAACTCGGCGAGGGTCATGCCCGCGGCCGTGGCCATCTGAGCGCAGTCCGCAGCGGTGAGCTGAAGCTGCATCGCCGCGCAGCAGTTCGCGCACTCCCGGCAGTCGATCCGCTCCCACGCGCGGTTCGCCAGTTCCACTTGCAGCTCCATCACCTGCCGCCGCGACCACGGGTGCCGGTACTTCAACCAGCGCAGGAAGTTGCGGTTGTCCTTCTCCCGGCGGATCGCCAGGCGGTGAATGCGTTTGGGGTCGGTCTCCATAAGTGGGGAAGGGCTCCGAGGGGCGGGTCAGTACCTCTCCATCGCGGTGCACCAGTAGACGCGCTTGGACCAGCCGCGCGCCTTGCTGTGGATGAGGCTGCGCACTTCCTCGCCGTCGTAGTGGATGGGGCGGCCGGCGACGCCGAGTTCGCGGGCGAAACCCTTGGCACGGATGACGCCGCGGCCGTGGAAGTGGATGGTCACCTGCTTCTGCTGGCTACGGCGGCGCGGGTCGAGCACCGTGAGGACCACCGTTGCATGCGAGGGCCGGGCACGATCGGACGACTCACTCGCGATCACGAGCGGGCGACCGCCCTCCGGGAGGTCGGCAGCACCCCCGCCACCGAGTTCCACATGGGGGTAAGTGCCCGGCTTGGCGAAGATGGGAACGGCGCTCTGGTCGGAGACGCGAATGCCGAACTTGCGGAACATGGCAAGGGCCGGTTGGTCGCGACCGCCTCGCACCGGCAGCGGGGGCCCGTCGCCGGCCTCACCGGTCATCGGGACGTTCGTGAGGCCCTGGCGCAGCATGACCTCCTTCAGCGATCCTCCACACAGGTCGTGGAAGAAGGCCGTCGCCTCGTTGTTGCCGATGACGGTCTCGGCCGCATCGATCAAGATCTCCTGGCCGTCGTCGGTATGTGTGCGGTACCTGGGGCGCTTGCCCCCGCCGCCACTACCGAGGTTGTTCAGCCAGTCGCGGGCACGTTGGAACCAACCCACTGTACGCCAGGCCTCCGGAAGGCGGTTTCGAGTTTCGGGTTTCGAGTTCCGGGTCTCACGTCTCGGGTCTCGCGTCTCGGCAGTTTGCAGGAAAGACACAGGTAGCCTGACCGGCATCAGTCGCGGGCGAGATGCCGGACCAAGACCATCTCATTGACGATTGCACGGTAGACCTCCTCCAGGTCCCTCCGCCTCACGCGAACACCCAGTGCTTCGCACACCGCTAGATCGAAGGCCACCCGGCTCCCGTCTGGCTGAATGGGCTTTGGCCCAACGGCCACGCCCTGCAACGGCAGCCGTCGTGCCCCAGTTCGATCGAGCTTCGGTTCCTCCCAGAACTCCCGGTATCGGGCCTCGAAGTTCTGGTCAAGCTGGTCCCTCAGGGCCGGGAACTCCGACCGAGCGAACTGATTGAAGACATCGCATAGGGCCGGAACGTCCCTGTCTGTCGGGCACAGCGGCATGGCCTCCAGGTCGTAGAAGCGGATGTTGACATAGCGCCCTCCGCTCTCCTCCTTGAGGAGGAAGAAGTGCGAAAGGAACAGCGCGGAGTTCATCAGAACGCACACCGCCCGGGCTCGGTCGGGGTCCGGTTCGACCACAACGTTCAGCACGTTAGAGGGGCATATCTGCGTCTCGCTGTAGAAGGCGAAAAGCATCGTCTGCGGGGAGAAGGGGTTGATCCGGTGGGTGCACACAAGCTGCGTCCCTATGCGCCCAAGACTCGCCTCAACGTCTCGCCAGAAGCGCCTCCAGTTGAAGCCCTCCCCCTCCTGGAACCCGCTCGCGCGGATCACCTTCCCCAGATTTGGGTAAGGCGCGCACGCTACGTAGTCGTGTGCCCCAGTAATGTCGAAGCTCGACAGCCCGATGCCCGTCCTAAGAGATGGCACGAAGGCATCGGCCTCAAGTGCGTAATGCGTCGCTCGTCCCCCTCGTGCCCGGCGCTCATGCAGCATCCTGGACGCTGCTTTTATGACACCTGGCTCCTCTCCAATCAGGCGCAGGAATGCCTCCTCAACGCGCGCTGGATTTGTGCCTCTGGTCACGAACATGAACTGCGACACACCTCGCGGCACCGGGCGATAGCCCTCCCGGAAGTACCTTGCGGGGAACTTCCCTAGCCTGCCCGCGAAGCGGTCGGCGAACCCCATGAGCGAGCGCCGTGCGCTGAGGCTAGTGCCACTACAGAACCACATTAGGTTGTCCATTCGCTCGTGAATGTCAGCCAGCGGCACTGCCCAAGTGTCGGCCAGTTCGCTTTCGGAGTCGCGCACCTCTGACCTTACGGCCTCGCCGACCACTCGCACGTCCTCCTCATCGAGGTCTTTTAGGTCCTTCTTGACCAAGCAGAATTTAACTTGGTGGTCGGCCTCTGGCGCCCGCCTCTCCGCAACAAGCAGAACATCGCGGTACTCGGCCCATTCGGAGAACCCATAGTTGGCCGTTGCCTTCAGTACCGAGACTGGCGTCCACTCTCTGAACAGTAGTTCGCGCACCTTCCGACTCTCCCGGCCCCGGAGGACGTTGATGGGAAGGACCGCCCCAACCCTGCCACCGTCCCGCAGCACGGTCTTGGTGAGCGCAAGGAAGTGCCCCCAGAGACCGACCTCACCTCCGCACTCTGGAGCAAACCGGCCCATATTGACGTACCGGCCAATGCCCCTTTCCACCTTCGTGAAGGGGGGGTTCATCAGTACGCGGTCAACCCATTGCAACTTGATCTCTAGGTCCTCCCCCCGACTGGTTCTCCCCCTCCGAGTGCCGCGGTAGATCGGCAGAAGCGCTACGTTCGGCCCGTCTGAATACGGCACGCCATACTCCAGATTGAGGCTATCCCCCTGGATGATCTGAGTATGCCCTATCGTTGTTCCCGGGTCCATCCCCGCGAGGTTGGCAGACGCGAGGTGTACGCTGAACGGCATGATGTCGGCCCCGAAGATCTCCCTCTCACAGAACCGTGTGTGCGGGTTCCCGGCAATCCCCTCTGCCTTGCACAACTCCAACTTGCGCCTGTAAGCTGCGACCAGAATCGTGCCAGAGCCACATGCAGGATCAAACACAGTGTCCGCGCTCGACTCGATGGAGAGGTGCGCCAGGAGTGCCGCGGCCAAGGGTCGAGTGTAGAACGCGGCCAGCATCTTCCGAATGTGGGTCGGCATCAGCTCGTGGAATATTCGACCAGGGAGTTCGTACCGGACCTTCTCGATGCTAAGTCCCCAGATGAGGTTGAAGGTGTCGGCGACGTAGCTGTCCGGAATGCACCCCAAGACATCTACGCCGTAGATCATGCGGTAGTTCTCGTCCACGATCGCGCGGAAGGCTTGCCTGAGCAACGACGCGCTCGGCGGGCCGGTCAGGAAATCAAACATGCGCGGTCTCGCGGCCCACAGGAGGCGGAAGAACATCACTTGGCTCAGGAAAATGTACGATGCCAGGAAGCGACCGACTGCCTCGATGTTCCGCTGAGGGAGGTTGCCCAGCCCCGTCAGCAGGTCTTCGTCCGTCACGATCCGCAGCAATGTTGCCTCATCGAGAGGCAACTGCCTCATCATCTCCTCCACGTGAACTTGGAGCAAGGAGACGACCAGGTCCATCGGGTAGTGCGAGACTTGGCGTTGCTCAAGCGCGGGAATGACCTCGTCGATCAGGAAGCCGAGGACCCCCGCGAATGGCCGATCGCGCAGTTCCTCCTGCATCGGCCCAGCGTCGACCAGCACCGAAGGCTTCAGCCGATCTAGGGCCGAGACCACCATGCTCTCTTCTGGGATAGTGTTCCGGATTGCGGTTGGGAAGAGGGCTAGCATCCCGAAATCTATGCCGCTCTCCCCCTTGTGGCGGAGGTACTGCAGGAAGGCACCCTTCAGCGTCCTAGCGTCCTCCCCGATCTTGACGGAGAGGAGCCACCGATGGCCGCAGAGATCGAACACGATGTCGGGCTCCGAGTTGAAGCGAACCTCCTGCACCCCCGAACCTCCAGCCTGCCTGATCGCCTGCATCAGCGGGTCATAGAGGGTGCGCTCCGTGATGTGACCGAGAAGCGACGGCATCGGCGTTACTCCCTCTTCATTGGAACTGACCTACTGGCCGCGTCTCAGGTCTCAGGTCTGAAGTCTGAGGTCTGGGGTCGGGAAGCCAAGATGCAATTCGCCACGGCGTCACCGACCTCCTGCGTCGTGGAGGCGCCGCCGATGTCCGGCGTCCGAACCGCACCCTCGCGCACGACATCGGCCACAGCATCGTTCAGCAGGTGGGCGGCTTGCGCCTCGCCCAGTTCATCCAACATCATCCCCGCCGTGAGTAGCGCGGCAACCGGGTTAGCAATCCCGCGCCCGGCGATGTCGGGAGCGGTGCCGTGCGGCGGCTCGAACATCCCGATGCCCCCCGGATGGATGTTGCCGCCCGCCGCCATGCCCAGGCCGCCGAGCAGCGTCGCCGAAAGGTCGGTGATCAGATCGCCGAACAGATTCGGCGCCACCACGACGTCGAAGTGCTCGGGACTCGTCACGAAGCGCATCGCGAGCGCGTCGGCGTGCATCCATTCATGGTCGATGTCGGGGTACTCCTCGGCGACCTCCTCGAACACGTCCGACCAGAGCTTCATCCCGTAGTTGAGCGCGTTCACCTTCGTGCAGCTCGTCACGAGCCGCTTCCCGGCGCGGCGCCGCGCCAGCTCGAAGGAGTACTGCATCACGCGCCGGCAACCGTGCTCGCTGTACAGGCCGATCTGCACCGCCAGCTCGTCGGACTGCAGGAACGCGGGCCGGAGACTCGCCCATTGCTCGAAGCCGGCCTGCTGCCGCGCATACCGGCCGCCCTGGCCGACGTAGAGCCCCTCGGTTCCCTCGCGGACCACGACGAAGTCGATCTGCGACGGGTCCTTGCCGGCCAGCGGGAACGGCGCGCCCTGCAGGGGCTTGACCGGCCGCACGTTCGCGTACTGGTCGAAGCCAAAGCGGATCGCCAACACCACGCCGCGCACCGCCACCTCCTCCGGCACCTTCTCCGGCCAGCCGACGCCGCCCAGGTAGATCGAGCCGAACTGCGCGAGGATCTCGAGAGCGTCCGGCGGCATCATCTCGCCGTGCTGCAGGTAGTACCCGCAGCCCCACGGGAAGTCGGTGAACTCGAAGGTGAGGTTCGGGGCAGTCTGCTCGAGACCGCGCAGCACCTTGATGCCCTCCGCGATGACCTCGACGCCTATCCCGTCGCCCGGGATGACTGCAACGCGATGATGGGACATGGAGCCCTCCAAGGCAGGCCGGCGAGACGCCGGCGGTCCCGGCAGACGTCAAAGGCAACGGCTGCCACCGCACGCGCGCAAGGGTGCGCGCGGTCCCAGGAACGGCTAACGCTCCAGTTCCGCCCAGGCCGCCCGTGGGTACCAGCACAGGATGCCGTAGGCCTCGGTGCCGACAAGGACTCCGGCGTGGCCGAAGAAGAGCGCGGCACGCGCGGAGTAGACGGGCGGCAAGAGATGGGAGCCTTCGCCCGGCGCCAGGAACAGCGTCGGGTAGACGTTGCGCGCGAGGGGCGTTGTGAAGAGATCGACCCCCTGAGCGCCGGTGACGACGAACTCGGGGTTGCCGCCTGGAGTCCAGTCGGTGACCGAGAGAGCATTCGGTCGCAGCAGGCTGGCCTCTTGCAGGGCGGAGTCCCCGGTCGGGCCGCTGGTGTACAGCTCGATCTGGGCGGCCTTGGTGAACACGGGCGGGCCGTCCCGCCGGCCCTGGTTCTCCAGGTAGATGATCGGCTGGGCGGGGGTGAGCGGCTCGCCCGGAATCTCTCGTGCGCCGATGAAGAAGTCGGTGTCACCGTCGAGGTCATAGTCGCAGGTTGAGACCGTGGTGAGCCCGGTCGCCGCCAGCGGTCGCCCGCCAGCGGTGAGGCGCTGAGCGCCGAGGAGACCGGCCCGCGTGCGCGGGGCCAGGACGACCTCGCCGCTGCCGCCCCCAATTGCCAGCATGTCCACGGCACTGTCGGTGTGAAGGGCGAGGGCCGGCTGGGCGTAGCCGCCGGGACACCGGTAGAGGCCCTCCGGGGATCGCACGAGCATCTCGGCTCCGAAGACCCCCTGCTTGGCGCGACCCTCGCCCAGATAGACTCTGAGCAGACCGTCCTCGCCCCCGACGAGAAGGTCCTCGCGCCCGTCGCCGTCCCAATCACCCAGGTCCGCCGCCGCGCAGCGACCGGCGTCGATGGGCGCGTCGGCCTGCTGCAGGTAAGGTCGCACGGCGAGCTGCGCCGCGTCCGTGCGCTCCAGCAAGACCACGCGGCCCGACCGCGTACCCAGCAGCAAGTCGGCGTCGCCGTCGCGGTCCCAGTCAACGCATCTGGGTGCCAGGTCCTGCAAGGGCGCGCCATCCGGACCGATGATCCGCCCGTCTTCGCCGGACAGAGGCGCCGGAGCTTCGAAGGTTGGCGGGTCCGCACCGGCCTTCCCGAGCCGCGCAACGGCCCGGCCATCACCCGTGCCGACCACCAGATCGAGCACTCCGTCGCCATCGAGGTCGGCGATGTCTGCGCGCGGATGAGGCAGATCGCCGGCGGGCACGATCTCCTGGGGCGGGGCGAGGAGGGCGTCGCCCTTCCGCCGCGAGAGCAGCACGCGGCCGTCGGGGCACGAGATGTAGAGGTCGGGTCGGTCGCCCGGGCGAGGGCTGACGGCGGAGATGCCACAGTCCTCGGTGGGGAGCAGGGGCTGGGCTCCCTCGGCCAGCAACTCGACCCCGGGCGCGAAGCTCGCGTGGCCGTCGATCGTGCGGGTCTCGTAGAGGTAGACCTTCGTGCCGGCGGCGAGTAGCAGGTCCAGGTCGCCGTCGGCGTCCCAATCGCACGCGGCGGGACATGCCGGCGCGCGAACGGGGCTGAAGGCGAAGGGCTGTGTCTCCGCGCTGCCGAGGCCGGAGGGCTCCTCGAAGATGCCGTCGGGACGCTGGCGAAAGAAGAGCAGGTCCCCGTAACCCGAGCCGACCATCAGGTCCATGCGGCCGTCGCCGTCCCAATCAACCGGCGAGAGCTGGACCCAGTCGCCGCCAGTCAGCGGCCCGACGGCCTGCCGGAAGACGATTCCCCGCAGCCACGCGAAGGGGCCCGTCTTCGTGATCTCAGTGAAGCGCTGAGCGTGGGACGGCTGAGCGAGGAGGACGACAAGCGCAAGGAGATTAGGGACAGGCCCCAATTTCCGACATGACGTCCGTCGGAAATTGGGGCCTGTCCCTGATTTCGCCCTTGACCTACGTCTACAGCTCATTGAGGTTGTCGCGGACCTTGGCGATGGCGGCGGCGATGTCGTCCATGTCCGCCTTCTCACCCAGCAACATGCTCTGGAACAGCCACCAGCCCTCGGAGGCGCAGACGCGCTCGGTGACGGGGCAGTGGACCTGCGTGTAGTCAACGGAGCCGGTGTAGAGCTTGCAGGCCAGCGGGCACTCGTCGGCCCGGATGCCATTGCGGAAGAGCTGCTCCTGGTAGAGGGGGTTGTACCCGCGGCTGATCGGGATGCCCTCGGCGTTCATGGCGGCGAGGAACTGCTCGCGAGAGAGCCCGCCGAACGCCTCCGCATCGTACTTGCCGATGAACAGGTGCCACGCGTTGCGGGTCGCGCCATTGTGCATCTTCGCGTAGTCCACGCCCGGGATGTCCTTCAGGAGCGACTGCAGGTAGAAGCCACACTCGTCGCGGCGGTCCATCAGCTCGGGCAGGCGCTTGAGCCCGCAGCGGATGAGCGCGGCCTGGAATTGCGTCAGGCGGAGGTTGGCGCCGAGGATGCGATGGTCGTACCAGCCGCCGTCGGGCGCACGGCCGACGTTGTGGATCGACCAGGCGCGCGAGTAGAGGTCACCGTCGTTGGTCAGGATGATCCCGCCCTCGCCGGCGGTCACGTTCTTGCTGGACTGGAAGCTGAAGGCCCCGAGGTGCCCGATCGCGCCGACCTTCGTGCCGCGCCACTCCGCGCCGTGGGCCTGCGCGCAGTCCTCGATGAGGATGAGGTCGTGCTTCTCGGCGAGGGCCAGGAAGGCGTCCATGTTGCAGGGCGAGCCGCCGATGTGCACCGCGATGATCGCCTTCGTGCGCTCCGTGACGGCGGCCTCGGCCGCGGCGGGATCGAGATTGTACGTGTCCGGGTCGATGTCCGCGAAGATCGGCACCGCGCCGACCATGAGCGCCGAGTTGGCGGTCGCGATGAACGTGTACGGCGGAACGATCACCTCGTGACCCGGCCCCACGCCGGCGGCGCGCAGCGAGGTCTCCAGCGCGGTGGTTCCACTCGTCACGGCGACCGCGTGCTTCGCGTCGTGGAACTCCGCGAACTCCTGCAGCATCATCTCGCCGGTCTTGCCGCCGATGCCCCAGACGTCGCTCTCCAACACCTCCAGCAGCGCGGCGCGGTCGTTGTCATCGTAGATCGGCCACTTGGGCCAGGGCTTCGTGCGGGTCTTCTCCCCGCCGTTGATTGCGAGGTTGGGCATCGTGCTCCCCCGGAGTCGCATTGTAGGGGCAGCTCGTGAGCTGCCCACGCCTTGGGCAGAGCACGCTCTGCCCCTACATGGCTATCGCGCGTGGTTCGTTGGCATCCGGGACGTATCCTCCGAGGACTCCAGATGCCAGACGCGGATGGTGGTGAAGGGGTAGCTGAAGTCGTGAGGCAGGGGTCCGTAGGGGTCAAAGATGACCCAGCCCAACCGTCGCCGACATACGGCTTCGAGACTGTAGTCGTCCTCGAGGACGCTATGGAAGGCGCTCGCCGTAGGGTTCCCCGCTCGCAGCCACTCAGCCGTCTGGAAGTCGGTCTCCACGACCCACTCTGGGCTCTTCGCGCGGAGTGTCTCTGTGTCGAAGTTGGGGATGGCCACCAACGGACGTACGGGCCGACGAAACGACGCGTACCCGTTGCCGAGCGCATCGCCCCCGTTGTTGAAGTCCAGCGGCGGCATGTCGAACCAGACCGTGCGGAGCACGCCGACCGGGGTATCCGCCGGTACTCGGGCCTGCAGGAGCGCCAAGGCTTGATCCCTCGGCTCCGTCTGGAAGGCCATCGAGCCGGACAGCGTGAACGACGAAACTGCCACGCAAGCTCCAGCCACGGTGTACAGGACCAACCCGAGTCGCGTCCATGTTGAGGTTGCCCCTCGGGCCGCAACGGCGGCCGGAACCGCCAACAGGGGCACGAGCGGCAGTCCGTAACGCGCGTAACGCACACCGGTCGAGCCGACTATCGCGAACCACAGCAGGGCGAGCAGCACCACCGGCAGCGATTGGGGCCATGTGCGACGAACGCCGACGGCGCATAGCGCGACCAGTGCGACCAGCGGGACCCGCCCGCCGAGACTGCAGTCAAGCGCGCGGAGATGGAACCACCAGCCGCACGGATCGGCGGCCTTGGCGGGATACTCGCCCTCGCGCATGTGGCGCATCTCGAAGGCGATGTCGTGGCTCGCCTTCGGCCAGTCGAGGAAGACGTAGGGTGAGAGAACCGCGAAGGCGACGGCGGCGATGAGCACGATGGCCGCGCCGCGCAGCAGGGCGGCGCGCCAGGGACGGGGCTTGGGCGAGCGCCAGAGCCAGATCGCCAGCGCGATCAGTGGCGCGACGAGAACGAGGGCGCCGTTGTACTTGGTCGCGGCTGAGGCGCCGCAGGCGAGGCCGGCGAGGATGACGACCTTCCAGCGCTGGTCGTCGAGCAGGACGATTCCCGCCCAGGCCGCGAGCGTCACGAAGCAGGCGAGGGGGACATCGACGGCGGCGAAGTGGGAGTAGAGCACATGGCCCGGCGCGACGGCGACGATGGCCGCGGCCAGTAGACCAGCCCGCCTTCCACCGAGGCGCGCCGCGGCGCCATAGGCTGCGCCGACGGTCACCAGGGCGAGCAGCACCGTCATCAGGCGCGCGTCCAGCGTGAAGGCGCGGAGGATGTCGGGAAGCTCCGGGCGGATTCCGCCGAGCCCGAAGTGGAAGAGGCAGGGCGCGGCGGCCAGGTAGAGATAGAGCGAGGGGTAGTTGAAGAAGTGCGGGTTCGGATCGCCGTTGAGGAGATTCAGTGCCGCCTGGAGCGAGAAGTACTCGTCCGGCTGGTACGAGAAGAGGTGGGTCGGCCCGGGCAGGCCCCAGGTGATCCCCAGCAAGCGCAGGGCGGCGGCGACGCCGAGGATGATCCCCAGCGTAACCGCCGCCTTGGCCTCACCCCCGGCCCCTCTCCGTTCCGGAGAGGGGAGAGGCCTATCCGTTGGCGGGGCCGGCGAGGTGGACGATGGCGTAGTGGGCGGGCGGGCCCCAGTGGCCGGCGCCGTCCTTGGCCCGGACGTGGAAGTACCACAGGCCGCCTTCGGTCCCACGGAAGGTCGTGGTTGTGCCGGGGCCTTCTCCCACCTCGTCGGGGGCCGTAGCCGCATCGCGATCCAGAGCATAGCTGTAGTCGGTGATTCCGGTGGCGTCGGCCGCCTTCCAGCGGAAGCTCGGTGAGGACTTCCCGATGCGCGCAATCATGAGGTTGTCGAACCGGGCAGTCGCGCCGACGGCGTTGTCCATGTTCCCGCGGTCTGAGAACACGACCTGCTGGACCTCCAGAGGGCCGCCGCGCTGGAGCTTTCGCAGCGAGGCGGCCAGGTCGATTGTCGCGTGGTGCCACCGGCCGTCCGCGACGGCGCCGGGCACCGTATCGAGCAACTCGCCGCCCTTATCGGTGAAACCGATGGCGTACCATTGCTCGTCGGTGAACAGCGACAGATCGAGTCTCACGCCCGGCTCGAGCCTGTAGTCGAAACTCAGCAGCGGGTAGCGATCGACGCTGTACCCCTCGCCCTCGCCCCAGGCCGTCACGGCCATGGCGCCACCGGCCTTCTCGTTGATGATCTTCAGGCACTGCCGGCCATCGGGGCCGCCGGTAGGGTCGAGGCTCAGCGTTCCACCGCCCTCCGCGGTGCGCGATTGCCAGGCGCCCAGGCCTTCCTCGAACGTGTCGCAGGTGAGCGTCAGGTGGCTGGTGGACTTCACCTGGGTGACCAGCGGAGGCTCGTCGTCCTTGCCGTAGTCCATCGTCCACGTGAAGGCCGGAGGCAGGGCCGCCTGGTTCCCGACGAAATCGGCGGCGCCGGTTAGCTCCACGCTCACGGTCTGGCCGTCTTCGAAGGCCACAGCGCGGGTTGAGGCCGAGCCGTCCCACGTCAGCCGGCCGGCCGTGGCGTCATAGGTCAGGTAGCCGCTGGCGGTATCGTAGTCCTGACCGTCGATCTTCAGCTTGAGGCTGGAGGGATCGATGCCCGCCGGGCCCTTGTCGGCGACGTCGAACACGATCTTGGAGGCGGCCGTCCGTTCGTTGGGGGTGGGCTTCACCAGCGCCACGGTGGGCTTGTCCTTGTCGATGATGAGCCGCAGGTGGCCCGGCTCGCTCCAGTTACCGGCGCCATCGACCGACCGGACGTGGAAGTAGCACTCCCCATCGAGGTCCGGGCGCAAGGTCACCGCCGTGCTCGCGGTCATCTTCTTCGTGCCGGGGTCGGTGTTCGGAGAGCGGTCGAGGGCGTAGGAGGCGCCGGCAATGCCGCTGGCATCGGTCGTCCTCCATGAGAGTTCGAGACCGTTGGCCGCATTGGAGACCGGGATCAGATTGAGGTTGTCAACGTGGTAGGTCCGGCCCTCCGCGTTACCCATCCAGCCCCAGTCTGCCAGGATGAGGTAGCGCACCTCGTAGCCACTCGTCTGGGGGTCGGCGGCGCGGAGCAGATCGAACAGGTTCACCTCTGCGTGGTGCCACTTGCCGTCGGTCTCTACATTGGGGATCGCCCCGATCTGGGAGCGCGTGTCGTCGGTGTCGGTGAAGCGGATCGAGCGCCAGCGGCCGTTCACGTACAGCCCAAAGTCGGCCCGCAGCCGCCCCGAGCAGTTGTAGTCGAAGGTCAGCAGTCGGTACTTGCCGGCATCGAAGGCGTCCTTACGTACATAGACGCCGAAGCGGCCGCCCTGGCGGGCGTTGTAGAGCCGCAACGAGTAGTCGCCTGCGGCGGCCGTCGAAGGGTCGCGGCAGACGAGCGCGCCGTCGGGGCCGCCAAACGTGGACCACTGCGACAAGCCGCTCTCGAAGTCATCCCGGCAGAGGTAATCGTCCGTGCTGGTAATGTAGGGAACGGTGGGCGGGGTCTTATCGCGTCCCGTGCTGTACTTCCACTGCCATTCGAGAGGCTGGCCGAGGCCGTGGCCGAGACGGTCGCTGGCCGCCGCCAGCTGCACGGTCACGGACTGGCCGTCCTTGAGGGCCGGGTCCACTTTGCCCAGGTCGAACAGCAAGCGCTCCTGGCTGACATCGTAGCGCAGGGCCGATCCATCGCAGGCGTAGTCCTTGCCCTGCACGCGCAGCATGATGGAGGCCGGGTCGATTCCGGAACCGCCGGGATCGGTGAGACCGACGGTCAAGATCGGCGCGCCGCTCGTTTCGCCGTTGTCGGGAGAGCGTTGGGTGATCTTGGGCGGCTGGTCATCGACCACTAGGCGCCGATGCATGGTCGCGCCCCACGAACCGTCGGCCATCTTCGGTCGGACATGCGCGTAGTACGTGCCGCTGCCGCCCAGACTGTCGGCGATGTCCGCCCCACCAACGGTCCTGTCGCCTGCGGGCACGGAGTACGGCTGCTGGTCGATGGTGTAGGCGCAGTCCTGAACTTCGGCGTCGCCGTGCCTGCTCCACGTCAGGGAGGCCTCCTTCGGCCCGGCGCCGCCGAGGTAGAGGTTGTCGATGAGCAGCGTGGCGCCGGCGTGGTTGCCGCCGAAGCCTGCGTGCATGTACCCGTCGGTGTGGGTGTTGGCGAAGTAGACGTCCTCCAGCCAGATCGGCTCGTCGGACTTGTAGAGCCGGTCGAGAAGGCCGATGAGGTCCAGGTCTACCGAGTGCCACTGTCCGTCCGCCTTCACGTTGGGCAGTCGGGCCAGGATCTGCGCCTGCGGGCCGATGCCCTCGGGCGCGGTGAACACGATCTCGTAGACGCTCGAGTTCACCACGCAGTAGAGGTTCAGGCGCACGTCCGGGTCCGCCCTGTAGTCGAAGGACAGGCGCCCGTACTTCCGCGCGTCCAGGCGAGGCGTGCGCAGCCGCGCCCCGAACTGGCCGCCGGAACTCTCGTCGATCAGCGCCAACGCGTGACCCTTCCCGTCGGCGCCCGGCGACACCAGCGTCATCCGGGCCCCGTTGGTGCCGCCGAAGCTGCGCCACTCGCCCACGTCCGCCTCGAAGTCATCGTACACGGCGGGATGGGTCTCGGAGTTCACGTCCACCACGCGCGGTTCGAGGGACTGCTTGACCGGAGTCAGACGGAGCGAATCGGCCGGCATGGGATCGGGCGGCGTCTTCTCAGCGGCGTAGTAGATCTTGGCCCGCGAGACGACGATTCCGTTGTGCATCGTCCAGAGGGCCACGTGACCGCCCGGCAGCGGGTCAGGGTCCTCGGCCTGCAAGATCAGCTTCTCGTCCTTGTAGAACTGCAGCCGGTTACCGCACAGCCGCGCCCGCAGCCCCCACCACTTGCGGTGGAAGTCGTTGGCGTCCTTGGGATAGGCATCTTCGAAGACCGGGAACAGCGCGCTTGCGTCCCGCGTCTCGGCGAGGACCTTGTCCCCCTTCAGGATGCGGGAGAAGCTGTTCAGCTCACCCCCCATGACGAAGCTGTAGCCCGAATCGAGGTTCGCGCCATCCCCGTGGATCGTGAGGTTCATGTCGTTGGGGTTCTTGTAGCGACCTTTGCCTCCGATGCCCATCTTCATGGCGGCGTAAAGCTCGACCGTGAGGTCGCCCAGAAACTGGCGCTTGTTCCAGGCGGCGGCCAGACCATCGGGGTCGTATCCGCCAAACCAGGACCACTGGGTCGAGCAATCCCAACGGTTGGTCTGCTTCCAGGTCCCGGCGCGGGCCACCCAGTCGGTCGGGGCGGTTGTGAAGGTGTAGTCGTAGACGTTGGAGGAGAGCACGTCCACCTGCCCGATGTCCAACGCAAGCCCATCCACGGAGACGCCGGTCCGGCGGCCGTGTGCGGCCTTATTCGGGGCGACGCTGCTCTTCAGGTCCGCCGCCGTTCCTGTCGCGGCCAGACCCAACAGCAAGGCCAAGGCGATCACAACCCGAGGGCTGGATCCTCGCATGTCAATCCTACCCCTGCGCGCCCGTGGCGGCCGCCAACGGCTGGTCGATCAGCGGCTTGTCGTCCACGGACACCAGAATGTGCGCGCCCTGGCGCGCAAACCGCACGTTGCAGCTACTGCTCTGCAGTTCCACCTCGGCCCGTCCGAGTTCGGTCGTGCCCTGCGTCACCTGCGCTTTGAGGGTCTTGGTGCCCTTGGTCGCGGATAGCACGAGCCGGATGCCCTCTTCGGTCCGCTCGGGCTCGCCGCCCAGCGTGACCTTCACGTTGCCGTCGCGCAGGCCGACGAACCGCACCTTGAAGGCGACCGTCACGTCGCCGTAGTAGTCGCCCTTCGTCCACCAGGTGGCGCCGGGCTCCATCTTGGCGGGCTGCACCCATGGCGCGCGGCTGCTGGCCCACTCGGCCATCTCGGGGTGCTCGCTGACCTTGGTGAACTCGCGCGTGACCTGCGCCGGCCGCTTGGGCTCCAGAAACGAGACGAGCACTTGGCCGAATCGCGCGTCCTTCCCTCCGTCGGCGTACAGCCCAATCGCGCCGCCCGGGCACTCCGCGACCATCCCCTCCACCGCCGGCTCGCCATCGACGTAGGTCCTCACGAAGCCTCGCTCGACGGAGGCAGCAAGCGTGAGTGGCTTGCCGCCGCCAAGCTTCATGTCGCGCTCGGCGATGGGCGTCTCTCCGGCCGGGCCGACCATCAGGAGCTGGGCCTTCTGGCCGTCCACACGGAAGAGGGCCGCGCGGCCGTCCGCCTGGCGGGCGACCTGCAGCCCCACCTTGGCCTTGTTCGGCGTCACCCTGACCTCGGCGCGGTAGTCGGTCCAGCCCAGCCGACCGGAGGTGAGACACCCCGTACCTGCACACCTCGCCTCGCCACCGTTGGTGAGCGACCAGTCGCCTCCGGCCGCCTCCCAGCGTAGCATGTTCGCGAAGTCCTCGCGGAAGGTCTCGTAGTCCGCGATGACGACATCGTCGAAGAAGCCCTGGTCCTCGCCCTCCGCGTACAGGCCCGCGCTGCCGAAGGCCAGGCGCGTCGAGGGGGCCTGCAGCACAGGAAGGCCGTCGATGGTGCACTCGACGCGGCCATCGCAGACTGCCGCGCCCAGCTTGTACCACTGGTCCGGCACGAAGCCGCCGGGCTTCTCGGCCAGGACCTTGGGCTCTCCGCCGACCACTTCCAGCAGCTCCGCTCGATTGCCATGCTCGCCGGTGTCCCAGACGGAGGCCCAACGGAAGGCCAGGTAGTTCGACTCATCCCGCGCCAGCAAGACCAACCCCATGGCGCCCCTGCCCTGCGACCGCGCGGAGGCCTCGACGCGGTAGTCCGTCCACCACCAGGAGTCCTTCTCCGCGAGGGAGATGGCAGGCCCGTCCTTGGCGACAACCTGGTAGTTGAAGGCGTTGGCCGATTTGTCGGCTTCCATCGTCTCCGCCTGGTCGTCGTCGCGGAGGCTCTTGATCTGCCACGCGCCCGTGAGTTCGGTCCAGAAGTGCAGCGTGTCCTTGTCGCGCACGAAGGCGTCCGCAGAGCGGATGGGCTCCATCGCCTGCACATAGGGCTCGGCAACCTGCCCTTCCGCTGCGACGTATCCCGCCTTGCCGTTCGCGAGCGCCCCGTCCCAGCCCCTGCAAGCAACTTGCCCGGCATAGGCGAACAAGAGGCGCGAGTTCCTCCGGAGTATCGCGAAGGGCTGCGCACCCTCCGCGCCGGCCAACGCGATCTCGCCCGGCTCGCCGATGGGCTTCGTGGTCCCGCCCAGCGTACGGTAGAAACAGGCCTGGGGGGCGGCGATGTCGAGGAGGCCGTAGTTGGACTCGTCCTGGTAGTTGACCACGAACTGGAGCTTGTCGCCCGCCTTGAGGTTGAGATCATCTCTGACGGCAACGTCACCCTCAAGGGGGGTGTCGATGAATGTGATGGGGCCGGCGAGGGAGGGCGCCGCCTGAGCGGTCACCACCGCCGCCAGACCGACGAGCGCCAAACACAGGACGGCGAATCGGGGGATCGCGTGCATCCTCTCCACCTTGACGCAAGGAGTAACGTGCAGCACAACAGGCCGGCGCCCGGTGCGCTGCGTCACTAGGTTAGACGCAGGAAGGCGGGGAAAGGTTACGCGGAGGCGCCGGGCACGGAGACCAATCGGGGACACGATCCCAGTCGGCGCAGCGGCAAATCGGGGACACGATCCCAATTCGATACGACCGAATTGGGTCATGTCCCCGATTTGCCGTCGGGGCTACTCGGTCACGCGGTAGTCGGGCGTTTCGGCCATTGCCCGCGTCGGGATGGTGCGCGTGTCGTTGGTGATGAGGAACTGGTCCGCGCGGGCGCCGTCCTCACGGTTCTGGATCTTCACGCTGTGCACGCCCGCGGTCAGCGCGTACGGCTGCGGCGCCTTGCGCCACTTCCAGGTCTTGAAGGTCCCGTCGCCCCCGACGACTTGCGCGGGCTTGTCGTCCACTACCAGGAAGAAGGAGTTGCCGCAGGCGTCGTACCACCACGTGCGGACCCAGACCGTGTAGTTGCCCTGCTCGGGGACCCTCACCTTGAAGTAGACGGACCCGCCGTCGCCCTGCACGCCGGAGTTCTCGCTCGTGGCGTGGGGGCGCTTCAGCGGGTACTCCGTGTACTTCCCATTCGAAGCAGTGGTGTCTCCGGCCTTGACGGCCGTGGACGGCTTGATCGCGTTGTAGTGCTCGGTCTCGATCACGATGTTGTAGCGCTGTGCGGCGAACACGACCGCCGCGAGGGTGCCCACCAGCGCGCAGATCAGCAGGACCGTCGCACCAATCCGTACTCGTCCGTTCGTCATCCCAGTCATCCTCCGTTCGGAGTATCAGCCCCGAACTCGGACAGGCAGGAATGCCTGTCCTCCAAGTCTCGGGGCCGGCTTGTCTCCCCGCCGCCTACCGGCGCCTTGGCGAGCTCCTCGACCACGCTCACCAGCGCCAGCAGCAAGATCAGGGTAAGGCTCAACCCTCGCACGAGAACGCTGCTGAACAGCATGGCCAGAAACACGCCCAACATGCTCCCGGCGAGGCCCGCGCTCAAGGCGCGGAGGTACTCGGTCGGTCCCTTCGTGCTCTGAACGACTGCCGTGCGGTAGCCGGCATACAGCAACGCCGCCAGCGCGATCAGCCCGCACAGCCCCATCGAGCCGGCGATCACCAGCCACCCGCAGTTCGTGTCCGGCTCGATCTTCTCGAAGTTGGGCAGCATCCCGTAGTTCTGCCCGATGTGCAACTGGTAGCCGCCCGTTCCTACCCCAAGGACGGGGTTCGCCCGCACCATGTTCAGCGCGGGCTGCCACTCGACCCACCTCTTCTTGACCTCCGTGGTCGTCGGAAGTTCCCCGCCCCGGAAGCTCTCGTCCGTGATTGCCGTCTCATCCCGCACGCCCTCCTCGTACCAGTCCATCAACTCGACCACGTCTGCCTCATGGTTCCGAGGAAGCGCCCACGGGCCCAGGGCAGTGAAGGCGACCACCGCCGCCGCGACGATCAGCGCCGTCCGCACGCTGCGGCGCAAGCTGAGGGCGATGAGGATCGCCGCGAGCGCCCAGAAGTGCCAGCCGGAGAGCATCGTCAGCATCCCCAAGGCCACCATCGTCAGCAGAGCGGGCCTCACCCATCCCGAGCCGCGCAGTCCGAGACTGAACAGCACCGGCAGCACGAGCAGCAAGTAGTTGCAGTAGATGCTCCGGCTGCTCTTGCCCGCGAGGTGGAGCGTGTGGCCCAGCGGAGTCTTCGAGATCACCTCGCCAAGGCCGAACGTCGAGCTGACCCGCCGGAAGGTCTCGCCCGGGTCGGCCGGGTCGGCCCAGAGGATGTACTGAGCCAGCGCGACCAGGACCATCAGCGCGGTGAGGACCCCCAGCAGCCCCACGACCCACTTCACCCGCGTCTCATCGGTGATCGCGTTCAGGAACAGCAGGTAGGCGCAGACGAAGTAGAGGACATACTGCGCGACATCGACGATGCCCGACTTCAGGGCCTCCGGGGAGTCGGCGCGGCCGACCGCGACGATGGCCACCGCCACGAGAACGCCTGCCGCCAGGGGCGGCCACTTCACGCGCCGCCACGCACCCGTCCCCAGCGCCCACAAGGCCCACACGCCGAATAGCAGGGCGGCAAACACGTCGGCGCCCGAGACGAACGGACCGTCCTTCAGGTCCTTCGCCAGCGCGGCCTGGGTTTGGGCCAGCACGATGAGGAGCAACACACCCCATAGTAGCCAGCCGGGGGACTTCGGCTGAGTCATGGTCTCGGGTTTCGAGTCTCGGGTTTCGAGTTCCGGCTATGTCGGAGGCGGAGCGATGAAGGTCCTGATGACGTGACCCAGGAGGCCGGCGCCGAGTAGGACCATCGGCCACGGACCGAAGCCGCGCCTGCCGCATACCGACATCGCAACCACGAGCGTCACGACGACGCCGAGCGTCTGCCAGATGAGCAGCATGTTGTCGTACATCGGGACCTCGTAACCCGCCGCCCGCAGGGCCGCTCCCACGACGAGGGTCACGGCCATGAGCACCAGGCCCGCGACGACTGCGACGCCGCGGTACGGACGGGCATCGTCGGCCCGGCCCCCGCCCAGCCACCAGACCAGGGCCCCGAGCCCGGCGAGAAGCCAGCCGACGGTCGGCAGGCCTGGGTAAGCGTTCAGTGCCCACATCGGTAGGGCGCTGCCGATGGTCGGGATCTTCTCGAAGGTTGGATCGACGGCAATCCGCAGGCACATCCCCGCACCGAGGGCGCAAAGGAGCTTGCCGGGCGTCGAGGAGGCGAGGCGACCTCGGCTGACGAGGGCGAAGACGACCAGGATCGCACCCACGAGGGCGATGGCGTACCGCTCGTACAGCCCCAGTGCGGTCAGCGGCTGGGCGGTCCATACGGTCGAGACGGCCAGCGCGGCGAAGCCGACGTGCACCAGCGCCGCCCCCGCCCAGAGCGCGGCGGAAGTCCGTTGTGCCGGTACCGGTTCGGCGTACGTTGAGGCAACCATCGGCGCGAATGTGCCCCCGGCTGGGTCAACGGCATGCGCGCAAGGGTACGCGCGGCCCAGCAACGGCAACGGCAGTCTTACGGCTGTCCGTAGTAAGAACACCAAGTGCGGCGGGAAGTTGCGACGGTCGGCGTCAGGGATGCGAGGGCTTGCGGGCGCTCGCGAGCAGCTCGTAGAGGGCCGCCATGTCGGACAGCCAACGGTCGCGCATGTTACGGCGCAGGACCATGTCCTTGGCTTCGGCAGCCATCCGGCGGCTCTCCTCCGGCTGCGAGAGGGTCTGCTGGATCGCGTTCGCCAGGCTCGAGGGGTTCTTCGGTTCGGCAAGGCGGCCTGTGTGTCCCTCACGCACCCAGTCGGTGAGACCGAGGATGCGGCTGGCGACCACTGGGGTGCCCGCGGCCATCGCCTCCAGCACGACGTATGGCCCGGCCTCCCACAGCGAGGGCATCACGAGGCAGTCGGCGATCTTCAGCAGTTCGGGCACATCGTCCCGCGCCCCGAGCAGGCGCACGTGCTTCCCAACTCCCAGTCGGCCCACGAGTTCGAGGAGGTCGTCCTCTTCCCGACCCACCCCGGCGATCAGCACACGCACCTGCGGGCGGCTCCGGATGATCTCGGGAATCGCCTCGATGAGGTACCGATGGCCCTTCTGCGGGCGCAGCGCGCCGACGCAGAGCACGACCTCGTCCGTCATCGCCAGACCCAGTTCCGCCCGCTTCGCTTCGACATCCACCGTTACGTCGAAGGGGCGGGGGTCGATGCCGTTCTCGATCAGCACCACGCGCTTTGGGGCCACCACGTTCATCGCGCGCGCGATATCGGCCTCGGCCGGCGCCACCGCAACGAGCCGGTCCGTCGAGCGTCCCGCCAGGCGCTCCAGCCACAGGTAGAGCACGGTCGCAAAGGCACCCGTCTCCATGCAGAACGGGAAGCAATGGGGAGTGTAGACCTTGGCGGCTGGCAGGTGTCGCGCGGCGAGGCGACCGAGCAAGCCGGCCTTGGCCGAGTGGCAGTGGATGATGTCGAATCCGCGCTCGCGGAAGAGCCTCCGGAGGAACCCATGGCCCTGCACATCCAGCACGGGGCAGAACCTGCGCAGGATGTTCCAGGGAATCGTCTCGACCGCGCCGCCGGTCGCCGCGGCGACGGCCTCCGGAAAGCCTGGATCCCGGCGGGAGCTGTGGATGACCGTCTGCCGGAAGCGCGTGGGATCGAGCCCGGAGACCAGGTCGAGCACGTGCTTCTTGCAGCCGCCCTCCACAGCCTCGACAACTTGGGCAATCCGGATTGCGTTGGGCATCGTACTGCGGAGCCGGAGTGCGATGGGTCCGCACGGGGCAGGACACGCCGCGGCTACCGTTTCCTCCTGAGCACGCGGGTCTTCACATGGTTGATGACCGTCCAGGTCTCCTCGATCCGGAGACCCACGGAGGCCGCGAGGAAGATCGGCACCCCGATGGCCGTGACCGCGAACAGGTAGATGGCCGCCGTCTTGCGGCCCTCCAGCGCCAGATGCTTGAGGATCTCGGCCGAGCTGAAGTGCAACGCCGCCGTCAGGATGACACAGGCGACGAGCAACTTCGCGCCAAAGGCCAAAACGCTCTTCCAGTCTACCGTGCCCACGCGGCCCCGGAGAAGCGCGTAGAGGATCAGGACCTTGATGGCCTTCGACACCGTCAGGGCAGCGGCAACGCCGACGATCGTGTACGGCCCGAGGCTTAGGCTGAAGACCGCCATCACCGCCATGAGCACGTGCAGCACCGCGCACGCCGAGCCCACGTAGTTCGGCGTCCGCGTGTCGCCCATGGCGAAGTACCAGTGGTTGAGGATGCCCTCGATGCTGAAGAACGCCATGCCCGGGGCATAGGCGATGAGCGCCAGGATGGACAGCTGCTGCTTGGCAGGCGCGAAGTCGCCATAGACGAACCACAGAACCCCCCAGCGGAGCAGCACCATCCAGATCGTCGCCGGGATGAAGATGTAGGCGATCACCCGGGTCGTCTGCACGAGCGCCTCAGCCAACCTGTCCCTCTCGCCCCGAGCGGCCCATTCGGAGAGGAACGGGTAGACAACGAAGCTGACCGCCAGCGGGAGGATCTGCGCGGCCGTGTCCGGGAGGCGGCGCGCGTAGTCCAGGCAGCTGTAGGCGCCCACCTCGATGTGGGTAGCGCAGTAGCTGTCGATGTACGTCCTCATGCTGGAGTAAATCAGGCCGACGATGACCGGCGGGATGAGGCTCCAGAAGCGGCCCATGTCGGGGTTACGGCGGGCGTCGGCGGCCTCGGAGGCTCTCAGCAGAGCGGCCCCGTAGCTCGTCTTCTCGAGGGTCTTGGAGACCACGTACAGGAGCGCCGTGGCGGCGCCGATCCCGAGGCCGTACTGCAGCCACAGCAGGACCAGCGCCCAATCGGTCTTCGCCACGCCGATGGTCAGTGCCACGCTGAGCGCCAACGCGCCGGTCCACAGGAAGGGCTTGTACGGGAAGCGGATGATCCACCACGGCAGCGCGCGGGCCTCCGCCAGCAGGCGGCCGAACAGGCCTCTGACGGAAGGCACGCGCCAGCGTCGGCCGAAAGAGGGGAGCTGCACGAACAGCCGGGCGGCGCCGCCGACCACAACGCCCAGGCCTGCGGCCATGATCGCGTTCGGGTGTTCCGGGCGCCAGACCATGGCGACCAGGGCCACCAGGACGCCCAGCGTCAGTAACCGGAACGCGGCCTCCGCCAGGGCGGGAACCGTGAACTGCTTGTAGGAGTGGAGTGTCAGCTCCGGCATGACCGACAGGCTGAAGGCCACCAGGGCAGGAGCCATCATGCGCAGAAGCAGCACGGCGAGCCGGAAACCCTCGGCAGGCAAGGCCGGCCAGAAGGTGCGGACGATGCCCGGAGCGAGAAGCACGCCCAGCACGGCGATGGCCACCAGCGTCAGGAAGTGGATGGTCATCACGATGCCGCCGAACTCCCACGCCGCGGCCTCGCCATCCTTGTCCTTGCGCTGTACGAAGAGGGGAAGGTAGCAGGGGCGCTCCAGCTTCTCGATCTTCGTGTAGACCAGCATCACGAAGCTGTTGTAGATGACCTTGAAGGCGTCGGTGGCAGCGAAGTTCTCGTGCCCCGGGCGGGCGAAGTACCTGACCAGCAGCATCTCCTTCAGCAGGCCCGCGAACTTCGCCAGCGTCAGGAAGACGGAGATGGTGATGGCGGCAACCGTCATGCGCCGGCCGGCGGAGGGCTCCTGCTTCTCGGCAGTCGCCACTTCTGGGTCGCTCATCCGGGGAAGGTCACCCTTGTTCGTCCGTCTTCTCGGTATGGGGATCGCCGGGGCGGCGCTCGGGACTCTCGGCTCGCCGTTCCTCCAGTCGCCGCGCAACCGTCTCTCTGAATAACGCTTCGAGGGACTCCACGTTCCGGCTGACATCATACTCGGCGACAACGCGGCGTCGCGCCGCCCGAGCCATCGACTGAGCGGCGGCGGGGTCATCCAGGATGGTCGCCAACGCATCCGCGAGGCGGCGCGGCTCCTCGGGCGGCACGAGCAGCCCCGTCTCACGGTTTGCCACGAACTCGGGGATGCCGCAGATGTCGGAGGCCACCACCGGCGTGCCGATGGCCGCGGCCTCGAGGATCACGTTGGGGAGGCCGTCCCGGTCGCCGTCGGCCGCCACCACCGAGGGCACGGCCAGTACGCGGCTGGCGGCCAGCAGCTCCTGCACTTGCTCCGCCGGCAGCGTGCCGCAGAAGTTGACCAGCGCCGAGATGCCCAGGCTCTCCGCCAGGCTCTCCAGCTCGGAGCGCAGCGGGCCATCGCCCGCGATGGCGACCATCAGACTCCCGCGGCGGCGCCGCAGCATCTGCACCGCCCGCAGCAGTACGCGGTGGCCCTTCTTCTCGACGAGTCTTCCGACCATCGCGATGATCGGCTCAGTCGCGGGGCGGTGCTCGCGGGTGAACTCGGTGATGTCGAGCCCGTGCCGCACGAGATGCAGTCGCCCGTGAACGGTCGCCGGCTGCGTGCTCAGCAGACGGTCGCGAGCGAACTTCGTGCAGGTGGTCGCGAAGTCCGACTCGAGGAGCTTCTGCCGCAGGAGGATCGACTCGCCGGTGAAGACATCCCGCGCGTGCAGCGACAGGCTGAAGGACAGCCCGCTGATCTCGGCCATCACCAGCCCGACTGTCGCGGGCAGCGAGCCGAAGTGGGCGTGGATGTGGTGGACGCCCCGGCCGCGCAGAGACTGCGCGAAATGGCTCGCCGCCGCCAGGGCAAGGGTCATCTCCCGCGCGTAGCCCGGACGGCGGAGCGAGTGGGCCAGCGCGAGGATCGTCCCGCTGGCGCCGCCCTTCGGCCACCGCAGGCAGACCCGCAGCCAGTCGCGCAGGGGCTCCAGCGAGGTTGCTGCCGGGCGGTAGATCACGCGAGGCAAGAACCGCTCCGCGTCGGGATGCACCGGCGCGGTCGGGTCGGGCCGCGCCAAGGCGCACGGCAGAATGTGCACCCCGCGCCGGTCCAGGTGCGCCATCTCCCGCAGGATGAACGTCTCGGATGGAGAGGGGAACTGATTCAGGACATACGCGATCCGCAGCTCCCCGGTCGGCCTATCCGATGGTCTCACCTGCCTTGTCGTGGGTGGAATTCGGGGACACGATCCCGATTCGCAGACGACGCGAATCGGGTCATGTCCCCGAACTCCATGTCCCCGGATTCCATCCTGCGTCGTCGTAGGCGCGCAGGACCGCGTCCGCGTGGCGGCGCCAAGTGAACGGAGCTGCGCGAAGCCGACCGCGTGTGGCGAGGTCGGCCCGTCGATCCGCGTCTGCTGCCAGCGCGCCGATGGCCTCCGCGAGGTCAGCGGGGTCGCCGATGGGCACGATGACCGCCGCGTCACCCACGACCTCCGGGAGCGCACCGCGGTCCGAGCAGATCACCGGCGTGCCGCAGGCCATCGCTTCCAGAGCCGGCAGCCCAAACCCTTCCACGAGCGACCAGAACAACAGCGCCTCCGCCCCGGCATACAGCGCAGGCAGCTCCTCGGGCGCCACGTAGCCGGTTCGCAGGATGACGTTCGGCCCGGCCGCCTCAATGGCCTGTTCGACACCCCGGCTGCGCCATGCCTTGCCCCCGGCCAGCACCAGCCGATGCGGCAGGTCCGCCCGGCGCTTCGCCAACCGGAAGGCCTCAATCGTCGCGGCGAGGTTCTTCTTCGGCTCGAAGTTCCCCACGCAGAGGAAGTACGGGTCGCGGAGGCCCAGCCGCTCCCTGACCTGCTCACCGGCCTCCGGCGACGTGGGGGCGAGGAACTCCTCGCCCACGCCCAGCGGCGCGACCTTCAGCTTCCCCTCCGGCACGCCGAGGGTCCTCACGATCTCCCGCTTGACCGCCTCCGAGGGCACGACGACCACGGTCGCCTGCGCAATCGTCCGTGGGAGGCACGCGCGGTAGTAGAGCGCATTCGAACGCGTGCACAGCTCAGGGTGAGTGAGAGCGATGATGTCGTAGACCGTTGCCACCGAGGGCCCCTGCCAGCGAGGAGGGAGCACGTAACCCGGGCCGTGGAGCAGATCCACGCCCTCCGCCCGTGCGAGGCGGTGAAGCGTCATCTGGGTCCACAGCACCCGGCGCAGCTTGGCGGCGCCGGGGAACCCGAGGCGGCGCAGCCGGAAGCCCTCTCGGGCGAGGTCCTCGTGCGCGAAGTCGCTCGGCACGTAGACGGTGTAGCGGCGTGGGCCGCCGTCCCGCGACAGCTCGCGCAGGAGCCGGTAGATGGCCTGCTCGACGCCGCTGAACGAGCCGTATAGCAGCGACCCGTCGATTCCGATGTGCATGCGTCGTGGACTCCCGGAGGCCTCAGGCGCGGGCTGTGGCTCGGCCTCCCAGGTAGGTGCCGACCGTCTGCAGCGCGTCGAGGTTGGCCGCCGTCACCGTCCGCAGGTCCATGTTCCACACGGTGAAGTCGGCCCACTTGCCGACCTCGATCGAGCCGAGTTCCTTCTCGTCGAACGCGGCATAGGCCGCGTCGATGGTGTGCGCCTGCAGCCCCTCCAGGAAGGTGGTGCTCTGCGACGGGTCGAGGCGGACCCGGTCTGTGGCCTGTCGGGTCATCGCGTAGCGAATGCTCTCGAGCGGGACGTGAGTCGGCGAAGCGGGCACATCGGCCCCGAACGATACGCGCACACCCGCCTTGCGGAAGCCCGCGATGGGCAGCATGTCCTTCACCATGTCCCAGCCGAGGCGGCGAGTGAGGTCGTCCGCCCGGTAGGGAATCCAGACGGGTTGGGTGCACACCGGAACGCCCATGTCGGCGGTGCGGCTGATGGAGGCAGGGCGGTTGAAGAGGTAATGCTCGATGCGATGGCGGCGCTCCACGACGGCGCGGTCGCCGCCGGCCGCCCGGATGAAGGCGTCGAGGGTGAGATCGACGCCGCGATCCCCTGCAGCGTGCACATCGACCTGCAGCCCGGCCTGGTGGATCGTGGAGATGATGGCCTCGAACCGGTCCTGAGGGTGCATGGGGATGTTCATCTGCTCGCGCCCCCTGGGCACCTCGTACATCAGCGGGTAGCCGTCCACCGCGAGCTTGACCCCGGGCACGCGCACGAGCGGCCCGGTCGGGCGCCGAGCCTGCGCCACCAGCGCCTGGCACACCTCCAGGTTCTTCACGTACGGATAGGCGCGCAGCCGCAGCGGTAGCCGCCCGGCGCGCTCCAACTGAACGTACTGCAGGATGATCTCCGGGTAGCAGAAGTTGTCGTGCACGCACGTCACGCCCACCCGAGCCATCTGATCGGCCGCCCACAGGATGCAGTCCACCGCCTGGCCGGAGGTCACGGTCGGCTGGTACACGGAGTAGATCGCCGGGTAGTGAAGCAGCCTGCCATCCGGGACGCCCGTCCGGTCGCGGCCGTACTTCCCGCCGTAGGGGTCGGGCACGTCTCGGCGCAGCAGGCCGGCCTTCTCCAACCCGAGCGTGTTGGTGATGCCGTACTGACCGGACCACTGGATCGCCAGGACGGGGTGCCGAGGCACCGCGAGATCGAGTTCGGTACGGAAGGGGTAGCGCCCCTCATCGAACTCGTTGAAGCCGCGCCCCACAACCCACTCGCCGACCGGCGTCTTGGCCGCCGCCTCGGCGAGCGTCCTGCCGAGGGTCGCGAAGTCATGCACCTTCGGCGGGCGCAGGTTCACGAAGTACTTCTCCATCTGCCCGAAGTGCATCAGGTGGCTGTGGGCGTCGATGAGGCCCGGGCTCAGGCACTGCCCCTTGAGATCGATGCGCTCTGTGCGCGCGTCGCAGAGCGCCTCGATATCCTGGAGTGTGCCGACGGCCTGGATGCGCCCGCCCTTGACGGCGACCGCCTCTGCGGTTGGCTGCGCCGCGTTCATCGTCACCACCACACCGTTGAGGAACACGACGTCGGCCGCCTGCCGAACCTGGGCCGGAACACGGCCCGCCTGCGCGGCAACGAAGCCGGCCGCAGCTCCCTGACTGACGGTGCGCACGAGTGCGCTGGGCAAACTGGCAGTGGCTTGCGGGTGAGAGTCCCGCCCGGCCAAAGCGGTAGCGCGCAGGCCGGAACCGAGTCTTGCGGGCGCGGCGGTAACGCCGGGTCCGAAGCGTAGACAG
>VGFC01000003.1 GCA_016869045.1 Armatimonadota bacterium
GCTGGCGCATCTTCATCGGCGAGGCGCCGGAGGAACCGGAGGACCTGGGAGAGCCGGGCGAGCGCGTCCTATTCATCGGGGCGTGTTCGCTGCAGGGGCAGGTCTTCCGCAACGTGCAGCGGCGGCTGTACCTCAGCCGGCGGAGCGAGGACCTCATCGTCATCCCCGCATGCCCGCCGATGGCGTTGCGAACGGAGATCATGCGGCTGGTGGGGCTGGACTGACAGAGACCGTCCGCGAGCCCGACCCTCGGGGTGCGCCGCCAGACCTCGCTGTCGTCAGGGGCGATTCTGTAGACAGGAGGACCGAGGGCCGGGCTCCGCTGGGAAGTGGACCGCGGACCGATAGGTACTACGTCGCGGAGGTGGGAAGGTTGCGGGGCCAAGCCGGAGGCACCTTCCGGAACCGCGGCGAAGCGTGAGCCGGTCGGTTGAGCCTCGTCACGGAGGTGAACCCCATGCCCGGCGGGATTGTGGCCTCGATTGTCGTGCTGTCGATTCTGCTCGCGGCGTCCGCCGACGCGAAGCCGGTTTCTCGGAAGCCGCCGCCGGCCGGTGTCGTTGAGCTGACCGGCGTGGGCTTCCAGAGCCTCGTCGAGCTGGCCGACGGGAGTCTCCTTGCCGCAAACGGCCAGGTCTCCACTGACGACGGGAGCACCTGGGGAGCGGCCCGGCCGTTAGCGGAAGGTCTGTCCGCGGACGGCATTCTGCGCCTCAAGTCCGGGGCGCTGGCGCTCAGCGGACAGGCCGGCGGGCGGTATGCGTTGAGCCTCTCCCGCGACGAGGGCCGAACCTGGTCGGCCCCGGCGCCGGTCGAGCTGCTCGGGACGCCTTACCACGACGTCGTCACGCAACTCAGAACCGGGCGCTTGCTGTACCCCAGCCGGATCTGCTTCGCGAACGACAAGCACCCGGGTCTCACCTACGTGGAGGCCTCTGCGTACGGCACCTGGCTGGGCTTGCCCCTTCAGGTCGAGGGCCATTACCACTACCCGGAGATCGACATCGGCTCGGTGAGTTACTCCGACGACGAGGGCGCGAGCTGGCGGCTGTGCGAGGGGCAGCTGATGGGGTGGTTCGACGCGAGGGGTGTGACGAACGGGCGAGGGGGAATCACTGCGTGTGACGAGCCGAGCGTCGCCGAGACCCGCGACGGCAAGGTCATCTTCTTTGCGCGCTCGACGGTCGGTCGCATCGTCCAAAGCGAGAGCACCGACGGCGGGCAGACGTGGTCCGCGGTTCGCCCGACCGAACTGGCGAACTCCTACTCGCCGCCGCGCCTGCGGCGCATCCCCAGCACGGGCGATCTGCTGTGTGTCTGGAACCAGGTATCGCGCGAGGAGATCCGCCGGGGCTATCGGCGGGGTCGCCTGTCCGGGGCAGTCTCGCGGGATGGCCTTACGTGGGAGCACTTCCGGACGATCGAGGTGAGCGAGGGTCTCGCGGACATTGAGCGCGTGCCGCCCCAGCACCCGCTGACGCCGGTCGTGGCCGCGGCTGACGTCGGCAGGCTGCCGCCCGGCTTCGCGACCTTCGACTACGCGAACGTCTGCTTCGCTCGCGACCGGGCGTACGTGTTCTACCAACGAAGCTGGGTGGAGGCAGCCGAGGGCAGTGAGGCCACGACCCTGGGTGAGCGCAAGGGCACAACCACCAAGCCCGGGGAGATCGTCCTGCGCATCTACCCCTTGGGCTGGTTCTACGGGAAGTAGACGCGAACACCCGGGGCCGGCCTTACGACCCTACCACCTGCGGCAATGCCCCCAAGCCCGACGGCAGGGCGGCGCGTAGTAGGGGTCGTAGCCGTAGTAGGATGGGTAGTAGGCCGGCGGCCAGCCGTAGTTGTAGACGTTCCGCTCCAGCCCCGGGAAGAAGTCCATCCCCTGCTTGAGCGTCTGGCCTTGCTGGAAGAACGAGAACGACGGCGTCGGGTGATCGAAGAACCGGTACTCCCACCGCGGCGTCACCCGCTCGGCCCGGACGCGGGGGTAGACGTTCAGCTCGCCCCGATAGGCCGCGGGGTGCCGCAGCTTCATTCCGAAGTCCTTGTCCACCACCCCCAGCCCGTCCGGTATCTGCTGCGCCGCCACCGGGAGCGCCAGCAACCCGAGGGCGCCCGCCACGATCAACAGCCTGGCGAACGTGAGATCACGCTTCATCTCGACCCCCTCCTTGCAGCCTATCCTGAAACTCGAACAGCGACAGGCTGGGAAGCCTGTCCTCCGAGTTCCACTCGTGCTCCCCTACTTGTAGTAGCGCGGAGGCGAGTACTTGCCGCCGCGACCATAGCCCGGCGGCGGGCCGACGTTGCGCTGGGCGTGCGACGGCGCCCGGCGCGCCTGGTAGCTGGTGCGCGGCCCGTCGTAGTACCCGTCATAGCGGTAGTAGCCGTAGGTCCGCGGCCGGTAGTCATACGGGCGATAGACAACCACCGGCGGACCGTAGTCGTAGTAGGTGTACCCGTAGGACCGGTACACGGGAGGCGGGTAGTAGCCGGGCGAGTGGTAGTAATAGTGGGAGTGGCAGTAGTTGTCGTCGTCCAACATCTCGTAGACGATGGCGCCCGCCAAGATGCCGCCCAACACGGCTCCGGCGTCACCCGCCCGCGCCGCACGCTGCAGCCCGAAGCTCGCAGCCAGCACCAGCAGCAGCGCGATCGCGAAGGTCCGATAGGCTGTGGTTCTCATCGCAGTGCCCTCCGGCATGAGTCGGCGCCCCCATGCGCGGTACGTCCGGTGAGTCTCGATGCGCAACGCCGTGTCCTTCTATTACTACAAAACGTAGTAGGCTGTCAAGTAGTTCCCTGGCCGATCCCCGGCGGCGGGAACCGGTCAGGCCTCGATCCGCGCCTCCAGCTGCGACGGCACAGCCTCGAGCGTCATCCGGTGCGCCTCGACTGCCTTCAGGAGGTCCGCCACCACGTCCGGGTGGTCGGCGGCGACATCGAACCTCTCCGAGGGGTCAATGTCGAGGTTGAACAACAGCGGGGGATCGTTCTGCTGGGCTTTCGCCCCGGCGTCCTGGGAGGTCAGGTGGGCCTTCCACGGGCCTTTGCGCACCGCCCAGAGCTGCGCGCCCTGGTAGAAGAACATCGTGTCGCGGGCGCAGGGCCCCTTGCCCGTCAGCGCCGGCAGGAGGTCGTAGCCATCGAGGGTCCGGTCCGTGGGAATCGGCGCGCGGGCGAGCGTCAGGCAGGTCGGGAAGAGATTAAGCGTTGAGGAGAGGTCCTGCCGCACGCTCCCCGCGGGAATCGTGCCCGGCCAGTACGCGAGGCACGGCTCGCGCATTCCGCCCTCCCACGTGCTGCCCTTGCCGCCGCGCAGGAGGCCCGCCGAGCCGCCGCTCAGCTTCTGCGTCAGCCACGGGCCGTTGTCGCTGGTGAAGAAGACGAGCGTCTCCCTGGCGAGGCCCTCCGTGTGGAGCGCGTCGATGACTTGCCCCACGCTCCAGTCCAGCTCCTCCACCACATCCCCGTACAGGCCCCGGGTGCTCGTGCCCTCGAAGCGCGCTGAGACATGCAGCGGCACGTGGGGGAATGTGTGGGGGAAGTACAAGAAGAACGGGCGCTTGCGGTGCTCGCGGATGAACTGCAGCGCGCGCTCGGTATAGCGGCTCGTCAGGGTCGTCTGGTCGGCGGGCTCCTCGATGACCGTCTCGCCCTCCATCAGCGGGCAGGGCTTCATGTCGTTCGAGTACGGGATGCCGAAGTAGCTGTCGAACCCATGCCGCGTCGGCAGGTACTGCGGCAGATGCCCCAGGTGCCACTTGCCGATGCACGCCGTCGCGTAGCCCTGGCCCCGCAAGGCCTCGGGGATCAGAATCTCGCTGTCCTGGATGCCGCCCGCCGAATCGGGGAAGAGCACGCCCCGCTTGCTGCTACACATCCCCGTGCGGATCGGCAGTCGCCCGGTCAGCAGCGCCGCGCGACTGGGCGTGCACACGGGCGCCGCCGAGTAGAACTGCGTCAGCTTGGCGCCGCCCGCCGCCATCCGATCCAGGTTCGGGGTTCGAATCGTCGGATGCCCAAAGCAGCCCAGGTCCCCATAGCCCAAGTCATCGGCGAAGATGATGACGATGTTCGGCCGCCGCCGCCCCGCAGCGACGGATACGCCGCCGAGAAGCTGCGCCGCGGCCAGTCCGCCAACTGCGTGAGCGGCGCGAGTGAGAAAGGTGCGTCGATCGAGGTTCGCCATGCCGGACCTCCGATCTCCTACGGTACGTTACGCCACCAGCAGCTTGACGGCCACCACCGCCAACAGGGCGGCGCCGGCTCGTTCGGCCCAGACGCCGAGTTTGCTCGAGGCCGTGGAACCCAGGACCATCCCCACCGCGGTCATGACGATGGCGGTCAGGCCGATGACGATGATGTAGGCGATCTGGTTGCGCTGCAGGCTGCCGAAGGTGAGTCCCACGGCGAGGGCGTCGATGCTCACGGCGAGCGAGAGGCCGACCAGCATCCAGCCCTTGGTGGGGTTGCAGGTGCGGGGCGCGTCGCTGTCCCGGTGCTTCAGCGACTCGTAGAGCATCTTGGCGGAGATGGCCATCAGCACGCCGAACACGAACCAGTGATCCCAACCCCGGATGTAGGGGACGATCTGCTGGCCGAGTTTCCAGCCGATCAGCGGCATGAGCGACTGAAACACCCCAAAGTGCCAGCTCAGGCGGAACCGCGAGCGGAAGTCGGACCAGCACGCGCCAATTCCTAACGCCACCGAGAAGGCGTCGAAACCTAACGCGATGGCGATTCCGGCGAGTTCGAGCGGCGTCAAGGGACCCTACCCCTTCGGCAACGCGTGCCACGGCTCGCGGAGGCTGCGTACGAGGCGCGTCGTGCAGGCCTTCACTTGGGATTCCTCTGCAACCAGGATGATCGAGAAGCACCGGTCCTGGTCAATCTCCAGCCGGATCGACCCGCCCCTGACCGGCGCCTCGATCCGCTCGTACTCCACCCACTCGCCGCCCCTGACCTCGCCGACGAGCGCGACAGGCTTGCTCCACTCCGCGCGCGTGTCGAGCCGCACCGTGCCCTCGGTGAGCGGGAGGACGCACAGCTGCGTGGAGCTGCGGACATCTTGCCCGTCGAGGGAGTAGGACATGAAGTGCGCACCCTTCCCGTCCTCCAACGCCAGTAAGGCCGAGTTCTTCGCCCAGACCATGCAGCCGGTGCGGTGCGGGGTGAGTTCGAGGGGCGGGGCGCCGTCCGCCGTCCGCGCGTTGACCTTGGCGTCGGTTGGGTTCACCCACACCTCGCCGCGCGCCGCTGTGCCGGCCAGGGGCACGGACAGCGGCAGGGCCGCCCCGAGGGCGTCCCTCGCAGCTCCTGTGTCTCCCAGCACTGTCCGGTACACCAGGCTGTTGCGCGCGGCGATCCCTTCGGCAAAGCCTTCGTCCCGCTCCAGCGGCCAGGTGCAGAAGAGCACGCGGCCCTTGCCCAGCGCGTTGCTCAGGAGCACCGGCGTCTTGTCCGCGTCCGTTGCCGCGACGAGGACTTGTGCCCCGGTCGGCTTCACGACGATGGCCGGGTTCACCGTGATCTGTTCCCCGCCGATCTCGGCGGGCAGGCCCGTCTTCTCATCGCAGGCGACGTTGGGGTAGCGCTCGGCGACGAACTCGACACCACATAACTCCTTCAGTCGGTCGGTCAGCGTGCGCGTGCGTAGCATGTCGTAGGAGACGTCTCCCGAGACGTACAGCGTGCCGCCGGCCTTCACCCAGTCGAGCAGCTTGGCGCATACGTCATCGGGGATCTGGTAGGGGATTGGGTAGAAGATCACCTTCGCTGAGGGGGGAATCGCCTCCAGAGAGCACTCATTCAGCGTCCCGCAGCTCACGCCCATCTCCTGCAGCGTGCGGAAGCATGACAGCGTCGCTTCGAACACCGTCCACACCGGCTGGCCGAGTCGGTGCGTGTCGGGGGTGAGCACGTAGACGCTGGGCGGCTCGTAGCGCCGCTCGAACTGCCGGAAGGTGAGCCCCGCCGCGCGGTAGACGTCCAGGCAGTCCTTCTTCACCCAGTCGCCGGGGTAGACCATCCCCCACGGGAAGATCCACTCGACGTTGTCCTTCCAGTCCCAGTTGTGGATCTTGGAGGCGCCGAGGCCCCAGCCGTAGTGGGTGATCGCGAGCCAGAGCTGCTCCTGCTGCTCGTCGGTGCGGGCGATGTGATAGCCCCAGTCCTTGCCACCGCCCCAGGCGGGGTGCGTCTTGCAGCCGAACTCGCCGGCGCTCATCGACTTGCCGCGCTCGCGCAGGTCCGCATGGCGCATCACCGAGGGGAAGCGGGCGATGTCACGCTCGGGCTTGTCGAAGTAGCCGATGTTCGCGCAGGTGTGGTCGCCGATGGCCTGGATGATGTCGATGCCCGGCCCGGGCGTCTGGTAGTACTCCGACGTGATCGCGTGGTGCTGATCGACCTCGCGAATCGCGCGCACGTGCCGGTTGATCCAGCGCGTCATCAGCTCCACCTTGAAGCGCGCGAGGTCCATGCCGCGCACATCGTCCCAGCTGTCTGCGCCATACTCCTGTAGGGGCACGTGCCCCAGCGGGCCCGTCACGCGCTCGGGCTTCCAGGCGGCGGCGAGCGTCTCGTCGGTCGCGTATCGAGTCTTCAGAAACTCGTTCCACAGGCGCTCGACATCCGTGCGCGGCGGCTCGCCGCCACGCTCTTCGGCAAGCCGCAGGTTGTCGTCCAGGCGGAGCTGGAAGTCCCCGTTGATGTACCAGAGAATCCCCGGCACGTCCTTGTAGCGCTTCACGAACGCCTGAACCCAGGCCGCCTCCCTCTCCAGCACATCGTCCTCAACCACCACGTTCGCGCCGATGAGCAGCCCCGGCATGTAGACTTGCCCGTACTGCTGCGCGAGCTGCACCATCGCATCGGTCTTGCGCAAGAGCGACTCGGGCCACTCGTACGGCGGGCTCTGGCTCACCGCGCTGACCTGCAGGTTCTCGGGCAGGTTCATGCCGGAATCGCGCATCGTCTCGAAGTCGCGCTTCCAGACCAGCGGGTTCTCATGCGCCGAGTAGAAGGCGAACGAGAAGCTGTCCGTGCCCTGCAGGAAGTGCTCGCGCCCGTTCAGCCGGAAGAGGTTGCCCTCCAGCACGCAGTCCGGCCCGGACTTCACCACCTTCTCATCCCACACGCAGAAGCCGGTCTCCATCTTGTCCGACGGCCTCTCGTCCAGGCTCAGCGTCGCTTCGACACGGTAGAAGTCTGCCTCAAAGCGCCCCGGGCTCCACTCGACGGTGAACTCGCGGGTCTCGTCGGGTTGGAGTGTAGCGCCCGGCGAGTGGAGCTGGATCGGCTTGCCCTTGCCGTCGGCAGTGACCTGGAAATCGACGCTGACGGCTTGGGGAGCCGGCCCCCAGTTGCTGACCTGCACCTTGATCTGCACCGGCTCGCCCTGGCGGTACGTGGCGTAGTTCGTCTCGAGGTTGTGCAGGAACGTCTCGGTGACGAGCGCATCCACGATGGGTACGAGCAGCTCGGTGGCCGCCGGCGCATCGCGCGGGAAGAAGTCGAAGTCCGTGGAGCCGAAGATCGCCCAGGCCGACCGCGCATAGTGGCCGCCGTAGCGGTAGGTGATCGAGGCGGCGCTGCCGCGCAGGCGCTGGTAGCGGTCGTAGCAGTTCACCAGCGGGACGCGCCGCGCGTCGTCGTAGCCGAGGACCGTCGTCGCCGACCAGCCCTGCATCGGCGCATCGGCGACGAAGTTCTGAGGCACGATGTACTGATCCGGCGCGGCCCTCGCGAACTCCACGCGCTTCAGGGGGAACTGCGCGTCGAACACCCCGATCTGCTCCGGCGCCACCTGCAGTCCGTCCAGCGGCGCGCCGCGGGCCGTGTTCATGATGAGTTCACTCGGCCCGGCCGCCGCCAGCTTCACGCGCGCACACTTGGAGCCAGAGTGCGGAGTCGCCCCGACGATGCTGGCGAGGTCCTTCTGGGTGCGGAACCAGTTGTGGGGGCGGCGGTCGTCGGGGGCCGTCACATTCTCGAAGCCCCCGTCGGTGACGTACTCCCGGCCCGCGTCGTCGGTGACCGAGATGTCGTCGATGGACGCCGTGCCGGTGCAGCGGAAGAGCCCCGCCTTGATCTCGACCACCGCCGCGTTCTGGTCCACCCTGAAGGCATACTGGTTCGCGGTCCAGTCCTGGTCGCCGACCAGGTGGAGCGTGTCGCGCCAGCTGCCGAGCTTGCCGTCCTTGTCGAACTGGTAGACGGCCAGGTAGGCAAAGCCGCCCGTGACGCCCCGGCAGCGGAGGTGCCCGCGGAAGGTCATCGCCTTCCCCGGCATGTCGGGCTCGACGGGGATGCGGTAGAACCACGAGCACTCCTCGGGCGTGGGCTTCGCCGCCGCCGGCGGCTCGCCGCCGACCAGGTTGTTGAACGCATACCCGCCCATTGTGAGCATGTTGCCGCCGCCACGCAGGAAGCGCCGGAACGCATCGGCGGCCGGCGCGGGGAAGGTCTCGCCATAGGGCAGGATCACTGTGCTGAAGCGCTCGGGCGTCAGGAATAGCCGATCCGCAAGCTGCGCCGCGCTGATGAGCGTGGTCTCGTAGGGCTGCCCGGGGATCGCGTCGAGAATCTCCTTCAGGTACTCCGGCTCCGAGCCGACGCCCACGACGGGCAGGTCATCCTTCAGGATCGCGATTCCCGGCTTGCCGCCAGCGGCTCCGGCAGACGGCGGCTGGGCGATCTCGCCGACGTCGGCGGCCTGCTCGCCCTCCACCAGCGTGAAGTCATCCACCCACAGCGTCCCCGAGGCCTGGAACAGCCCGAAGGGGATCACCAGCCGCGTCGTCTCCTCACCTATCGTGAAGGTGTGCGTGTGGCGCTCCCAGTCGAGCGTGCCCACCGGGTGCGTGAAGTCGAAGTAGGCGACGTAATCCCCGAACTTGTCGTACTGGTACATGGCGACATACCCGTACCCCTGCACCCCCTCGTTCGCCACGATGTCCTGCGCCCTCACCCACGCCGACACCGTGTAGGTCGCACCCGGCCTGAAGCCCTCAACCGTCCAGGAGCCGCTGCCGCTGGTCCGTTCGCCGGCCCTCGGCTCGACCATCACCCGCACGCTGCGCTTGCCCGAATGCGCCACCTGATCGTCGAACGCCGCGCCGGCGCTCAACGTCAGGTCCAACGGCCGGCGCTCGAAGTCGCCGTGCTGAATCAGCGAGACGGGCTGGGCGAGGCCGACTGAGGCAAGCAGTGCGGATGCAACGACGAGACAGAGGGTCATGGGAGGCCTCCGTTGGGGGCGGGTGGTGGGGTGTTCCACGGAGGCGCGAGCACGTCCTGCCGGGACGCACGGGGGCCGATGAGGTCAGGCTGTCACAGGAGCCGCACGAACTCCTCCACCGTCAGGCCTGCATCGCCAATGAGGCCCCGCAGCAGACCGGGGCCGACGTTCCGATGCAGGGGGACGGCAAGCGTGTAGTCGTGTCCCGGTTTCTGCATCATCAGATGACTGCCGCGCATACGAACGCCTCGCCAGCCGGCGCGCTCGAAGGCCCGAGCGATCTCGTCGCCCGAGAGACCCCGGGGAAGCCTCATCCCAACACGACCTCACGCAGCAACTGCCCGGGTTGCAGGGCCGACCGCGTGCGGTCCTCCTCAGCTTCGAGCCAGCCCTCGATCGCCTCGCGGATGTTCGCCATCGCCTCCTCCTCCGTCTGGCCCTGCGACCAGCATCCCTTGAGGGCCGGGCAAGAGGCAACGAAGAAGCCATCCTCATCCTGCTCTATGACCACCGCTAGCTTGTCCATGGTCGGGCTCCCTGAGCGATGTGGGTTCGCATCCGCAGTATACCCAAACGAGTCGATGCCGTGAAGCCTTGCTCCTAGCCTTCCCTCGGCCTGCCCTTCGCGATCCACTCCTCCCAGGCCTTGCCGAGGCTGATGCCGTGAGTGGCGACGGGGTCTTCGGTCAGGCCGTTCTTGGCCATGCCGGCGGCGATCCAGGCTTCGAGGCGCTCTTCGAGGGTGCGGGCGAGGTCGGGCTGCTGGTCGGCGAGGTTGTGGAGTTCGTCGGGGTCGGTGCGCAGGTCGTAGAGTTCGCGCGTTGGGTTGCCGTGGAGGTCGGGCAGGCGCGCGAGGATGAGCTTGTGGGTGTCGTCGCGGATCGCCCATTTCGCCTGCCATGTGCATTCCTGGGAGGTGATGAAGTCCCGCAGCGGCGTGTGGGAGCCGGTTAGCAACGGGACGAGGCTCTGGCCCTCCATCGCCGGCGGCACATCCAGGTCGAAGGCGGAGAGGATCGTGGGGGCCACGTCCACATGCTGGGCGAAGTCGGTGACGCGCGTGCCGGGCTCGACGACGCCCGGCCAGCGCACGATGAGCGGGCAGCGGATGTTGCCGTCGTAGAGGCCGTGGTGGTCGAAGAAGATGTCGTGGCGGTAGTGCATCTCGCCATGGTCGCTGAGGAGGATGACGAGCGTATCCTCCGCGTGGCCGCATTCCTGAAGCGTCTGCAGGACCTGCCCGACGCCCTCATCCGCGTGGCAGATCTCCCCATCGTAGAGCGCGACCACGTACTCCGCGTCACACATCCCCGGCGGCAGCTTCTCGAACCACTTGCGCCACATGACGCTGAAGTACTGGTCCGCGAGGGGCGCGAGCGTGTTGCGTGAGGGATCGGTCGGGTCGCCCTCGTAGAAGCAGCGGAAACGCTCGGGCGGGAGATACGGCGTGTGCGGGTCCCAGTAATGGATGGCGGCGAAGAAGCGTTCATCGCAGTGCGTGCGCAGCCACGGCAGCACGCGCGTGTTGAGGCGCTCGCAGCTATAGCCGTCGTCCGGTCCGGGGAACGTGGAGTCCACCAGGAACTCGAAGCCGTGGACGAACCAGCTCTTGTAGCGCGGCAGGCAGTCGAACGACGCGGTCAGGAAGCCCGCCTGCCGCAGCAGCGCGGGGAACCACGGCGTGCCGGGCTTGAGGTCGTTGTCGCCCTGCGCGCCGCCCTTGTGGCTGACGACACCGTGGGTGAGGCTGTGCTGCCCCGTGTAGACCGTCGTGAACGAGGGCTGCGTCGGCACCGCGGGCGCGAAGAACCGCTCGCACACCGCGCCCTCGCTGGCGAGGCGGTCGATGTTCGGGCTGGTCGGACGGTGGTACCCGTAGCAGCCGAGGTGGTCGGCGCGGAGTGAGTCGACGAAGACAAGCAGGATGTTGCGTGGCTCGGTCATGTGGCGGTCGAGTCCCGTCTCTTGCCCCGGCGGAAGGGGCCCGTGATGCGGACTGCCCCGGGCATGGCGGGCAGAACGGGCGTCTCTTCCCCGGAGCCAAGGAAGGCCCCTTCGTCACTTGACCGCCAGGTAACCCTCCCGCCAGTTGTTGTCGATCTCCAGGGAGACGATCGGCTCCAGGTCACGCATCGCCAGCATGCAGCCACCCTCGAGCCCCTTGCCGCCCGCGCCGAGCGGCGGCCGGGGTGGGTAGAGAAGGTCCGTCGTGCGGCCATCGAGGAGAGCCGTCGGTTGCCCCTCCGTCAGTTGCAGGCTGTGACCGCCGACGTCAAGGAGCCACGCGGGCCCGTCCCCGACCCGGCGCCAGGTCCAGCCGCGCCTGGCGGCCAGGGCCGCCACGTCTACCACCGGCGTGTAGCCGTTCGCGAGGTAGGCATGGATCGGGGCTTCGTCCGCGCCCACCCGCACGCGCGTGACGTGCGGCCACCACTCCACGACGATCCCGTCCACCTCGCCGTCGAAGTTGGTGAGCTCCCAGGTGAGCTTGCGGTTCGCCTCATCAAGCGTGTAGCCGGCGGGGGCGATGTTGGCGAACGCTCCCGCGACATCGCCGTAGCTGACCGTGATGCTCAGGCGGTCAAGGGTCCCCTTCCAGGTGCCGGCCGTCTTCAGCAGGTACGCGAACCACTCGAAGCCGAGGTTCGCGCCTGACGCGCTGCCGCCGTGGTAGTGGCTGTAGGTGATCTCGAGGCGCCGAGTCTGATCGGCAGCGAAGGGGACGCGGGTCACGAACCAGGACTCGGCGCCCTCGTTGGGCGGCACAAGCGGAGGGGCGCCTTCGAGTGGCGGCAACTGCTCCACCGTGACCGCCTGACCATCCACCACGAAGGCAACGTCCTGGAGGTTCAGGTCCGGGGGACGGTTGGCCCACCGCACCTGCGGGAAGCCGATCAGCACGTCGTGGGCCGCCCCCTCGTTGCGGAAGTCCATCACCGCCTTCACCGTAGCCCGCTCCGGCCCGAGGTCCACGGTGAGATCCTCCGCCACCATGCGCACGTCGCACGGGTCCTGGCGGCGAGCAGCAGCCCCTCCTCGGACCTCGATGGAGACGGGGTCAGCGCGAAGACCGCCGACCGGAGCAGCCACTGCCAACGCGCACACGAGCCAGTACCGCATCACCCAAGCCTCCCAGTGACGCTGTTGTCGCGCATCCAGTGGTTGTACGCCTGCGGGGCGACGAAGGTTGAGCGCGCGGCTAGCGGACCGCCAACTCGGCGCTCAGGTCCAGGTAGCGCTTGATCCCCTCGGGTGTGACGTTCCAGGGGATGTGGTTGCCGATGCACATCATGTAGCCGCCGGTCATGCGGGAGGTCTCGACCATGCTCTCGACCATGCGGCGGATCTCGTCGGGATCGTTGCGCGTGAGGATGCGGTTGTCGCCCTCGCCGGCAACGAAGGGGTTGTCGTACTTCCGGGCGATTTGCTTGTAGTTGGTGAAGGGCTCGGAGATGATCCCCCGGGCGCCGCAGGCCATCACGTCGTCCGCGTAGGCGTCAACGCAGCCGTCCACCATGAAGATGACCTCGATGCCTTTCGCCCTCAGCAGCCCCCAGAACTCCTCGTAGCGCGGGAAGATGTACTTGTGCATCCAGGCGGGCGAGCAGACCGGGCCGCGGGAGGTCACGATATCATCGTGGCAGACGGCGAACTTCACCGGCAGGCGGGCGAAGGTGCGGAAGACGCGCCGGTTGATCTCCGCGAACTCGTCCATGATCCGCTCGAAGCGCGGGTCCAGGCAGCACTCCAGGAACAGCTCCCAGCCAAAGGTCAGCAGCGGCCACATGAACATCGTGTTGTAGAAGCCGCACGAGGACGTTGAGCCCTCCGGCGCGGTGTCGCCCCACTCGGCGGGGTAGCCCGCGCGGTAGGCCTCGTAGAGCTTCTCCTCGTCGGAGTAGTCGCGCGATTCCACCACGGGGATGTGTGTGAAGTCGCCCTGCGCCAGTGGGCTGAAGGCGAAGACCTCCTCGGGCGTGTGGAACTTCAGGCCCCAGTCCCAGATGCCCGTCTCCGAGTCGCCCCAGCGGACGTGGTGGCGGCCCTGCTCGTCAGTGGAGGAACTCTCGCCCTGCAGATCGAGCTTCGGCCGGGGCTTTGGGTCGTCGGTCTCCGGCACGCCCAGCTCCAGCATCGGGTACAGCTCCCGCAGCTTCAGCCGACACTCGCGCGGGTGCTCGTAGTAGTCGATGCCCGTGAGATACGTCTCCGCATCAGGACACGACCAGTGCTCCCAGTGGGGAATGCGCTTGGGCCACAGGCCCATGTAGGCAAGGTAGCGGTCCGAGTACTCCATGCGGCGGGCCTCCCGTGCTCAGGTGGGTACGGCGAGGGGCGGACACATGGGTCCGCCCCTACGGACGTCTGAGGCTCAGGGCGATTTCCTCAACGTACTCCGGCGACTGCAGCGTCAGCGCGCCGCCCTCGTGCTCTACCACTCGCGCCCCCTCGCTCTCCCCGCTCCTTGGGTTCAGCCATCCGACGCGGTAGTTGCCTGCAGGGACGTCGAGCGTCAGCTCGACCTGCGTGCCGCCCTTCAGGTAGATCGCGTACTGCTTGCCGGGCTCGGCGAGGCAGCGCGCGACGGCGCCGTCCGGGACGCCGCTGGTGATGGTCTCGCCATGGGGCGCCATGCGGAGGAAGTCGAAGCTCTCGAGGAAGCGCTTGAGCGTCGTGAGCTGGCTCCGCAGCCGCGGGCCGCCGCCGCCAGGGGCGGAGACCTCAGCGGTGCCCTCGGGATGCGCAGCGGTGAACGAGTAGTCCAGGTTGTCGTAGACCGCGCCGCCGGCGAGCATGAACTCCCAGGCGTCCGTGCGGTAAGGCAGGTCCTCGGAGCCCTTGAAGCCCGTCTCGTCGAAGGCGATGGGGCGGTTGAGGCCCCAGTTCACCTTCACTGCATCGGGCGGGTTCGCGTAGTGGAAGTTGAGGATCGACACGAGCGGGTTCGGGTCGGTGACCTCCGCCGAACCGTTCGCGATGTTCTGCGCGATGAGGTGCTTGTGAGGGAAGTCCGCCTCGGCCTCCGCGATCACCCGGGCGATTCGGGCTTGCCAGTCGAGCGTCACGCCGCCGAAGTACGGCTCGTTGCAGATCTCATAGTACAGGTTCGGCACGTCGCGCAGCTCGCTCACGATCTTGCGGGTCATCGCCTCCTGGATCGCGGTCAGTTGCGGATGCTTCAGGGCCAGGACCTCGGTTCGCGGCACGTCAGGCGTGCCGTTCACGTTGTTCGCGGGGTGCAGCGGGCTGAGCCGCCACATCGAGTCCTCGTAGTACGGGCAGAAGAGCGCCAGCTCCACGACGACCCCGCGCTGGCCCGCCTCCCGGCAGAAGGTCTTCAGGCGCGCGAAGTAGGCTGCATCCCAACGCGTGAGGTCGAACTTGCTCCCGCCATTGGCGTAGCCGGGCTCCGGGCTGCGCGCCCACGGGCAGATCAGCCGCCCCTCGGCGGGGGCCAGCGTGTTGTCGCGGATACCAAAGGACCGCGAATCCTCGCAGTAGACCCCGGTGAAGGTGCGGGTGAGGTTGAACTCGCACTGCTGCAGCTCCGTGAAATACGGAACGCAGTCGAAGTCCAGGTTCAGCACCGCGCCATAGTGCTCCCCGGAGGTGATCAGCACCGTTGGCTTGCCGCCGAAGGTGAAGTAGCGAGGGTTGTCCGGGTGCAGCGCGATGGGTGGCGGCGCGGAGGCGGCTGAAGCGGCGAGTGAGAGCACCATGGTTAGCATCGCAGTCCTTGCGCGAGGCGCCGAAGATGAACGAGGCGGAGGGCTTTCGCCGGCTCCGCCTCGTGGTTCGTCTGAAGGGTGCGGCACTCCTCGGGCTAGTAGGTGCGCGTGAGCTGCTTCTGATTGGCTCCGTTCGGGTCGCTCACCCAGACCTGACGGTCGCGGGTGAAGGTGATGCGGGTCCCGTCGGGCCTCCAGTCCGGGTATCCGTCAGAGCGGGCGTCCGAGGTGACCTGCGTCAGGCCCAAACCATCGGGCGCAACGCTCCACAGATCGAAGTCACCCGCGCGGTTCGAGGTGAAGAGGATCGTGTTCCCGTCCGGCGACCAGGCCGGCTGCTCGTCGCGGTCGGGAGAGGTCGTCACCTGGGTCAGACCGCCGCCGACCAGGTCCTTGACCCAGATGTCCGTGTTGCCGGCTCGGTCGGACTGGAAGGCGATCTTCGTGCCCGTCGGGTCGAAGCACGCCCACTGGTCGTTGGCCGGGTCCTGATCCACAGCCACCTGCTGCGTCGGATCGGCGACCGTCACCGTGTAGATGTTGTTGTCGCCGTCGCGGTTCGTGGTGAACGCGATCTTCGTGCCGTCGGGAGACCAGGCGGGCTGGGTGTCGGAGCCCGGGTCGGTCGTGAGCTGGGTCAGGAGCGCCGGGCGGTCGCCGCTGGTGGCGGAGATCAGGTAGAGGTCGTTGCTCGGCCCGCGCCGCGAGGCCATGGCGACCAACGTGCCATCCGGGCTGTAGGCCGGGTTGAACCCGCCCTCGTCCAGCAGGTCGCTGTCGTTGTCCGACGGCGTCAGCGTCGTCACTGCGCCGCCCTGCTGGTTGATGGTGTTGATGTAGCGCAGACCGTTTCCGCCAAACGAAGCGAACGCGATCGCGCCGTTCGGGCCGTACGAGTTGCCCTCCGAGACGGTGAAGAACGCGGCCTCGCCCCCGCTGCCGCCACAACCCGACAGGACCGAGGCGGCAATCAGGGGCACGAGAACCACAGCAAGCGTCAACAGGGACTTCCGGGTCATGACTCCCTCTCCTCTAGCGGGCGTACAAGGGCCCGTCGCGAGCGCTTCGCAATGGGCTCCACCGTACCCTTCGGACAACGGGGAACGTCCTGAGTTCCGGCGCGGGGATTATAGTCGGTCCCCCCGGCAGGGTCAAGGGAGACGCGCGGCGCGTGTCGGCTCAGGCGAAGGCGGCGAGCAGCTCCCTCCGTGTAGCTCTGAACGCCGCCGGGTCGAGGTCGCAGTCATCCATCGCGCGGATGACCCGCGCGGCGATCCGGTGCGCCTGTTCGGGCTCCAGGAGGCGCAGAAGCTCGTAGTCCTCGATTCCGTCGCGGAGCGCCTCGAAGCGGATGGAATCAAGTGGCCCGCCGCTACCCGGGTAGACGATGCAGTTGTCACCGGCCGGCAGGCAGAAGTTCGGGCTGTGGACCGGCTCGACATCGACGAAGGGCACATCCCCCGCCCAGTAGTTGTAGCCCCAGTGCAGGAAGCCCGTGCTCTCGTAGTGGAAGTTCAGCCAGTGCAGCAGGCGCGTCTTCACGAGATGGTAGTCGATGAAGCGGTTGGCATAGGTCCCGGTCGGCGCGAGGCACGTGTAGAACCACAGCTCATCCCCGGCGGCGACGCGGCTCCGGTAGAAGTCGTTCCCCGTATGCCAGTCCCCCAACTGCGGGACCCAGATGTCGAGGTTCTGCGCCTCATGGCACATGTTCGCTTCGATGGTCCGTAGGCGCGGCGCATAGCGCTTCACGGCGGCGCTCAGTTTGTTCCAGCTCTCCACGTTGCAGGGGATCGGCTCGTCGGCGAGGTGCTGGAAGTACCGGTCGGCCCAGCCGCGCGTGACGAGGTGCGCCTCCAGCGCGGGGAGGAAGTCGGCCAGGAAGGCGTTCGCCTCCAGGCTCCCGGCGAGCGCCTGCTTGTGCACCAGCCCGTGGCCCTCGGGCTGCCAGGTGCTGATCTCGAACTCCGTGGCCTCCCAGCCGCCCGCCCGGCCGCCGAGGTGCCCGCCCTCGATGCAGCCGATTACGCCCTCCCGCATGAACAGCTCCACGAACCGGCCGAAGCGCGCGAAGTCGAGGGCCAACCGGCCGCCCTCGTTGCGCATGTCGATCAACTCGAAGATGGGGGTGATGACCACGTTCTGTCGATGGGCCGCGAGGTTCCGCGCATACACCGCCAGCAAGTCCCAGTATGCCTCGCTCCACATCTTCACGCTGTGGAAGCGCGCGATGTTCGCCCAACTCACCCAGTTCGTGACCTTCAGCGTGCGCTCGTCGGGAACGGTGGCCGGATACACGGTCACCCGCAGCTCCGCCTCGGCGTCTCCCTGGTCGGTGGCGACGTGAATCGGCCCAACGTACTCGCCCGGCGGAGTGTCCTTCGGCACGGTGACGTCGATCCAGATGGGGAGGCACTCGCCCTTGCGCACGCGGATGTGGCCCTGCGGGAAGAGCGGATCGGGGAACATCGCCGGCGCCGGGCGCACGAGGTGCTCGGCCGGCGTGTTCGTCGTGTTCTCGCGAACCGGCACATGCCCCACGAACCGCGCCTGCGCACCTGCCAGCGGGAAGCCGCCCGCGACCGGCTGCAGCGGCCCGAACGTGACCACCACCGACATGAGGTGGTGCGAGTCGCACTTCAGCGCGAGCTGCCCGGCCTCGGTCTCGTTACGCGCGGCGTCGATCCGCACGACTGAGGTCGCATCCCCCGGCGGACCGTCATCGGGGAAGACCTTCGTCAGGGCATCAACCGACCAGACTTGCAGGGACATGATTCCGCTCCTCGGCTGCAGGGGTGCACGGTCACTTCGCGCGGACGACGGGCTCCGCCCAGCGTGCCCAGTCGCAGGTTGCGTCGTCGCGGGCGTCGGCGATCAGGCTCAGGACGATGGTCTGCCCGGCCCAGCGACTGAGGTCGACCCCCAACGGGTGCCAGCCGTCGGCACGTTCGACCGGTTGCCGGTGCAGGACCTCCCCGTTGACGGCGACCGCGAAGTCGATGCCGTTGCTTCGATCCGCCCCGTCCTGGATGCCGGCTGAGGTCGTCAGGACGGCGGGATCGCGGGGCAAGGTGAGCAGGTAGTCAACGACCGTCTCCCCGCCGATCGGCGGGTGGACGGCCAGAGCGGGCCTTTCGACCCCAGCGCACCTGCCTGTCCCTTGCGAGGCGCCGAGGTAGATAGGGCGGTTCTGCTTCGGCAGCGGCACGCCGCCAACGAGGGGGCTCCAGTCGAACTCCGCGCCCAGCAGATCAAGCGGCAGCGAGGCGGCCTGCGGCTCCGCGAACAGGAGGCAGAGCGGGCCGGGCGCGGTGGCCTGCAGTCGGTAGCGTGTCAGCGCGCCCTGGCCGCCAACGCGAGTGCAGCCGGCAGGGCGGAGGGACGCGGGCACCTCGCGCGGTGTCAGCACCTCGAGCGGGAACTCCAGCGCCCCCGCGTCGGAGACCAGCCTCGGCTCTCCCCACGCCGCCCAGGCGTAGCTTCCCCGGCCCTCGGGGCCCTTGTCCACGGACAGGCGCAGCTTCACGATCCGCCCGGCGAGGTCCGAGAGGTCCACGGAGCAGGGCTGCCACTCGCAGCGCTTCCAGTCCTGGCGGAAGACCTCGCGCCCGTCCGCATGCACGAGGAAGGTGACGCCCTCGGACTGCTCGGCACCGTCGCGCAGACCGATGGCGAACTCCAGTCGGCTCTGGCCCTCGGGGACGGGCAGGGCCCACTCGGCGAACACCTGGCCGATGACGCCGGGCTCCGGGTCCCACGGGGGGTGAACCGAGAAGCCCTGCAGGGGCTTGTCGCCGACGGTCGCGTAGCCCCCGGTGAGCTGCGCACGGTTGCCCAGGGGCTTGTCCTCGCCCCGGACCGTGATGCCGATGGCGGCGTCCGACACGCGCTGGGTCAGGTCGAGTACCCGCTGGCGGAGCGCGAAGTCCGCCAACAGGAAGCGGTCCGTGCAACGGAAACTGCGCAGGATGACGTCCTCCGGCAGGCGGAGGAGGTGCGGGCGGCCGGGCTCGGGCGCGCCCGGCTCGCAGAGGTGGAGGCGGTCAGGATCGAGACCGTAGATACCCGACTCGTCGTACGCGGGCCAGCCGTCGATGTGCCCGGCGGCGCGGACGGAGGTTCTGCCGCGGACGTAGCGGTAGAGCGTGCGGCCTTCCCCGGAGGCGTCCCGGAACCATGCGTACGAGCCTCCGAAGCCGTCCTCTTCGCAGACGAGGCGCGCGCCGGAGGGTCCAGTCCACACGCACTTCGTCTCGGGGGAGGCCTCCGCGTCGAAGTCCGGCTGGAGATCGAAGTGGTCGATGAGGCGCATCTCTTCCAGCCGCACGCGCAAGTCCGGGCCCGGGTCCGCAAGCCGTTCCGCGGTCGGGTGAGACAGCGTGGGCAGGACGCCCCAGCTTTCGTAGGCGCGCGTCCAGCCCCGGTACAGGTCGGACGGCGCGGGGGCGGGGTAGCCGAGGTAACCGTACCACCGCGTGTGCGGCCCGAGAAGATACGCTGAGATGGGATGGCTGCAGTCCGCGCCCGCCAGGTCGAGCGCGAGGCCCGGCTGGCCCGGCGGGCGTGTCATGGCCAGCGAACCGTGTGTCTGGGCGAAGCACTCGTGGCGGCACGAGACTTCGTTGAGGCCTTCGCCGCCGAGGGCGACCTCCGGCAGTGAACCGCGCAGGTCGCGATGGAAGGCCACGTTGCCCTGGACCGTGTTCAGCCCGTCGGCGCGTTCGGTGACGTTGGGCATCGCCAGCGTCACGTCGAGGTGCAGCGCGTCGGCGCCGTAGCGCTCCACGATCTCTCGGCACTTGCGGACATACAGGTTGCGCCAGGCTTGCGCGCCCGGGTGGATCATCGCGATGTGGGGCACGGGTTCGGCCCAGGGCCACTCGTAGGTGTGTAGCGCCCCGGTGAGGGCGTCGCGCATGTGGTAGGGCTTCAGCTCCTCGTAGGCGGGGTTCTCCAGATTCACGCCGTAGTAACACGTGTGCGGCATCACGCGGTAGCCCAGCTCGTGAGCGAACGCCACCAGGTCGGCGAAGCCCTCGTAGCTGGTGTAGTCGGGGTAGTTGATGTCGTAGGTGTCGCGGCGCCAGTTGGGGACGTACAGCAGGCACTTGCTCGGGGTGACCCACTCCGCAAGCTCTTTGAGCGTCGCGCGGACCTCCTCCCGCTGCGAGGGATCGCGGTCTGCGCCCAGGATGACGACGGAGCGGATGCCGCTTGCCCACGGCGGGTGGCGCTCTGCCAGCGAGGGGGTGCGGAACGTCTGGGTCATCCATTCCCGGTAGCGACGCGCAGGTACCCGCCAGTCGCCCTCGTAGAAGGCGAGTCGCCAGGTGACTGACTCGATGGAGGTGTGCTGCGAGGGCGGGCCCTCATTGTAGGTGCGGAAGGCGAGGTCGAAGCGGCCCCGATGGTGGCGGATCGCGAGGCCCTTGAAGCGGTCGTCGGGGTCGTCGGCGCGGACCCAGAAGCCGCCCCGGCGGCCCTGGACGATCACCATCTGCGCCTCCCAGCCCGTCGGCCAGTCCAGCACGGTGTCGGCGACCGGCGAGCCGTTCCCGAGGCGGACGCCTGACCAGGCCGGGACGATCAGACTGACGACTTCGTCGCTCAAGCCACGAATGGCCCACTGACAGCCGTGGAGGCCGGAGGGGGCCGTGCCCTCCTGGTGGATCACCGCGTCACCCGCGGCATCCGCCGTGACGGTCGTGGCAAGGGCGGCCCCGTCCGCCCACGTCGTGCTGGAGCGCGCTCCGTCTTCTGAGCGTTCCGCCGCAGCGGCGGTCCAGTCGGCCTGGCTGCCGTCGTGAAGCAGGCCGCTGTCCAGCCCAGCGCCTGCGGGTGCCGTGTACGTCTCTCCAGTCAGCCGGTTGGTTACCGCGACCAGAACTCCGTCCTCGAAGGTCAGCGTGCCGCCGGCAAGATGCACCTGCGAAGAGGCCGGCGACGGCTTGGGCACGCATAGCGCCCACAGGACTGCCAGAGCGGCGGCTCGGGGGAAGATGCGCATTCCGGAGGGGCTCCCGTCTGCGAAGGATGGCGAGAGTCGATGGCCCGGTTCGCTGTGCGTACGGTCACTGCCTGCCGCAGGAGCGAGGAAGAAGGTGTTCTGCGGCGGGTGGCGAACAGTAGGTTCCGACGCCGAGGGCCCGCGGTTCGGGGGCTGTTGGGGTGCGTTGACACTTGCACCTCGAAAGCGGATAATGCCCGCAATCAGTACTTGGCGTACGGTGCAATCTCACCGGCTCGGAGGATGACGGCCATGTATCGGAGTCGATTGGTCGGCAGGTCGCTGCGGTACTTGCCGGCGGCCGTGGTCGCGGCTGCCCTTCTCGCGTTGCTCTCCACATCGGCATCGGCGAAGTTCACGATCATCACTGTCCGCGATCCTGCGTCGGGGCGTACGGCGCAGGCCGTGGACGGGCGCGTGATCGTGGTGACGAGAGCGGGTGCCACGGCGACCCAGATGCGGGCCCTGTTCCATCAGGCGGGCGCGGTCTCGGCACGGCCCATCTGCCACGCCCTGGCCTGGGTCGTCGAGCTGCCGCCCGGGCAGTCGGTGGCGAGGGGGGTGGAGCGGTACTCGGCCAGCAGCCTCGTGGCCAGGGCCGGTCCGGACATCCTCGAGCAGTATGCGGGCGTGCGCAGCCTGCCTCTTGCGGTCCGCGACCGGCCGCAGATCATCCCCAACGACCCCATGTGGGGCCAGCTGTGGGGCATGCAGAAGATCGGCGCGGACGCCGCTTGGGATACCCAGACGGGCAGTCCCACCGTGGTCTGCGCCGTCATCGACTCCGGGACGGACTACACGCACCCAGACCTCACCGGGCGGGAGTGGATCAACGCGGGCGAGACTGCCGGCGACGGCATCGACAATGACAATAACGGGTACGTGGACGACGTGCGCGGGTGGGACTTCCTCGACAACGACAATGACCCGGGTCCTGCCGACGCCTCCGGCTTCCCAGAGCCCCACGGGACCCACGTCGCGGGCACGGTCGGGGCCACGGCGAACAACGCCACCGGCGTTGTGGGCGTGACGTGGACCTGCAAGCTCATGCTCCTGCGGATCGGGAACGCGGCGGGGCTGCCGACGAGCGCCTCATATGAGGCCATCACGTATGCTGCGGACAACGGCGCCGATGTCGCCAACATGTCCTATGGCGGGATGTTCGACCCGGGATACGACACGCCGCTGGGGTATGCGTACGGCAATGGCGTGGTGCTCTGTGCCGCGACCGGCAACTCGGCCTGGGAGTTCACCCTCGACCCGAACACGTGGGATTCCCCGGTCTGTAACGACGGGATCGCCGGCGTTGACAACAAGGTCATCGGGGTCTCGGCCAGTGACGAGAACGACCTGAAGACGGACTTCTCCAACTACGGAGGCGCCTACAAGTTCGTGGACGTCTGTGCGCCGGGCATCAACATCCTCAGTACCGTGCCAGGCGGAATCTACGAATCGTGGGCGGGGACCTCGATGGCTTGCCCCCACGTGGTGGGGCTGGCGGGGCTGGTTGTCTCGGAGATTGGCAAGGACAAGCCGCAGGCCATCATCGACCAGATCCGGGACACTGCGGTCAACATCGATGCCCTGAACCCGATGTATGCCGGCAAGCTCGGGACGGGCCGCATCGACGCGGCCGAAGCCGTCAACTTCGACGCGCCACCTAGGCCGGCTACGACGGTCAACGCCTTCGACACGGCGAACGACGAGGGAGGCAGCTGCACGATTACCTGGCGCAAGTCGCCCGATGACGGCGCGGGGCGAGGCGATGTGGTCGGCTACGAGCTATGGCGTGGGACCCAGCCCGACCCGACGACGTCAACCTTCGTCAGGGTCGCCGATCGCACGGCCCTCCCGGCGGGGAAGTCCGGGTACATCGACGCTAACCCTCACGCCGACCCCAAGCTGGACCTGGTGGATGGGCAGAACTACTACTACTACGTGCGCACGTTCGACAGCTCCTTCTCTGCGGACTCGACCGTAAGCGCGGCCGCCTCGCCGCGGGACGACTCCTCACCACCGGCCATCGCGAATCTCCTGGCCCAGGACACCCAGGCCGACAACGGGCGGTCGATCACGCTGAGCTGGGTAGGCTACACCGGCTCGGCCGATCTGCAGCAATTCAAGGTGTACCGCAGTCTCGCCGAGTTTACGTCCGTGACCGAGGACGACGTCGAGTTGGTCGCCGAGGGCCTCAGCCCGAGCACGCGCAACTACGTGGACAAGGCCACGGACCCCAACGCCGACCCGACCGACCCCGAGGCCCAGCCGCTCGACCAGACCGACTACTGGTATGCGGTGACGGCGCTCGATGAGGTCGGCAACGCGGTCACGACCGTGACACCCACCGGCCCCGCGCAGTGCGCGCCGAACCTGTCCATCACGTTCAGCTACGGCCTGCGCATGATCACCGTGCCCGCCGAGCCGATCGACCCGAGCCCGGTCTCCGTGTTCGGGTTCACGGATGCGACGACTGCGCAGTTCGCGCGCTACGACTCGCTGAGCCAGTCGTACCACACGGTCGCGCAGAATCCCGACGACCCCTATCTGACGATCGTCCCGGGCCGAGCGTTCTGGCTGAACCGTGACCTCCCGAGCTTCATCGGTGTGGGAGGGCGACTGGTGGACGAGGATGAGACCGAAGTGGCGCTCGGGCAGGGATGGAACCAGATCGGCTGCCCGTACGACGCCGAGTACCCCTTCGAGGGAATCACGGTGCGCGACTCGTTCGGAACCGACACCGCGATTGTGGCGTCAAACCAAGGACTGGTGAGGAAGTACGGGTGGCGCTATGATGCGTTCCAGCGCAGCTACCGGCTCGTATCGGCCACGCTTCCCGGCGCGGATACTGCGCTCCCGCAGCGCGAGGGGGTGTGGGTCCATGCCCTGCAGGCCGGTGCGAAGCTCGTGTTCGCAAAGAACGTGGTCGTTCCCGCCGAGGCCCCGGCGGCCAGCCCCGCCAAGCTCGACGGCTGGCAGATTCGGCTCATCGCCAAGACCGCGAAGGCGCTGGATACCGACAACTTCATTGGCGTAACGTCGGCGGCCCCCGCGATTGGCCGGATCGTGAGCCCGCCGCCGGTAGCCGGAGGCGTCGATCTCTACCTGGCGGGCGGCGGCACGGAGCGACTGGCGACGGACCTGCGGAAGACGCTCGGCGCCAAGGCGGAGTGGCAGGTCACGGTTGAGTGCGCCCAGGCAGACGCGGATGTCGAGTTGTCGTGGCCCGACCTGACGACGGTCCCGAACGACCTCCGGCCCGTCCTGAAGGACCTGGCGACGGGGCGGTCGGTCTACATGCGAACCGCGACGGGTTACACGTACCACTCGCGAGCGGCCGGAGAGCAGCGCAAGTTCGAGATCGTGTTGGCGGGCCCGGCGGTTGGCCCGGTCGTGACGCAGATGGCGGCGACACCGGCAAAGGCCGGCGGCGTCGAGTTGACCTACACGCTGGCGCGGACCGCGGATGTGACGATCGAGGTGCGCAACCTCGCCGGGCGGCTCGTGGCGACGGTTGCGGCGCCGCAGGGCCAGGTCGGCCTGAACCGCGTCCTCTGGAACGGACAGGCCGCCGGAGGACAGGGCGTACCGAGCGGACGGTACGTGATCTCTATCACAGCGGTCGCCGATGACAACGGCGAAACCGTCCGCGCGCTGAAGCCGGTGACGTTGGCTCGCTAGCCGCCTTGCCCAATCGGGGGCGCCGCCCCGCCGATGCGGGCGGGGCAGGAACAACACTCCGAACGGGCAAGCAGGCAGATGCCGAGTCCAGAACACAGACATCCGTCTACGCGTCGTGTGCGAACGGGCTGCCGGGCGCGAATCCTCGCCCACGGCGGCCCGTTGGTGGTTCTACTGGTTGGACTGGGGGCCCTCGTGCTCCCTGGCCGCGCCCAAGACAGCTTCCTCCCCCTCGTCGATCGTCCGGGCCCTCCCATACGCGGCATCGACAGCCTTGGGCGGCCCCAGTTCCGCCTGCCCCAAGCCGTCGCCAATCGGCTGGTCGTCCAGCTTCGCCCCGGGCAGCGGCCCGAGGCGGCGGAGGCTGTCGCGCGACGTCTCGGCGGTCGCGTGCGGCGTGTGCTGCCGCGGTTCGGGATGGCGATCATCGAGCTCCCGCCGGGCTGGGATCTGGCTCAGGCCGAGGTGACGGCCTCGGCCGCCCCGGAGGTGGAGTTTGCCGAGCCCGACATGTTGGTCTACCTCACCGCGATGCCGGCCGACCCGCGCTACGGCGAGCAGTGGCATCACCCGCTCATCCGGTCATCCGAGGCCTGGGACGTAACCACCGGCGTGAGGGGAACCGTCATCGCCGTGATCGACTCGGGAGTGGACCTGGACCACCCCGACTTGGCCAGCAAGATCTGGACCAACCCCGGCGAGACGCCCGATAACGGGAAGGACGACGATGGGAACGGGCTCATCGACGACGTGCACGGCTGGGACTTTCTGGCCAACAACAACGACCCGCAGCCCTCGCCGGACGGGAACGACAACGACGGCAACGGCGAGGCGGATGACCAAGTGACCCATGGCACGTTGGTGGCCGGGCTGGCGGCGGCGGCGGCGAACACGTTCGGCACCGTCGGCGTGAACTGGAAGGCGCGGGTCCTGCCCATCCAGGTCTTCCCCGATGACGGCGGCACGGCGGTATCGACGGTCATCGAGGGCATGGACTATGCCATTGCTATGCACGCGGACGTCATCAACCTCAGCCTCGGAGGCGGGTACACGCCATCGTTCAACGCCCCGATCCGGGCGGCGTACCAGGCGGGCGTAACGGTCGTCGTCGCCTCAGGCAATGCCGGGCAGGAGTTCACGAAGAACTCCTCGACCTGGGCCTCGCCGGCCTGTAACGACGGGCCGAACGTGGGTGTGGACAACTTCGTCCTGGGCGTGGGCGGCACCGACCAGAGCAACCGGCACTGCTCCTTCAGCAACCTCGACGGCTCCGGCTACCGCTTCGTGGATGTCTCGGCGCCCGGCCAGGCTGTGTTCGGACCGGGCTACCAGAACGACAGCTTCCCGGCCTTCCAGGCGTACTTCGCCAAGGGCACGGGCACGTCGTTTTCCTCACCCATCGTGGCCGGCCTGGCCGCGCTGGTGAAGGCCCACAAGCCGGGGGCCACCAACGCGCAGATCATCGAGCGGATCCGCCAGACGACCGACAACATCGACGGCGTCAACCCGGGTTTCGTGGGCAAGCTGGGCACGGGGCGAATCAACGCGGCGCGCGCACTGGGCGTCGATCTGCCGCCGGCGGCGGTGCGCAATCTGCGGGCGCAGGATACCGCCGGCGACCAGGGCGGCTCGACCACGTTGCGCTGGTTGCGTTCGACCGATGATGGCGGCGGCGCGCAGGACGTTGCAGAGTACATCATCAAGCGGTCCCCCACGGCGGAGGGGCCGTTCAGTACGCAGGCCTCGGTTCCCGCGGGCACCGACACGTACGCCGACACGAACGTCGCCAACCACGTGGACTACTACTACGTGGTGACGACGCGCGACGCGGTCGGACAGACTACCGATTCGGACGTCGCCGGGCCCGCTCAGGCCCGCGACGATACACCTCCGCCGGCGGTCCAGGGGGTCACGGCCGACGACCTCCCGAACGACGCGGGGGGCGCGATCCGCGTCGCGTGGACGCAGTATGCCGCCCCAACCGACTTCGCCGCCCTTCGTGTGTATCGGGCCAAGTTCAAGTTCGTCAACGTCCTGGGCATGACGCCGATCGCCACACTGACAGACCCGAACGCCACCTCCTACGAGGATGCGGCGACAACGGACGGTGTAGACTACTGGTACGCCGTCACCGCGGTCGATGCCGAGCCGAATGAGATCACCGACGTGACGGCTGCCGGACCGGTGCAGTCCTTCCCGAACCAGGGCATTGCGGTTGCGCCCGGATTGCACTTCATGGCCACCCCGATCGTGCCTGCCGACCTCGATCCGGCGGCGTTCTTTGGGATCGCGCCTCAGGACCTCACATACGCACGATTCGACCCCACGGCACAAGGGGGGCAGGGGCAGTACATCTTCTACGAGATGGCGCCTACCAGCCCTCTCGTGTTGCTCGGTCTCGGAAAGGGGTTCTGGTTCCACACCGATGGGCAGGTCGTGGTGAACCCCGTGGGCGACGTCGCGGCGAGCGGGCCCTTTGCGATTGACCTGGAGCCGGGCTGGCGGCAGATCGGGAACCCCTTCCTGACCCAGACGGATTTCACGGCGGCGACGGTAGAGGACGGGTCCATAACAATGGACCTGGCGAGCGCCGAGGCGGCAGGGATCATGCGGCGCTTCGCCTGGGCGTATGACCCCTCTACGGGGGACTACGTGCTGATCGACCGCGTGGTCGGCGGAGGGCAACGGCTCATTGCGCCATGGGAGGGGTTCTGGGTCTACGTGATGAAGGCGTGCCGGCTGGTTCTCGACCGGAGACCGACGACGGTCGCGTCGCAGGCCGTGCCGACGAGGCTGCGCAAACCGACGTGGCAGGTTCAACTCGTCGCGCGCAGCGGAAGCCGCGTCGATGCCCCGAACTACGTCGGTGTGGCCGCCGAGCCGGAGCGACTGGATGTGGAAGCACCCCCGGCCTTCGGCAGCGGCGTGCGGCTGGACTTGCGGACGGCCACCGGTGGGCGCTATGCCGCGACCTTCCGCAAGCCTTCGGCCGGGACGCTCGAGTGGACCTTCACCGTTGCCGTGGACGCGCCGGGGGAGGTCACGATCGCCGCGCCCGATCTGAGCCCTGTCCCGCCCGAGTACGGGGTCGTGCTGACCGACCTGGACGCCCGGCGGCAGACTCAGCTGCGCACGCTGTCGTCGTATCGGTACACGGCGGAGTCCGCCGGCGACCGGCATTTCCGCCTGACGGTGAAGCGAGAGGCAAGCGCGCTGGCCATCACGAGCCTGGCCGCCACGCCCCTCCGCGGGGGCGGCACGGAGGTGCGGTTCGCGTTGACCTCGGCCGCGAACTGCGACGTGGAAGTGCTCAACATCGCGGGGCGCCCGGTCCGACGGCTAATAATGTCGGAGGATTATGCGGCAGGGCAGCAGGTGATCTTGTGGAATGGGCGAACTGATACGGGTGTGCCGGCGCCCAACGGGACGTACCTGATCCGGGTACGGGCTCGTTCGGCCGCCGGAGCGGTTGTGCACGCGCTCTCAAGCGCCACCATTCTGCGCTAAGCCCGCCGTCGCGATCGACGGCGCCGGCACCCACTCCGAATGAGGAAAGGGCTGAAGGAAGCATGATCCGAGGCCGCTGGACATCGATCATCGTCGGGACAGCACTCATCACCTTGGCGGCGGGTATCGTCGGCTGCGGCAGTGGCGCGGGGTTTCCGGGCGGCGGCGGACCGCCCCCGCCTCCGCCACCTCCGGCTCAAGGCACGGCCAGCATCCAGGGAGTGGTTGTGGACTCGCAGAACACGGCGACCCGGATTGCCGGGGCCGAGGTCCGCCTGGCGGCGGATGGTCAGGCTGACCGTGCCTGCGTGTTGACGGATGGGAACGGGAGCTTCAGGCTGGACAAGCTACAGGCGGGCGGGGTGAACGTCGAGGTCACGTTCCCCTCGACGCCGACCTATCAGGCCATGATCGTGCCGGTCGATACGGTCAAGGACAAGACGACCGTTGTGACCATCGCGGCCCTGCGGTCCGGCGTGACCCCGCCAACCTCGGTGACGCTCTCGCCCTCCGATGCGCAGGTCGATGTGGGCGGCGAGGTGCAGTTCGACGCCGATGTGCGCATCTACGGGGTACCGGCGAACATCGTGCCGAGCTTCTCACTCCTGGGCGACATCGGCACCTTGCTGCCCTCGGGGCTGTTCACCGCCACGAAGGTCGGCACGGGGGAGGTCACGGCGTTCTTCCCGCAAGCCAGCGTGAGCGCCAATGTTGAAGTGATCGGACCGAGGGTCCCTCAGCTCGGCACCCTGGCGGTGTCCCCGACGAACCTCCCAGCCGACGGCGGGCCGGTCCGCATCGCGATCAGCGCCACCGACGGCAACGGGATCGCCCGCGTGGAGGCGAAGATCGTCACGCTCAACAAGGCGCCCGGTACGCTGGTCCTCCTGCTGGACTCGGGCAACGATCGGGACGGCTCCTGGGCCGGCACGTTCACCGCTCCCGCGAACAGCAACCCGATCGGATGGGACGGCGTGCAGCTCGACCAGCGCTACAGCGTGCAGGTCAAGGTCACCGACCGTAGCGGCACCTCGACGAAGTCCGGCTGGGTGGACTTCGTCGTCGCAGGCCTCGAGGCGCCCCCGGGCCCGCCATAGACGCCCGGGCGCGGATGGCAGGACATGACGCGAGCGCCGCCCACCTTGGGCGGCGCTCGATGTTGGCAGAGCTTGGCCGGACCTGCTAGCGGAGCAGCGCGACTCCGCTGACCCCCAGCCACGACAGCGCCACCACGATCCCCACGGCAATCTGCCACCACTCGACCCCGCGCTTCGTGGTCTCCGGAACGTACGCCATGCGACTCACACCCTTCCCGTGTTGAGGGCTGCCTCTGTTGCTGCCTCTACCACACTTCACGGGATATGCCGCATGGTTTGCGCGTCAGGCCGCGTAAACATGCCGTCACGCGGCGCCTACGTGTGGTCCTTCAGCCACTTGATCGCGTCGTCGGCTTCGGTCTCGCTGCGCGCCCAGCAGCTGTACATGACCTTCTCGGGCTTCAGGCGCTCGTGGAAGAAAGGCAGTTGCTCGACACTGCAGTTGATGTCCAGCCCCTTGCCGTAGGTCTGGATCTTCTGGAACAGCTCGATGTAGTGGTCATGGCCCGGGTTGCGCGCGCCCGGGACCCAGCTGATCACATCGAGGTCCTTGATCGAGCAGATGTCGGCCAGATGGACGAGCGCATCGGGCCCGTCGTAGTGGTAGACGGAGTGATCCAGGAAGCTGCACTCCTCCTCGAGGGCGGGGATCACCCAGCGGCGCGCCATCTCGGGAGAGAGCAGACAGATGAAGTCACACTGCGTGTAGCTCGTCCGCCCTTCGCCGTAGAAGGGTCCCCAGCCAAGCGATCCCCACCGGTCCATCTTCCCCGCGTAGTACACGCCGCAGTAGACCTCGAAGTAGATGCGCCGCACGTCCGCGATCGCCCGATCGACGAGTTCCGGGCAATCGTACAGGTCCAGGCACAGGCGCTCGGGCAGGCGCATCGCCGCGAGGGCATCGAAGTTCGAGTGCAGGTCCAGGTGCGAGCAGAGCACCTTGCCCTCGCAACGCTCGACGAAGCGGCGGACGAAGTCGATCATCTGAACCCACAGCGGGTTGTGCACGTCCAGCTCGAGGGGCAACACGTCGGCCCAGCTCTCGACGGTCGGCATCGACCAGCTCGTGCCGGTGCTGTCCGCCGACCGCGCGAGATCGACGCCCAGGAAGCCGGCGAACATGTCCGGGCCGAAGCTCGGCGTGAAGCACGGCAAGGCCTCGCCCGCGAAGTAGGTGGTCGCGGCGTTCTCCAGCACCATGTCGATCGCGCGGTCGAAGTTGCCGTCATGGCCGGCCATGTACTCGGGGCCGGGCCTCGGGTCGCAGCCCTCCTTGGGGGCGCGAATCATCACCCCTGGGCGGTCGATGATCTCTCCCGCCCAGAAGGCCTCCCAGTACCGGCGGGCTTCGGCGAAGTCGGGCTTGAACTCCAGCGAGTCAGGCATCTCAAAGGCGGGCATGGTGTCCTCCGGGCGGGCTGACTGACGCACGGGGCGCGTATTCCAGCGGAGAGGGGCCACCCCCTCCTGGCGCGAACACTCGCGCCGCGACACCCCCCTCCCGAAAGGACGCATGATGAGCTACGAACGAGGTTGGCAGGCCATTCACCTGCAGATGCCCGACCGCATCCCGCACACGGAGTACATCAGCCATCGGCAGTTCACCATGAAGGTCACGGGCATCGACCCCGAAGGGCCCGACGGCGGCAAGGCCGGACCCGCGCTGGCGAAGGCCCTGGACTTCGACTTCATCTGGTCCACGTTCGGGTCTGACTTCGGCCTGCCGAGCAGCCACATGGGGCGCGCCAAGTTCTACGAGACCGAGACACCCTTCCATTCCTACTATGCCTTCGAGACGGTGGACCAGGTGCTCGCCTTCGACCCCGTCGCGGCCGCGACCAAGCTGCCGACGATGGACGAGTTGACCACGAGCGTTCGGCAGGCGTGGGAGAGCGGGCAGGCCGCCTACCCGGACGCGGTCTATCCGGGCGGCTTCTACAACACGGTCTTCACCTGGCCGATCATCACCTTTGGCTGGGACCTGTTCATGCAGGCGGCGATGGACGATCCCGAGCGCTTCGATCGCGTGCTCGAGCGGTTCACCGACATCAGCATGATGGTCGTCCAGGCGCATGTGAGGGCCGAGGTCCCGATCTTCTTGTGCCACGACGACATCGTGTGGGCCTCGGGCACGGTCTTCCGGCCGGACTGGATGCGCAAGTACGTCTTCCCCCGGCACCGGCGCCTCTGGCAGCCGCTGCGCGAGGCGGGGACCAAGGTGCTCTTCTGCTCGGACGGCAACTTCGACGAGTATGTGGACGACCTGGCGGAGGCCGGCGCGGAGGGGTTCATCTTCGAGCCGCTGACGGACCTGCGCTACATCGTCGAGCGGTACGGGCAGACACACGTCATCATCGGCAACATCGATTCCCGCATCCTGCAGTTCGGCACCCCCGAGCAGATCCGCGCCGACGTGAAGCGCTGTGCCGACCTGGGCCGCAACTGCCCCGGCTTCTTCTTCGCCGTGGGCAACCACATCCCGTATGCGGTACCGATTCCCAGCGTGGAATGCTACCTGGAGGCGATCGCGGAATACGGAGTGAGGTGATGGGTGGTGGGTGATAGGTGATGGGGACGGCGACGGCTACGGCGCTTTGGGCTGATCCGGAGGCTGAGGGGCAGGAGGTGGGGCGGGTGGCTCCTCGCCGGGCTTTGCCTCTTCCTTCTTCTCGCGCTTGAAGGTGCCGATGATCGGGCCGGTCCAGAAGCGCTCGCCCTCGACTTCGACCTTGACCCAGGGCGTCGTGAAGGTGTTGCCGTTGTCCATGACGGCCTTCACGGGATCGCCCTTGAGGGTCAGCAGGTCGTCCTTCTCGACGTACTCGGCCTCCTCCCCGTAGACCTTCTTGTCCTCCTGCTCGGCGACGACGTTGCCCGTCGCCACGGCGCGCTTCTCCTCGTACCAGTAGCGGATCTGGTTGCAGGTGACGGTCGTCAGCTTCTCCTTGTACTCCTCCCACCGGCCCTCCTTCTGCTCGCCTTCCTTCGCGGGCTCGGCGGGGGCCTCGCCTGTGGCCTCGACTTCGGGCTTCGGTTCCTCCTTCTTCTTCTGCGTGAGGAGGCGCACGTTGCCGACGATGTCGGCGACCTCCTCGCCGAAGTCCGCCGTGATCAGGTCCCCGGTGATGGTCGTCTCGGGCTGCACGATCTTCAGGTTGCCCGTGGCGCGGGCGGTGTCCTCATCCTCGTTGTACTGGGCCTGATCGCAGTACAGGTGCGTGTCCTTGTGGCGGAAGTGGACGTTGCCCGTGAGGAAGTACAGGTTCTTCTCGGGGTCGTAGGTCATCAGGTCCGCGTGCTCGATGTGGACCGGTTCGTCGGCTACCTTCCCCTCCGCGTCCTGCTTCTCGGCGTCGGGAGGCTTCGCTTCGGGTCCCGCTGCCTTCGTGTCTGGTGGCGGCGGCTCCTGACCGGGCACGGTGACCACCAGCAACCCGCACAAGAGAGCGGCTGAGACGCTGATCCACCAGCGACTGCTCCGGCCCTCGGAGGTCCACCCCAAGTGTCTCATGGCGAGTGCCCCGTCCGTTCCTTGGCTTCCTGAACGTCGATGACCATCTGTGGGTCCCGCAGGCGGAACCCGCCCGTCTCCAGCTTGTAGGTCAGGTCCCGCCCGACTCCCTCGCTGCGGTCCGTCTGCATGCGGATCTGGTTTGGGCAGTACACCGTCTGCGTCGGCGTGTCGAACCGCAGCCCGGCGGTGATGACGGTGACCTTGTCCTGCGTGCGCAACATCACCTGCCCGGGCGCGGTGAGATTGCGGCTCTTGTTGTCCCAATGCACCTGGTTGGTGGTGATGACGGCGCCCTTGGGCGAGACCACGCGCACGTTGCCCTCAACATCGAAGTCGTAGCTCGTGGTGTCGTACTTCACCGTGTTGGCGGTCACGCGTACGGCCGGGTGGCCCTGCTTGTCGTAGATGAGACCCTCTCGCATAGCGCCGGCAGTCACCGTCTGGCCACCCGTCTCAACGGACAGATGCGCGAGCTTCACTTTCCAGGTCGGTCGGCCGCCCTCGAAGTGCTCCGGCGCGAACTGCTCGACCTCAACGACCGGCTGCTTGCCCTCCTCCTGGGTCGGCCCGACGGTCCCGGGCGTCGCCCCCGCCGGCTGACGGCGCACATACAGGACCGCGCCGGCGATCAGGCCCACCAGAATGACGAGCAGCACGGTTGTCGTGAGGGCGCGGACGGACACAGAGTTGGCCTCTTGGCGCGGCGTTCCCAAAGGGTGCGCGGGAAGCACGGCACTGGGCGTGATGAATCACGCCCCTACACGGGGGCACGATGAATCGTGCCCCTACATGACGGCGATCCACGGCCCTGCGCGAAGTAGGGGCGCGATTCATCGCGCCCGGTTGTGTAGAGGCGCCATTCATGGCGCCCGCCAACCCTTCTCATGCAGCGCCCCTACAGCGGCGGCGGCGGCGGGCCAAAGGAGAGCAGGACGTTGCCGAGGTCGGTGGTCTGGCCCGACGACACCGGCACGTTGAACCGGATGGTGCCGGCGGTGGTGCTTGGGTCGTAGAAGTTCACCTGCGCCGAACCGGCCGGGACGTTGTAGAGCGTGAAGCGACCCGATCCGTCCGCACGCGACAGCGCCGAGATCGTACCGGACTGCACGATCCCGCCGCTGACCGCGGAGTTGTTCGAGGCCAACACGAGCCTGCCCGTGACGGCTCCCCGCCCAAGGTTCAGCGTGGGCGCCAGATACACGGTGCCCACGCTGTTCTGGCCGGCAGACAGCGTCACGGGCACGTTGGAGGAATCGTGGCCGCCCGCCGTCACACTCAGCATCTGGTTCCCGGTAGGCGCATCATTGATGGTGAAGCGCCCGTCGGCGCCGGTCTGCGCGCTCGCCGTGTTCCCGACGCGGGCCGTAGCGTTGGCGACCGGCGCCTGGGTTCCGTCGTCCACCACGCGACCGGTCACGGTCGCGACTCCCCCTCCGGCGCCGCTGCCGCCGCAGCCCGTGATCGTAGCCGCGAGGAAGCCGGCAAGTAGCACCGCGATTGAGACTCGTGCAGTCATGGGAGTCCCTCAGTTCGGCTCTGGTTTTCACTACAAGCCATGCGACGCCTGTGCCCGGCTCAGCCCCGCCTGGGCCCCACGGCCTACGGCTGCATGGGGTGCTCGTATCGGGGCGCAAGCAGGACCTGTCCGACGTCCACCGTGGCGCGGGGCGTCACCGTGACGGTGCGCTGCGCGCTGTCCCAGTCGCTGGACTGGAAGTCGATCTGGCGCGTGCCGGCAGGGACGTTGTACAGCGTGAAGCGACCAGCGCCGTCGATGTCGGATCGCGAGACTGCCCACGCTCTGCCGCACTGAATGCGTGCCCCGCGGACGGGGCCCTCCTGGAAACGCGCAACGGTCCCCGTCACCGCCCCGCAGTGCGCGCGCAGCGTCGGTGCGATGCGCGCTGTGGTGTCGGGTAGGCGCTTCGGCACCACCACGGTGAGCGGGTCGTAGCCGGTGGCCACGACGAACAGCCCCCGCTCTCCCGCGGGCACGCCGTCGAGCCTGAACTCACCCCGGGCGTTCGTCTGCGTGCTCGGCCCGTGGTGGACGCTCACCGTGGCGTTGGCAACGGGCCACTCTGTTCCGTCATCCACAACCTGACCCCAGATGCTCCTGACGCCCCCGCCTCCATCCCCGCCACCACAGCCGACCAACAGGGATACCGCCGCACCGGCAAGTAGTACCGCGAGTAACCCTCGGCAGCTCACAACGACTCCCCCTTTCCCGGTCTCCGTCAGCAGTGCGATCCCTAGCCGACCCCCGCCGGGCGCCACGTCGGTTGGAGCTGGTAGTAGTACCTGACCCGCACGACGGCCGTCGGCGGGACGATACGCCGGAAGATGATGCGGCCGATCTCCCGGTCCACGTCGTAGTCCGCGCCCTCCTGCTGCTCGACGCCATCGACGAGCACCAGGAGGGCCTCGCGGACGATCGTCTCCTTGCCATTCACGACGGCCCTCGCCCCATCGGCGAGGAGGGGCTGGAACCGCAAGTCGAACGGCCCCGTCGAGCCGGAGCCCTGGAAGAGGTCCTCGCTGAACCGGGCCGTATCCTGCAGCGCTCCGCCGCTGCAGCCAGCGAGTCCGACCAGCGTGAGGCCCACCAGCGGTACCGCGAGCCGCATCCCGGCGCGCAAGGCACTCCCTCCCCCGTCCTACACGGCCTCAAGGCGCCGTGATCACGAAGTCCACGCCCGTCTTCACGCGGCCGGCGCCCTTAAGCTCCACGGACTTGGTGATCGTGACGCCCTTGAAGGAGACCTCGATCACGTACTGCCCGCGTGGGACGAACAGGCCGTACTCGCCGGCGGCATTCGTGACGGCGGTGTCGATGACCTGGTCTGTCGCGTCGTCGATGGCCTTGACGGTCGCGCCAGCGTTGTCCGGGTTGTTGAGAATCGTGACCGTCCCGCTGATCGTCGCCGGGCCGGGCGGAGGCTTGGCCTCGCTCGGCGCGAGCTGGACCTGCAGGTCCGACATCCCCGGCGTGACGGTCACCGTGTCGCTGAAGGGATCGTAGTCGGTCGCGGTGACCTGGATGGTCTGGTCGCCGACCGGGACCTCGATCAGCGCGAAGTGCCCATCCTGATCGGTCGTTGCAGGCCCCACGCCGCCGATTGTTACGCTTGCGTCCTCGATCGGATCGCGGGTGATCAGGTCGGTCACGCGGCCGGAGACGTTCGCCTTGCTGGTGGTGGCGACGAGCTTGAAGTCCAAGGCGGGGTTGGTGCCCTCGCCCTGCGCAACCACGATCTGCTTCGTGTTCGTCAGGAAGCCCTGGGCGGTCGCCGTGGCCAGCGTCGCGCCCGTGGGCACGCCGCGAACGGTGTACTCGCCCGCGTTGTCGGTGGCCGCCTTGATGCCCTCCGGCGTGCCGGGAATGTCCGGCGCGAACTCCAGGCGCACGTTCGCCACCGGGTTGCCGCTGTCCAGGTTGGTGACGGCGCCGGAGACCGTGCCGGTGGTGCTCGGGTCGGCCGCCTCCATGTCCACCTGCGTCTGTGTCGTGCCGTTGGGGTTGAGCTGCAGGTCCTCGAAGTAGGTGACAAAACCCTCCGCGTTCACGGTGAGCGGCTGGGTCGGCGGATCGGAGTTGCCGAAGGGCACAGCCGACACACGGACTCCCTGGTCTCCTGCGGCCGTCGTGGCCTTCTCACCCCCGATGACCACGGTGGCCTCGACCCCGAGGGGCTCCCCGTTGTCGGCCCGGAGAATCGTGACGTCGATGGTCGCCTTTCCCGCGTCCGGGCCCGGGTTGATCTTGATCATGCTGGCGCTGCACCCGGCCAGGAGGGGCAACAAGGCCCAGGCCAGTGCGCGACAGTGGTTCGGGTTGCGGATGAGGGAGCGGACCACTTCGGACTCCTAGCGGTTGACCCAGGTTCTGCCGATCCCGTGCGCGACCTGGCCATCCTCTGACCGCGCCGTCAGCTCGATCAGATACGCCCCGTTGGGCACCGGCGCGCCGGTGGCACCACGGAGGTTCCACACCAAGGTCGAGCAGCCCGTGGTCTGCGGCTTGTCTAACACCAGGTCCCGGACCGGGCGACCCGCGATGTTCAGAATGCGCACGCTGACGGCGGCATCCGCCGAGAGCGCGTAGGTGATGGCCATGCTCTGCCCGCTCTGGGCGCCAATCAGGCCCGTCACGGCGAGGTTGGCGCCCTTGTCCCGACGCAGGACGATCTCCAGGCCGCACGGCGTGCCGGTTCCCGTGAACTCATACCCGCCGGAGGTGCGCATGTACACGGTACGGCCGCGCGCTCGGTCAAGCAGCACGGGCCGGAACTCCTGGGGTACCTGCGACAGGTCCGGCCAGCGCAGGCGCGCGCGCACCCCTCGCGGGAGGTTGGCCACGCGCAGCTTCCAGGGGCCGCGCGCTCGGGGGCCGCGGAAGTCGGAGGCATACTCGCCCGCGTTGGGGCCCCAGTCGTCGTTCGCGAAGTGCAGCGTCGGCTGGTCGCCGAAGGGCGGGGGCGCCTGCAGGTCACACCGGGCATCGAAGCCGTCGCCCGCGGACCGGGCGGCACCCATCGTGGCCGTGCTGCGAGAACTGCCGACGTCCAACGTCAGCGCCGTCTGCCAGAGGGTCTTGCCGAAGGGCGAGCTGTCCGCCGAGGCGGTCCGCTCCTTGGTAGATGCGGCCGCAGTGCTCGTCGGGAAGAGGAGCGTGGCGCCCTCGGGCAGCAGGCAACGCAGCCAGTAGCCCTCGAAGGGCTTCAGCTTCTGGGTCAGCTCATAGCCGGACTGCTGGCTGTAGGCCCACAGGCCGCCCTGGACCCAACCGTCGGTGATCGCGTCCGCGAAGGGCTCCGAGTCCGCCGCGCCGCGCTGGACCAGCAGTTCCCCCAGGTCCACGTTCCGGTTGCGCGCGCAGCCGATCATGTTCCAGCCCGCATTCATCTTGACCGGGACGTCGTCGCTGTCCGGCGGCAGGATGCCGTCCACGGCGATGGTCACGTCCGACAGCACGCGCAGCCAGTACCCGAGGCCCGGCGCCAGCGGGTCGATGGTCGGGTAGATGTCGTACGTGCCGCCGCCGGGCGCATTGGGCTTCCAGCGGGCAAGCAGGAGCTTGTCGTTGGGGATGCCCAACGCGCGCGCCGGGTCCTGCTCGATGCACCAGAGCGGCACCGAGATCATGTAGAGCCCGTTCGTCCCCACCGGGAGGTTCTTGGCCAGCGCACTGCGCGCGCCGGCCGGGAAGAGAACGTCGTACGAGTCGAAGGCCACGTTCACCTTGCGGGTGACCTGGTTGCCCTTGCCGTCGTCGAAGGTGATCTCAAGCTGCGTCGGCGAGAGCCCCGTGTCGCTGACGATTCCGCCCCACACGCCCCTCTTGACCTCCACATCGGTGAGGCCGTCGAGGCCGACAACGTTGATCGTTCCCTCGATCGGGCCGATGATGCAGCCGTAGAGGTTGTTCTCGCCCGGGTCGAAGCCGCGCACGCCGTACGGGAACGGATACCGCGCCCAGAGGCCGTTGATCTCGATCTGCACCGTAATGCGTTGCGGGCCGCCCACGTTGAAGAAGGTGGGCAGCAGGAAACCCTCTCCCGCGGAGTCCCCTGTCGCGGGGATCGTGATCTCGTTGCCCTCCTGGGCGAAGAGTGTGAGCGTGAAGTCGTAGTTGAAGTAGGTCGTGTACGCCGTGCCGCCCTTGGGGATTTCATCCCCCGTCGGAGTCGTCTCGTAGTGCTCGACGATCAGCGCCACCGCGTCCGTCAGCGGGATATTCCAACAGTACATCTTCGGGCCGACGGTCACGCTGGTATCCAGAGCATACTGCTGCCGGTACCACGACACGAAGGGGGAGCCCTCCACGTTCGGCAGCACCGTCTGGCAGACTTCCAGTAAGCTCGGCGTGTCGCCCGCGAGAGCGGTTTGCTCGCCGGCCGACAGCGAGTTCAGCTTCGCGTAGTACCGGGTGTTGAAGCGCAGGAAGAACTGCGGGTCCTCGGTGTAGCACTTGAACCAAGCCACCCGCGCCTCGGCGATGCGCCAGACGAGCATCCCGGAGAAGCCCGGGGGATACCAGGTGCTGTTGCCGAGCGGCGGCTGGTTCATCGGCTCATACACGGAGCCGGAGTAGAACGGCCCGGGGTTGGCGGGGTCGTAGCCGGGGGACGCGCCCGGGGAGATCTGCACCGCCGTCGCCGCAGCGCCGATCATCCCCTGCTCCCAGCTGTCGTAGAAGAGCGCCACGTCGTCGCGGAACGCGTTGAGGACGAGCATGATCAGGACGAACGAGTCCTCCGGGAAGTTGCCGGAGAGCTTCGGCAGCCGCAGCTCGTTCGTCGTCACATCATAGGTGCCGCCCTGCAGCGTCTGAAGGGTGTCGTCCTGGATGATCTTCACCGTGGTGTCGAAAGCCGGCGGGCCGTAGATCGCGCGGGCGATGGGCATCGCGTCGTCGAGGTAGGCCTGCAGGGCCTGCTCATCCGACGTGGACCAGCCCTCGTACTGGAAGGTGATGTTGTTGGCCGGGTCGCCGATCGTGACGCCGCTCGTGCGGGCGCGATAGAGGTCTGGCAGAATGGGTCGCCCGGCGCGCGTGTGCACGATCATACGGGGCACGCGCAGTTCGGCCCGAGGTTCGATCCCCCTGGTGCGCAGGAAGCGCACCGCCGCGGCGGCCTGGCTGAGCGCCCGCGGGGAGTGTTGCTGGGCGATGGCATCCCGCACGGCTTGCTTGCGGGCGGCCGTGTCGAGGACGGTCGAGGCAGGGCCGTCGACTACGATGGCGCCCTGCGGCCCATCGCTGATGGACGCGAAGGGAGCGTTCCACACGTTGCGGAACCCGTTCGGCCCACCGTAAGCCGCGCTGCCTAGAACGAGAGCGAGAACCGCCACCCCAAGAGCTGCTCGCCCTCGGAGACAGTCGTGCCGAGCCTTCTCCGCAACTCCACTACTCCGCATCTCCGCATCTCCTGCCGTCTCACACATCGCGCATGTCATCGATGGGGAACTCCGTGCCGCTCTGGGCCCAGGGGTCGGCGACGAGCGGCTGTGGCGCGGGCGGACGTGGACCCGTGTCGCCATAGGGCCCCGACATGCCCGTGCGCCAGCCACCACCGAAGCCGCCCGGGTAGCTGCCGTAGTCGCCATCGTAGCCCCCGTACCCCTCCAGGCCGCCTCCGTAGCTCTCTCCGTAGGGGCCGCTGTAGGGACTGAAGGCCGAACCGGTGCCGCCGAAGCTCGGCATCCCTTCGTCGAAGCCACCGAAGTCGCCGGAGAGCCCTCCGCGCGAGTAGTAGCTGCCGCCTCCTGGGAAGTAGCTGCCGCCGCCTCCTGGCAAGTAGCTGCCGCTGCCAGGGAAGCTGCCGCCCCCGCCTCGGTAGTAGCGGCCGCCGCCGAAGCCTCCCCCCAGCGAGCCGAAGCCCGGCTGACCGATGTAGCCGTAGCTGCCATAGGAGCTGGAGGCCCCCGTCCCCATGAGCGGGCTGTAGTTCCCGGGCCCGAAGAAGTCGCCGGAGGAGGCGCCACTCCGCGGCAAGCTCAGCCCACCCAGGAAGCCGCTGCCGTAGCCGCCCCTGCCGTAGCCCATGAGGCCGCCGTAGCCGGGCGTGATCGGGCGGTTCAGGCCCTCGCCTTGGTCCCGCTCGCCCCGGAGGGTGGACTGGAAGTTCGTGCTCAGCGAGAAGACCAGCAGGTTCGTCGTGTAGTCCTCGCCCTGATAGGTGTAGCCCGGCGTCGTGCCGCCCCCGGACTGTGACAAGCGCGAGTTGTTGTTGATGAACTGCCAGCCCAAGTTCAGGCCCACCGAGTTGCTCAACTGATACTGGAGCCCGATGTCGGCGGTGGCCTTCATGAAGTCGGCGAAACCGCCCTTGAAGTCGCTGACCCCGAACCGGGCCGCCAGGCGCGCACGTTCGGCGAGGCGGTACTCGACATTCGCCATGACGTCAAACAGGCTCGTGTCAACGAGGTCCGCGACCTCGTTCTGCCCGAAGCCCGAGTAGTTCGGGCTCACCCCCCACTGCCGGTTGACCGAGAGGCCGTAGGTGAAGGGGCTGTTCTGCGGGCGGTAGGTGCCGCTGAAGGTCAGGCTGTTGTTCACCACGCCGCCCCGGCCGGCATCGAGGAACTGCAGCAGGTCGGAGCCCAGAGAGACGTTGAAGGCCATGTCCTGGTTCGGGAGCCAGCTCAGGGAGACGTTGCCGTAACGCTGGTTGCTGTCGGCCAGATAGCCGACCGACCCCGCGCTGTCGTAGCTCCGCAGGCCGAAGTTGGCGTCCACGCTCAGTGAGCTGCTCGGCTGAAACGAGATGCCCAGCCGCGCCGACGAGTCGCGGTACTGGTTGAGTTCGGGTTCCTCGTCGTCGGGTGTCCCGCCGCCACCCCCGATCGGCGCGCGGACCACGTCCCCCGTCAGCCCAAACGGATAGCCGCCCGGGTTCCCGCCCCAGCCGCCGCCCATCCCCGGCGTATAGCCGCCGAAGCCGATGCCACCGCCGTAGAAGCCGCTCGTGACCGCCCCGAGCGATTCGGTCTGCGTCCAGTCCAGGTTCACGCTCAGCTTCTGCATCGGTTGCCAGCGCGCGCTGACCTGGAAGTTGCTGGAGTCGCCGCGCTGGTCCTTGTACTGGCTGCGCGAGGTGTTGCTGTTCCAGTTCGTCGCGAAGGCCAGCTTGTCGGTGGGCATCCAGGACGCGGCGAGGCTGAGCGACTGCGTGTCGCTGGACTGGGCCGAACCGAAGGGGTCGCTGTCGTCGCCGGTGGTCGTGCCGGCGTAATTCTGCCGCGTGCTGATCCATCCGGCATGGAAGGTCATCGGCGTCTTCGGCGTCTTCGGCGAGTAGTCGAGGCTCGCGTTCAGCGTCTCCAGCAGGCTGTCGCCGCGGCTGCCCCCCGAGTTTGTCATGCTCTGCCGGGACAGGCGCAGCGAAGGCCAGCCCGGATAGCTGACCGATAGGTTCGAGTCGTGGCGCACCGCCCGGATGTCCAGTGTCTTGGGCGTCTCGTCCTCCGTCTGCGACCGGCCGTCCCCGTAGTTGTAGTCGCCCCCGTAGTAGCCACCGTAGCCGCTGTAGCCGTGGGTGTATCCCGAGTTGGTCTTGACATCTGAGAAGGTGTGCGCGAACTGGATGTGCTGGTTCGGGCGGAAGCCCACGGCGGCGTTGAGGCCCTTCTCACTCCGGAAGAAGCCCACCGTATCGACGTATCGGAAACCCGGATCGATGTTGCGGTACTGGAGGTTCACGTCGAGTTTCGACCCGCGGCTGAAGCGCAACCCGCCGCTCAGCGCGTTGCCTGCCGCGGCGCCGCCGACCGGATCGCTGCGGGCGAACGCCGCGTCCCAGCTCAGGCTGTTACTCAACTGGTGCCGCAGCGCCAGCCCGGTAACGGCGCTGTCGCCGGAGAAGCTGTCGCCCGGGCCAATCTGGTAGTAGTACTTGATCCGCACGACCGACGTCGGCGGGACGATCCGGCGGAAGATGATCCGACCGATCTGGCGGAGCGAGTCGAAGTCCACCCCCTCGCGCTGCTCCACGTTGTCCACCAGCACGATCAGCGCCTCCTCGTGGAGGACCTTCTCCTTGCCGTTGATGATGGCCTTAGCCCCGTAGGCCAGGATGGGGCTGAAGCGGACGTCGAACGGCCCTGTCGAACCGGAGCCGTAGAAGATGTCGTCCTGGAAGCGCGCGGTATCGGCGGCGCCGCCGGCGCCCGAGGTGTGCTCCAGGCGCGTCAACACCAGCTGCAGGCGGTCGCCCAGCAGCGCGCTCTCCATCTGCAGGCCCTGCGTGGTGCCGCCCGATTCGTAGTTGGTGGCCGACTGGTAGCTGACCGTGATCGTGTGGGTACTGGGGATGATCCGGGGGGACTTGCCGGGCACCTCGAAGAGGAGTTGGCCGGTGTCGTAATCCAGGACGTAGTCCACCCCGAAGTAGACCACGTCCTCATTGATCTTCACGCGCTCGGTTCCCTCGACGATCGGCGTGAAGGTCAGGAAATACGGCCCGGACGTGTTGTTGCCCAGGAAGGTCTGTCGCCTGACGAGACCTTTCTCCTTCGACTGGAACGCGCGGAACAGGAAGTTCGGCCCGACGAGTTGGTCGAGCTGCCAGCCCTTCAGGCTCTTGGTATAGGAGGCGAACTCATTCCCCGCCAGCCGGACGTTCAGGTCGCCCCACAGCAGCGCGGAGTGCTTGCTCTGCCACCCAAGCATGAGGCGGTTGTCGTTGTACCCGTAGCCGCTATTGGCGATGTGAGCCTGAACGCCGAAGTTCTTCCAGATCGGGCCGAAGACGTCGAAGCTCGTCGTCGCCTGCATCATCCCCGTGTTCCAGAACTGCGACTCGTAGGCCTCCCGCGAGCCCTGCGTGAAGTCGCCGCGCACGGAGAAGTCGCCCCGCCCGGTGACCTGCAGGCCCTTGAACAGCCCGAGACCATCCAGCGCATCGCCGATGGAATCGAAGGCATCCGCGCCGGCCCGACTCGTAGGACACAGCAGCAGACAGGGGATTGCGAGAGCGAAGGCGGCGCCCCAACCGCGCACGATGCGACCTCCGGAAGACGACGCTCGACCGCCCAGGATTCGCCGGGCGACTGCGAAGGTTGGACGCGCCGAGCGCCGGGATTGTTCCCGCGAATCAGGGCGTCAGGTGGGCCTCGACAACATCGAGGTTCCGCTCCGCCTGAGCGCGGAGTTCGTCGGCGAAGGCGGCCCGGGCCGCGGCGGTCGCGTCGCGCTCGGACCAGGCTCGGTCGATGAGGTGGAGGACCTCCTCGAGGTCCGCCTCCAGGGGGGCCCACAGGGCGTGGGCGCCGCTGGCGAACGCCGCGACCTTGGGGTCGTACGACAGCGCCACGAACGGCACCGCCTGCGCCGCGGCGAAGATGCACGCGTGAAGGCGCATCGCGATCACGAAGTCGAGGCTGCGCACCAGCCCCACCCACTGCGCCGGCGATAGCTCACGGTCCACCCCGACCGCGCGGACACCCAGCATCTCGGCCGCTTGCGAGGCGAGGTGGGTGTCCTCTTTGGCATGCAGCGCCAGTGGGACGATCTGCGCGCCGTGGCGCTCCGTGAACTGCTTGGCCGCCTCCAGCGCGTGGGTCAGCGCCGCCTCGGCGCCCTGCGCCTCACGCAGCGCGAGGCCCACGCGTGGACCGCCCTCTCGCGAGGGCAGCCAGTGCGCCACATCCTCCGGCGGCGCCGGGTCCACCAGCGCGGCGAGGTCAGCCGTGATGGCGATGCTCTCGGCCGGCACGCCCATCTGGACGAGCAGCCCCGCGGAGTTGCCATCCCGGACGGTGATCCCCGCCGCCCGGCGGAACAGGCGAGCGGTCAGGGCGCGCGTCAGCCGGTGTCTCAGTGGACCGATGCCTTGGCCCAGCACGACGAAGGGCGTCCGTCGCAGCCTCGCCAGGGCCAGGATGCCCAGATAGTACAGCGCCGACCGGACGCTGGTCGAGTCTTGGATCAGCCCTCCGCCCCCCTGCAGGACGAGGTCCGCCGCGCCGATCTGCCGCCAGAGGGTCGGGTAGTGCCGCCGCGGCGCCGCGTGCACGCCGTGGGCCGCGTGGGTCGCGGGCGGGTCGGCGGACAGGACGACCAGCTCCGCGTCGGGCCGACGGCGTCGCAGCCCGCCGAACATGCCCGCGAGGATCGCCTCATCACCCGCGTTGCCCAGTCCGTAGTAGCCGCAAATCAGGATGCGCATGGGGTTCACGCGGCGTCGTCCGTATCCGGTACGAAGCGCCGCCGGAAGGCCTGCCAAACGCGCTCGCCGAGCTCCACCACGGCGTACAGCAGCCCGCCCAGGACCGCGCCAACCCACAGCCCGTGCAGCGTGCGCGCGACCGAGATCAGGACCGGTGTGTGGAGATGGCTGAACGTGTTGACCATCGACACCTGGCCGACCGTGCCGAGCGCCAGCAGCGCCCACAGGCCGCCCCGCTTCCCGGCCATCGCCCGCGCGACCGCGAGCACGAGGAGTGGGTGGCCGATCAGCAGCTCCTTCGTACGCGGTCGCACGCCAAACACGCGATCCAGCACCGCGCGGAACTGCAGCTCGAGGCCGGAGACACCAACCCCGCTCTCGTTCCCGCTACGCAGCAAGAGCAGCCCCAGACCCGCCACGCCGACCAACAGCAGCGCCGTGTGCCAGTACTTCACGACGGCCTGGCCGGCCACTCGCCAGCCGCGCAGGAGCGTCGTCAGCGGCGCCTCGCCCTCCGCGGCTCCGTGTCCGCCCAGACCCCAGCCGATCTGCAGCAGGAGCACGGCCAGCATGGGAACGAGATGCGAGATCTTCACACCGGAGAACTGGTCGAGCTTCACCAGGAATCGCGTGTCTGCGAGGCAGCCGATGATGAACAGGCCGGCCAGGAGACTGATGCCGGACGATGCGGCGAACAGCAGGAGAGCGCGGAAACTAGGGACAGGCCCCAATTTCGGACATGGCGTCCGTCCGAAATTGGGGCCTGTCCCTAGTTTCCGCCCGACAGCAAGCGTCGGCAGCGCCAACGCGCCAAGAAGGGCGCAGAGCTTCGCCATCGGGGTGAGGGCCGCGAAGGCGCCAGCCAGCGCCAGCACCGCTGCAACTGCGATGATCGCGATCACCCAGAGCGGACGGCACCCGAGCAGTTCGAGGAGGCACAGACCCAGCGCGCCGATCACCCCGAGCATCGCCAGCCAGCGGAGGATCGCCGACACTTCGAGGCGCCCATACGGCTCCGGCGCACCCAGCTCGAAGCCGTGGGACTTCAGGCGGGTCGCGAGCTTGCTCACATACCCCTCGGCTGCGGCGACCGGGTCGGGCCCGCAGGGCTCGAACAGCCGAACGTAGCACGCGCGGATGTTGCGCTCGCGCACCGCCAGCGTGAAGCGATCCGCCGCGCGCTGCACACTGGTGCCGAGCATCTCCGTCTCGTTGATGCTGTGCACGCGGATGAGGCTGTGCGGCAGACGCGAAGCCAGCGCCATGTCGCCATACTGCTTGCCGAACTCGACGTAGCCGAACAGTAGCCCCTGCCGCGCGAACGCGTCGGCCACGCGGGCGATGTCCGTGGGATAGCCCGGGGCCGCGGTGCCGGCGAAGATCACCAGCCGCGCGTTGCGCTCCTTCGCGAGGGTCAGCGCGGCATCGGCTGCCTTCTGCCACTGGTTGCTTTCGGCAAAGGGCCGCGGGACGAAGGCCAGGCCGGCCTGGTTGATCTCCTGCACGGCGGACAGGGGATAGCCGATCCCGATGTCGAGGATGTCGGCGGGGTCACCGGATCGCAGGTCGAGCCGGTACGTGCGCGCCGCTACCGGAGCGAAGGTTGCCGCTCGCTGCCCGAGGCGCTCGACGAGGCTGCGATGCAGCCGCTGAATCGTCTCCGAGGGCCCGACGAACGAGGCGGTCGGTGGCGGATAGGGCGCCCCCTCATCGCGCGCGCGCGGCGCCGAGGCCACCTCACCGGCCTGCATGGCGGTGCGGAGGGTCTGCTCCGTGATGGCGACGTGGGTGGCGCCGGCCTTCTGCAGGCGCGTCAGCACCTCGCGCGTCGTGAGGCCGCCGACCGTGGACAGCTGACGGAGCTGGTCGTAGTCCAGGATCAGCGCGACGGTCCGGTTCGCGCTCTCCACGCGGACGCGGGCAGCCGCCGCCACGAGGGCGGCGCCTGCGCCGATGGCCAGTAGGATCAGGCAAGCGTAGCGGGCGTGGTTTGTGGTCATAGGGCGGGTCTAGGGTTTGACGGTCTCGATTCGGTTCAGAGCGCTGTAGTCCAGCGTCGCGTGTGCCTCGAGGAAGGCGGTGATCGCGTCCGCGAGAGTGCCCGTGGCGCCGTCCTGGATCGTGGTCTCGGTGAAGCAGGGGATCGTGAAGTAGCCCGACCCGCCCTTCGCCAGGTCCTCCGGCATCGCCACGCGGTAAGTGGCGGTGTCCTGCACGGGCTGTCCGCCGAGCTTCAGGCTCGTGATTCGCGTGCCCGCCGCCGCCTTCGGGTCGTAGGTTACCCGCAGACCCGCGACCTGCAGGAAGTGCGCGCTCTGTTGCGGGGCGCGCGACAGCGACCGCTCCAGCGCCGCCCCCAAACAGGCGCCGGTGATGTTCGACACCACCCATGGCCGCTGCGGCTTGATGAGCAGCGCCGAGATGTCACCGGCGGTGACCTTCCCCGGCGGGATGGGGACCGTGCCGGGCTTGAACTGCGTGGCGTTGACCAGCGCCGCCTGGGCCGACCCCGCCTCCTTAATCGCGTCCGCCACGAGGTCACCCAGCGCTGTCTCCTGTTGGAGGACTCCCTCGGTGGTCAGGGCCGTCTCCGTGCGGGCGGCCAACGCGCCGCCCGCTCCAACGGAGAGGGCTGTCGCCAGACACAGACTTGCTGCTGCGATGCTCTGACGCATGTCACTCACCCTCTCGTCCGGCGCTCGACTGCAGGTACGCCCGGATGAACTCGTCGATGTCGCCGTTGAGAACCCCCAGTGCGTCTCCGACCTCGACACTCGTGCGATGGTCCTTGACCATCATGTACGGCTGCAGCACGTACGAGCGAATCTGGTTGCCCCACTCGATGTTGCCCTGATCGCCGCGCAGGGCGTTGATCTCGTCCTTCCGTCTCTGGCGCTCAAGCTCGTAGAGCTTCGCCCGCAGGATGTTCAGCGCCGTGCGCCGGTTCGAATGCTGGCTGCGCTCGTTCTGGCACGAGACGATGATCCCCGTCGGCAGGTGCGTGATGCGCACCGCCGAGTCCGTCTTGTTCACGTGCTGCCCGCCTGCGCCGCTGGAGCGGAACGTCTCGACGCGCAGGTCGTCGGGCTTGATGTCCACCTCGATGCTCTCGTCGATCTCCGGCACCACGTCCACCGCCGCGAAGCTCGTATGCCGGCGCTTGTTGGCGTCAAACGGCGAGATGCGAACGAGGCGATGGACGCCGACCTCCGCCTTCAGGTAGCCGTACGCATGGGTCCCGATGACCTGGGCGGTCACGTTGCGGAACCCCGCGCTCTCTCCGGGCACCGAGTCCACCACCTGGAACTTCAGTCGATGCCGCTCCGCCCACATCGAGTACATCCGCAACAGCATCTCCGCCCAGTCGCACGCCTCCGTCCCACCGGCGCCCGCGTTGACCGACAGGATCGCGTTGCTCCGGTCGTGCTCGCCCCCGAGCACCGTGGCCAGCTCCAGTTCTCCCAGCGTCGAGCGGGCGGCCTGAAGCCCCTCCTGAACCTCCGGCTCGACCGAGTCGTCCCCCTCCTCCATTCCCAACTCTACGAGCGTACGCAGGTCCTCGACATCCTGCTGCAGCCTGTCCCACGGCTCGATGAAGACCCGAAGCTGGCTGATCTTCTGCATGTGCTTCTGGGCCGCCTCGGGGTCGTCCCAGAAGCCCTCGTTCTCGATCGTCTTCTCATGGTCGGCCAGCTGCTGCGCCTTGCCGGCGACGTCAAAGACGATCCCTCACCTTCGTGATGGTCTGGTGGAACTCGTCCACCTCGCGCTTCAGGTCAAGCAACATCACAGTCTCCCCCCTCTATGGGTACGGCGATTCTCTACATGATATAGACCCTCTCGGGGATCGCAGAGTTCTCCTGCGAAGCCGAGATTCCGGTCACAAGACGCGAACAAGGCGCTCCGCACCGTCGCGAGGACGCGGGGAGCGCCTTGGGCAGTCCAGGATGCTGACGGTCGCTAGCCTTCTGCGGCCGCAACCGCCCCGGCCGCGCCCTGAGCGGCCGGCTTGGGGCTGGGGTAGCGGCAACCGGGCCACACTCTCTTCAGGCCGTCCCTCAGGCTCGCGGCCCACTTCGCGGCCAGTTGCTGGGTGCAGATTCCGCCCCCCGCCGCCTCGGCGTCCCGCGGGTAGACGGTGATCAGCTTGATTCCGTTCACGAAGACCGTCGGCTTCCCGTTAATGGGGGACACGGTCACCGGCCCCGGCTGGCCCGCCGCGAAGATGTCGATCAGCCGCCCGTTCACCAGCTTCTGCCGCTCCTCCACCGTGTAGCCCGCCGCCGGCGTGAGGATGTCGAAGAACTTGGTGTTGCCGATCGCGATGTCCATCTGGGTCGGCGGAACGTACTTCGGCGTCTGCGCGACACACACCCCTGCCGCCAGAGACAGAGCGACGACGATCAGTAGCAGATGCTTCGTGGCTGGCATGCGAGCACACTCCTCGGTTTGAGACTCGGGGCTCTAGGCTGTCTTGTCATCATACCCCTTCGACGCCGGCGCGCAACCACCTGCTTCGGGCCGCGGCTCTCAACGCACGCCGCCGAAGCGGCGCTCGCGGTTCCGGTACCAGTCCAGGGCCTCGTGCAGGTGCGACTTCCGGAAGTCCGGCCACAAGACCGGGCAGACGTAGATCTCGGCGTAAGCGATCTGCCAGAGCAGGAAGTTGCTCACCCGCATCTCGCCGCCGGGGCGGATGAGCAGATCGACATCCGGCATCCACGGTTGGTAGAGGCTCTCCGCGATCGAGGCTTCCGATACGTCGTCGGGCGACAGCCGACCTTGAGCGACCTGCTCCGCGATGCGACGGCAGGCATCGGCGAGTTCGCCGCGGCCGCTGTAGTTCACCGCCATGTTCAGGACGAGCCCGGTGTTGTCGGCGGTCGCCGCCCGGCCCTCGGCGATGGTCTGCTGAAGCTCCTCCGGCAGCTCACTGAGCCGTCCGGAGGCGACGAAACGCACGTTGTTCCGGTCGAGGTCCTCGATCTCTGCAGCCAAGGCAGTGCGGATCAGGAACATCAGGCCCGCCACCTCTTCCTGCGAGCGCGCCCAGTTCTCCGTGCTGAAGGTGTAGATCGTCAGGAATCCCAGGTTGAGATCGACACACTCCTCAACCAGCCGACGCGTCGCCTTCCGCCCCTCGTAGTGCCCCTCAACGCGTGAGAGGCCGCGCTGCCGCGCCCACCGCCCGTTGCCGTCCATGACCACGGCGATGTGGCGGGGTATCGCGGACTGCTCGGGCGCGGGGGAATCGGCTTCGGGTGTCATGGTCTTCTCCGAGCACACGACCCGTCGTCAGCGATAGCGTAGTACCAGGAGTGGCGTCGCTCCGAGGCGCGCTGACAGCGCTTCGGCCAGCCTGTCCAGGTCAGCCTCGCACAGCGCGAGCAGGTGCCCACTGCACCCGCAATCTGACGCGCCGAGGCGCGGGACCGCACGCCGGCCCGTTCCCGTGGCAACCAGCGCCTCGGCCAGCAGGCACTCCCGGCCCTCGCGCCAGGGCCAGGCAATGGCGCCGACTGAATCGGCGCCGCGAGTCAGCGCATCGACATGCCAACGCAACGGCTTACGGCGGCGCGTGTGACGCGCCAGTCTCGCCGCGAGTCCCCGACGCGCACTCCCGACGTACCCGTAACGCCCCGCCGCCAGGCGAACCATCCCCAGTGCCCCAATGCGCCCGGCGTACTCACGGCAAAGGTCGAACACGAACAGATACACCCCGGAGGACTCCGGGGCGCCTGTCACGACTGCTCACCGTCGATGCGCGATGGGACGGGGAACGCGACGGTCAGCTCGATCCCGTCGGGCCGTTGACGCTCGCGGATCACCCGCGGCACCCCTTCCCCCCGGCCGGCGCCCGGCGGTCCCGTCACCAAGACGCCCGCCAGAACCTCTCCCGCCGCGTCGATCCGCGCCATCGCCTCCGGCAGCGCCAGCGCGACCACGCTCTCGGTCACGCTAGACCTCCATGATCTCCTTGCGCTTGGCCTCGATGAGATGGTCGATCTTCTCGATCATCTCGGTAGTGATCTTCTGAACTTCCTTGTCGCCGGCGTGCACCTCGTCCTCGGACAGGCCGTCGCGCTTCTCCATCGCCTTGATGCCCTCGATGGCCTCCCGGCGCAGGTTGCGCATGCCCACCTTCGAGTCCTCGCCGATTCGCTCCGTGCGCTTCGCCAGGTCGGCCCGCCCCTCTTGCGTAGGCGCGGGGATCTCGATGCGGATCACGTTGCCGTCGTCCTGAGGGTTGAGGCCCAGGTCGGACGTCATGATCGCCTTCTTGATCGGCGCAATCGCCGCCTTGTCCCACGGCGTGATCGTCAGGTAGCGCGGCTCGGGCACCGCGATGGCGGCCACCTGGTTGATCGGCATCTTGTTGTCGTAGTACACGACCGTGATGCCGTCCAGCAGGGCCGGCGTGGCTCTTCCCGCGCGGATGCGAGCGAGTTCGGCCTCGGTGTGCTTGACGCGCTCAAGCATCTTGGCCTTCATCTTGGCGATCAGTCGGTCCATGGCAGGCCTCCTTGGCTGCGCGCGCTATTCGGGCGCCCCACCGTGATCGACCAAGGTCCCGATCGGTTCGCCCATCGCAGCGCGTACGATGTTCCCCGGGATCGTGATGTTGAACACGATGATCGGCAGGTCGTTGTCCATCGCCAGCGCGATGGCCGCCGAGTCCATCACGCCGAGCCCCTCGTTCAGCACCTGCTTGTAGCTGACATGCCTGAGGAGCTTCGCGTTCGGATTGGCCTGGGGATCCGAGTCATACACACCGTCCACGTTCGTGGCCTTCATGATGACCCGGGCGCCAATCTCAACGGCGCGCAGTACGGCCGCGGTGTCCGTGGTGAAGAACGGGTTGCCGCTGCCCGCCGCGAAAATGACGATCCGCTGCTTCTCCAGGTGGCGGATCGCGCGGCGCCGGATGAACGGCTCGGCCACCTCGCGCATCTCAATCGCCGTCTGCACCCGCGTGTCGGCCCCCTCACTCTCCAGCGCCTCCTGCAGGACCAGTGAGTTGATCACGGTGGCGACCATGCCGACGTAGTCGGCGGTGGCGCGGTCCATGCCCTGCTGGGCGGCGGTCTTCCCGCGCCAGAAGTTGCCCGCTCCCACGACCGTCGCCACTTCCGCCCCCGCGTCGGCCACGGCCCGCACTTCGTCGGCGATCCGCCGGACCTCCGTCCAGGAGATCCCAAAGTCGCGATCCCCTGCAAACGAGCCTCCGCTCAACTTCAGCAGAATGCGCGGGTACTTCAGCCCTGTTGGGGCGGCCTCGGTCTGGCTCACTCGGGCAGCTCCTCGCCCAGCGCGTAGCGTACGAACCGTCGCACGACGACCTTCTCGCCGCACTGGCTGATCAGGTCATCCACGATGTCCTTGACCTTCTTGCTCTCGTCGCGGATGTACTCCTGCTCCAGCAGGCAGAACTCCTCGTAGAACTTCCGCATCCGGCCCTCGACCATCTTCTCCGCGATGTTCTGGGGCTTGCCCTCGGTCTTGGCCTGCTCAATGAGGACATTGCGCTCGCGTTGCAGGTCCGCTTCCGAGACCTCTTCCTTGCTCACCCACTTCGGCTTCGCCGCCGCCACCTGCATCGCCAGCTCCTTCGCCGTCTCGCGGAACGAGTCGGTGCGCGCCACGAAATCCGTCTCGCAGTTCAGTTCCAGCATGACGCCGATCCGCCCGTCGCCGTGGATATACGCGACCACGGCCCCCTCGCTGGCGGCCCGATCCGCGCGCTTGGCGGCAACGGCGATACCCTTCTTGCGCAGGATGTCCTTGGCTTCCTCGAAGTCGCCGTTGGCTTCCTGCAGCGCCTGCTTGCAGTCCATGAAGCCGCAGCCGGTCTGCTCGCGCAGCTTCTTGACATCCGCCGGACCAATGGCCATCGTCCTACTCCTTCACGGTAAGTAACCGGCGCGCCGGTTCACTCTTCCTCTTCCTCTTCCAGGTCCTCGAACTCGTCGTCGTAGATGTCCAGTCTCCCCGTGTCGGCGGCGACCATGCCCTCCGTCTCCGCCTCCAGCCGCGCCTCCACCAGCTTCTGCTGGTACATTCCCCGGCCTTCCTGAGCGGCATCGGCGATCTTGTTCGTGATCAGCCGGATTGCCCGGATGGCGTCATCGTTGCCGGGGATCGGGAAGGTCACCTCATCCGGGTCGCAGTTCGTGTCCAGGATCGCGACGGTCGGGATCCCGAGCTTGGTGCATTCCTTGACGCAGATGTGCTCCTTCTTCAGATCGACGATGTAGGCGATCGCCGGCGTCCGGACGAGACCCTTGATCCCGCCGAAGTACAGCTCGAGCTTGTCACGCTCCTCCCGGAACCGCGCCGCTTCCTTCTTCGTGAACCGCGCCAGCACGCCCATCTCTTCCATCTGGTAGAGGTCATGCAGGCGACGGACGCGGCTGCGCATCGTCTCGTAGTTGGTGAGCATGCCGCCCAGCCAGCGCTGGTTGACGTAGAACTGCCCACAGCGGTCGGCGGCCTGCTGGATCGACTCCTGCGCCTGACGCTTCGTCCCGACGAACAGAACCGAGCCGCCGCCCGCCACGATGTCGCGGACGGCGTTGTACGCCTGCTCCAGCCGCCGCAGGCTCTGGTGCAAATCGACGATGTAGATCCCATCGCGCTCCCCATAGATGTACCGCTTCATCTTGGGGTTCCAGCGACGGGTCTGGTGCCCGAAATGGACACCCGCTTCCAGCAACTCCTTCATCGACACCAACGCCATGGTTCGGCCTCCTGGCCGCGCTGCCACCCTCCGGGCGACAGCGCATGTCCGTTCCCGCTTGGCTCGACGAGCCAGTCGAGTCAGCGCTCGCGAGGCGTGCGGCGGCCGCGCCGCCGAGCGGGACCGTACATTGGGATGGTGATGCGTGGACGCGCGCAAGACCCCGCCGGCCCGAAGCCGCAGCGGGCCGGGAGAGGGTCCCCGCCAAGCGCCCAACGCTCTCTGCTGCGCCTCAGCGCAGCGGGCCAGAACCTACCACATTACCACGAGGGCGTCAAGCCACGGAAGAGCCGTGGGTTACGTTGCCGCGATTGTGCAAGCCGTTGCCGTTGGGCGGGGTGGCAACGAGGGTGGCGTGCCCGTACTTCTGAGGGCCTACGCCACGACCTTATTGAGCGGGATCTCGATGATGCCCTCGGCGCCGCGCCGCTTCAGTTCGGGGATGAGGTCGCGGAGCGTGTGCTGGTCCACGACCGTCTCGACGGCGTGCCAGATCTCGTCGGAGAGGTGCGAGATCGTCGGCTTCTTCAGCGCCGGCAGCGCATCGACGACGGCCAGCACGTCATCCTTGTGGACGTTCATCTTCAGCAAGACCTTCTGCCGCGCGGCGAGGGCGCCGGTCAGCAGCAGGGCGATGTTCTCCAGCTTCGAGCGCTTCCAGCGGTCGGCCCAGGCCGCCTGGTTCGCGATGAGGCGCGTGCTCGATTCCATCAGCGTATCGACGATTCGCAGGTTGTTCGCGCGGAGGGTGCTGCCGGTCTCGGTCCCCTCGATGATGGCGTCCACCAGGTCCGGTATCTTCGCCTCGGTCGCGCCCCACGAGAACTCGACATGCGCGGTCACACCGTGCTTCTCCAGGTACTTCGCAGCGACGTTGACCAGCTCCGTGGCGATGCGCTTGCCCTGCAGGTCCTTTGCGCAGTGGATGTCGCTGTCCTCGTGGACCGCGAGGACCCAGCGGTACATCCCCAGGCCCTGCTTGGCGTAGACGAGATTCGCCACCTCGACAACATCGGCGCCGCGCTCCAGAATCCAGTCGAGCCCGGTGATCCCCGCATCGAGCACCCCGTCGGCGACATACGACGGCATCTCCTGAGCGCGGAGCAACACCGCGGTGATCTCCGGATCATCGACGCTCGGGAAGTACGCCCGCGCGCCGACGCTGAACCGCCAACCCGCGTGCTCGAACAGCTCCAGCGTCGCCTGCTGCAGACTGCCCTTCGGAAGACCGATTCTCAGTTGCTGATCAGCCAACGTGATTCTCTCCCCAGGAGCGTGTGCGAAGAGCGTGGGCGGGCGCCATGAATGGCGCCCCTACGCGATCGGGCGCGATGAGGATTGTGTTGGGAAAGGGCCCCGTCAAAGGAAGAACCCTCTCCTACGCGCTCTACGTGGCTCGTAGGTCGGGATACCAATCCCGACAATGCGTTTATCAACACAATCTGAACCGCGCTCCTACATCACATAGAGCGGTGCATCGCCGTCATGTAGGGGCACGATTCATCGTGCCCCAGTGTAGGGGCGTGATTCATCACGCCCCATGCCGTGCTTCTCGTACGCCCCCAAGGCTTCACCATTCGACCTCGTTCCGGATCGGGCGCGTCTGGGACACCAGCCAGTAGAACGCGACCGCGAGTGGGAGCCCCACGAGCAGGCCAACCCACCATAGGTGCGTCACGTGCGCCACGATGTTGCCCGGCACATAGGCCAGCATCCCGCACCCAACGAACCGCATCGTCCAGGCGGGCGACGGCCGGTTGACGGGCGGGATGGGAAGCAGGCCCGTCGCCTGCCCAACGACCTCGGGCCGGAGGATCAGGTAGGCGGCAGCGGCGAACCACCCCGCCCAGAAGAGCAGCACCCAGGCCCATTGGGCTGCAGAACCGTCTGCTTCCATGGCCTACGCGACCTCCGCCGGCTGCCGCGCCGCCCGTAGTCGTCTGACGCCCGCATAGATAAAGTAGCAGCCCAGCGCGAGGAGTGCAAGCCCGCAGATCGAGATGAGCGCCTGGTGGCCGGTCACGCCGAGGAGGTTGCGGCCTCGGCCGACGGCATACGCGACAAGCGCGTACCAGAGGAAGTCGGACGAGACGTGCCCCGTGTAGAACGTGGTCCAGGCGATCGGCGAGCGACTGCCGACCGTCGCGATCTGGCCGGCACCCACCGTCGCCCACCAGATCGCGAAGTAGGGGTTGGCGAGGCTCGCGCCTGCTCCCGATAGGGCCACGCCCAGCAGGCTTGGCGGCTCTGGTGAGCCGCCCCACGCCGCGGCGGCCACGGCGGCAGCCGACCGCAACATGTCGGCGCCCGCCAGGATCAGCGCCAGCCCGCCGACGAACCCGATGCCCGCGAGGACCTTCGGCTTCTGCACGAAGGCCCCGATCCCGAACATCAGCATCAGCACGACGGGTATCTCGACCGCCGCGTGCCCCAGGATCGCGACGATCCCCGCCAGCGTCCCATGTCTGGCCGCCGCGCCGATGACGAGTGCAAGCACGGGGCCCGGCATCAGGGCCCCGCTCAGTCCCGTCACGAACGCCATGCCGAACAGGCCAACCAGCCGGCACATCGGTACGGCCCTCTTACAGGATATGCAGGATGGGCAGGATGACTGCCTCCGCCGTCATCCTCCCCATCCTGCATATCCTGTTACCTTACCGCCTTACGCCTTCGTTGCCGCCTTCATCGCGGCTTCGAGGATGTCGAGCCCCTCGCGCATCTGCTCGGCGGTGATGACCAGCGGCGGCGCGATTCGGATGACGTTACCGTACATCCCAATCGGCGCGATGAGACACAGGCCGCGCAGGTACGCCTCGTGGACGATCCGCTTGGTCAACGCCTTGTCCGGCGCCTTGGTCTTGCGGTCGGCGACCATCTCGATCCCGAACACGAGGCCCTGCCCGCGCACATCGCCGATCTGCTTGATCCGCTTCTGCATCTTCGCGAAGCGCTCGCCCATCTGCGCACCGAGGTCGGCTGCGTGTTCGTGGAGGCGCTCCCGCTCAATGATGTCAATGGCGGCAAGGGCCGCGCGGCAGGACATCGGGTTGCCGCCGTTGGTGCTGGACAGCTCGCCGGGCTGCAGCACATCCATGATCTCATGCCGCCCGAGCACCGCCGCGCACGGGATGCCGCTCCCCAGGCCCTTCGCGAGGCACACGAGGTCGGGCTCGATCCCGTAGTGCTCCATCGCGAACATCTTCCCCGTGCGCCCGAATGATGACTGCACCTCATCGAGGATGAAGTACAGCCCCTTCGCCTTCGCCCAGGCGAACAGCTTCTCCATGTACCCCGGCGGCGGGATGATCGAGCCCGCGCCGCCCTGGTAGGGTTCCGTGATCACCGCGCACAGCGCCCCGTCGGACTCCTTGCTGATGACCCAGTCGAGGTGATCGAGGCACCACAGCCCGCAGCTCGGGTAGTCCTTGTCGAACACGCAGCGGTAGCAGTAGCAGAACGGCGCGTGGATGATCCCGGGCAGCAGCGGCCCGAAGCCCTTCTTCACTCCCGCCGACCCGCCGAAGCTCATCGCCCCGAACGTCCGCCCGTGGAACGCGCCGTGGAACGCGAGGACCTCGTAGCCCCCGTGCGCCCGGCGGGCCATCTTCACTGCCGCCTCGGTCGCCTCCGAGCCAGTCGTCAGCAGGAAGCACTTGTCCAAGTGGGGCGGCGTCATCGCCACGAGCTTCTCGGCCAACGCCACGCGCTCCGCCGTCGGGAAGTCATAGCAGTTGTAGAGCCGCTCGGCCTGGTCCTGCACCGCCGCCACGTACTCAGGATGGCAGTGCCCGATGTTCGTCACCAGCACCCCGCTGGAGAAGTCCAGGAACACGTTCCCATCCACATCCCCGATCTCACACCCATGCGCCTTCGCCCACACCAGCGGCGCCTGGTCGCTCATCGAGTTGGGCTCGAAGGCCTTGGACTGCTTGAGGAGTGCCCGCGCCTTCGGGCCGGGCAGCTTCGTCCTGATGTTCGGCATTGCGCGATACCTCGGGAGTTCAGGAGATCAGGAGTTCCGGAGCTGCGGAGTTCAGGATAACGGCGACGCCTTCGCCGTAGGAGCGCGGACGCCCTCGTCCGCTGCTGTGGCGGGAGGTGAGTCGTTGGTGTACGGCACGGCAACCGCCACCACCTCGAAGCCACCACCAACCAATCCAGCGGACGAGGGCGTCCGCGCTCCCACACAACGACAACGACGTGCCGTCCTACGACGAATGCGCTCTCGTGTAGATGACGCCCCACCACTTACGCGTCTGCTCGCTCAGGCTGGCCAGCCCGAGCGTCAGTTGACGCAGCTCCTCCCAGTCCTGGCGGGTCAGCCCAGGCGGGATGAGGATGCGGCCACCGTCAGACCGCACGTCCAGCCGACCGAAGGGCGCGGTGACCCCCGAGAGTGGCGCCACCACCCGGAGTTCCCGGACCTCGGTCCAGAAGGCGCGGTGCTGCCGACCCCGTCCGTCCGTGAATGCCAGGCCGACGCGGCTCACAAGCACAAACCCTCGGCGTAGGAGGTGAAGCGTATCGACGAAGTTGCGGACGGCGGTGGCCGCAATGGCCAGCCAGATCAGGATCAGGGCCCCCAGGGCCAAGTCCCACCAGAGGTTCCCGAACGGCACCGGCGAGCCCGCCAAGGCTTGTGTCTGCACCACGAGCCAGCCCCAGAAGCCGATGTTGAAGGCGGCCGCGAGGACGCCGATGGGGAAGCGCCACAGCTGCCGGCGCAAGCCCGCGAACGTGAACTCGCGGTCAGGCCCCAAGTCGGCGAGACTCCCAGCCCAGGCGCTCATCCTGTCGGCCTCGTGTACAGCGTGCCCCACCGCCTGGGCCTCTGCTCGGTTAGCCCGGAGTGTTGGACGATAGCGGCGATCAGGTGTCGCTTGTCCTGGACAGAGCCGTCGATCACGACCCGACGCTTGCCGCTGCGCAACTCGAATACCGCGTCGCACGCCAGCCGATCCTTGTCCAGGCCGGTGTACAACCCGTCGATCTCGGGCCAGAACAGGCGCTCCTGGCGACCGCGCCAGTCGCAGGCAAGAACCCCCACCCGAGTCAGCACGACACGCCCACGGCGGAGCAGCAGCACACCGCGGACGAGGGCGTACCCCGAGACGGTTCCCCAGAGGGCAAGCACCAGCCCGATGCCCATCAGCGCGCAGGCGACCGCGGGCCCAGGCGGCACCCCTCCGGTCCCCCAGACACGCGCCAGTAGCACGGTCGCGGGGAGCACAAGCACCGGCACAGCCGCCGCCAGGGACACGAGGCCAAGGAGCCCGTTCAGGAACGGTGACCAGTGGTCCACCTGGAACCGTAACTCGCGATCCCCTCCCAGCTCCATAGTCCGGCCTCCTCTACAACTCCACAATCCCCCCCGCCTCCAGGCTTCGGTGCACGCCCGCCGCGATCCGCGTAGCTTCCAGGCCATCGACGCCAGACGGATAGGGCGCCAGCTCGCCGAGCTTCGCGCCGTCGAGGAGGACGTTCACGTTCTCGGCGAAGTCGGCGATGGAGGTGATGCCGTAGCCGTCGAAGACCTCGCGGCCCTGCTTGTCGATGCGGGGGCGCAGGAAGCTCATGTTGTGGGTGGCCATGCCGAGGCCCTCGCAGCAAGAACCCGTGCCGCGATCCTGCGAGTCGCACTCGATCAGGCCCTTCTCGCCGACGAGACGGATGCCCTGGTTCACGATGGCCTCGAAGCCGTCCGGCAGGATCCAGGCGGTATCGAACGTGACGCACGCGCCGCAGTCGAACTCGACCTTCGCCTGGATGGAGTCCCAGGTGTCTACGCCCAGGCTCTGCAGCTTCCCCTTGCAGCCGGTCGCCCAGACGCGCACGCCGTTAGCGTGCAGCAGGAAGCGCGTGAGGTCGTAGAAGTGGATTCCCAGGAACCACGCGGGCGACGAGTTGCGCGCCCAGTTGGGAAACCAGTCGCGCGGCACCTCGATCCGGTCCTCCATGTGCGAGTACCCGTACTGCACCTTGCCGATGTCCCCTGCAACGATCTTGCGCCTCATCTCCAGGTGGTACTCGTCGAAGCGCTTGTGGAAGTCCACCTGCAGGAGCACGTCGTTCTGCGCGCAGGCGTCGATCATCTGTTGGCACCCAGCGACGGTCACATCGAGTGGCTTCTCGCAGAGGATGTGCTTGCCCGCCTCGGCGCAGGTGATGACGATGTCCTTGTGCAGCGGGTCGGGCGTGACGACGGTGACGCCGTCAAGCTGCTCCTTCTCCAGCATCTCCCGATAGTCCGTGTAGACCGGCATCCCGAACTCGGCCTGACGCTCAGCGAGCAGCTTCTCGTTGATGTCCGCCGCCGCGACCAGCTCGGCGACGCCGAGATACCCAAGCTGCCGGAAGCAGCGCAGGTGGTTGATCCCAAACGTCCCGACACCGATGACTCCGATCCGTGCTTGTGCCAACGTGGTCCTCCTTGAAGGCAGTGCGAAGCGCGAAGTGCGAAGTGCTGAGCAAGACAACGGCACGTCAACGTCACGGGCGCGCGGCCTGGATGACTCGGTCCACCAACCCGCCCGGCTTGCAGGGCCCGTCCACGGTCTGTCCGGCGAGGGCGGCGGGCAGCGACCAGAGCATCATGTCCTGGTAGTAGTCGTTGCCGAAGGTCCGCTCGCCGGTATCGACGTCGCCGCGCATAATGTTAGGCATGTCCCACGTGTAGCCCTGCCGGCAGACGATGTTGTGCCAGGCCTTGCGCGCGAGTTCCAGGCCGAAGTCGCGCTCGCCGTAGTACATGTACGTCATCGCGAGCATCAACAGCTCGGGCGGGAAGTAGCTGTACGCGCCGTAGCCGCCCGGGTTCGCGACGGTGCCGTCCGGGTTCGCGTAGTTCACGGCGCCGTACTTCGTGACCGCCGCGTTGCAGCGCTTCACCGTGTCCATGACGGTGTGGATGCGCTCCTCGGGCAGCGCGGGCGTCAGGCCGTGGTGAGCGATGACCCACTCGCCGTCGAGCTGATAGCCGAACACGAGGTCCGACCGCCGACCGGTCTCAGGCTCCAGGTAGTTCAGGTAGTAGCCGCGCTCGTCCCAGAGGCGCTGCTCCATGGCCTGCTGCGCGGCGGCGATCCACTCGGCGCACTGGCGCTCGAAGTCCGTGTCGCCCACCTCGCGCGCCATGCGCTCGACGATGCGCAGCTCCGCGAGGTGCAGGCCGCCGATATGCGCCGTCATGCCCGCCCAACCGGGTTCCGGGGCCTCGAACCACTCGGTACCCTCGTTCCCGTCGGGCATCGAGATGATCCTCTCCCCGATGGAGTAGGACGGCGTGGAGCGCAGGGCGACGGTGTGGGAGACGCTGCGCTTCATCATCGGGTACAGCTCGCGGAGGTACGCGTGGTCGGGCGTATCGCGGCAGAGGAGGAAGCGGTCCACGATCCCCGCGAGGCTGATCCCGTTCGAGGCGAACTGATACCCGCGCGTGGGGCAGGCGAAGTCGATGGGCGGCGTGCTCCCCGTGCAACCGCCGAAGATCCACGGCGGCGCGCCATCGGGAAGCTGGTAGCCCTGATAGCCGCGGATGGTCGAGAGCTGAAGCTCCGGGAAGAAGTACGCGAGCGGCAGGCTGCCGTAGAAGCTGCAGGGGATGCACTCGATCTGCGGGCAGCCGCGCGGGCACTCGTTCATGCCGAACAGGCCGTCCTCCTCGCGCACCCAGTCCGGCAGCGGCGCCTGCTTCTGCGCCCAATACCCGTCCTCGGCGATCATGTAGAGCACGTTGATGAGCGAGTCGCGCAGCCACGGCGGAAGCGACTGCTCGGCGTAGACCACCTGCTGCCAGGCGATGACGCGGAGGAGGAGGCGCTGCCTGTCCCGCGCCAGCCGCTTCGCCGTCTCGCCCGCGTCGGGGTAGTGCCGAGCGTACATGTGGGTGAAGGTGTTGCCCGCCGGCGAGGCATTGAAGCCGCCGCCCTTCCATGTCGGCGCACACCACGACAGCACGAAGGGCACCACGCGGCTCTCGCCCGGCGCGAGCCGGAAGTCCACGGCTACCGTCGCACCGGCGTCGTCGTCGCGCGGCTCGGGCAACGTCTCACCGGCCGCCGACCATGCCGACCGGCGTGCTCCCAGGCCCCCGCCGATACGGACGTTCCCCTCGCCCGCGACGGTTAGTGCATACGAGGCGAGAGGACCGTGGACATGAACGCCTCGGCAAGCGCCGCTCACGGCGTCCCGCGTGAAGCTCGCCGCGCCCGCCTCGTCCGGCGTAGGACCGGGGAATGTGAGGAGGACCGTGCCTTGCTGGGGCTCTGGGCCCGGGTTGCGCCGGTGCGCCTCGAAGACAGCGCCGGGCATCATCGAGTCCACGACATCGCCGGGGAGGAACGGCGACCACGCACGCAGGCCCACCTGCACGGGCGCATCGGTCTCGAACTCGATGTCCGCGATGGGGTAGTGACCCCAATAGTGCACCTCGGTCGCCTGGCGGAGCGGACTGCCGGGCCCGAACAGCGCCGCCGGGGCCGCCGGGCGGCCGGTCGAGTCGTAGGTCCACGGCCCGTTCGGGTTCTGCTCGTCGCTCCAGTCCCGTGCCACATCCCATGTCTGGCCGCCGGCGCTCAGCGTCAGGTCGATGCCGACGTAGTCGCCGAACGTGCCGATCCGCGTCAGCACGAGTTCGAGCACATCGCCTTCCTCGACCCGCAGACTCAGGGCTTGCGCGCCGCCGCTCCCCGTCTCAAAGCCTTGCGGCTGCGCCGAGGTCGGGCCCCAGCGCAACTCGCCCTTGGTCAGCGTGAGGCCGTTCCTGCGTAGCTCCCAATTCTGCGGCCGGTCGAGGTCGCGGGTGAGCCACAAACCTCCGGAGATGGTCAGCGCTCCCGACACGGGGCTGGTCCACCGCAGCACACCCTCGCTGTGGCAGATCACGCGCCCCGCGGGCATGTCGAAGGGCGCCTCGCCCACGCTCCTGAACCACGCCGGGAGCTGCGTCGGCGAGGGCGCCCACAGGCGCTGATGCGCGCCGAGATCGGGCTGAAGCTGCCAGGAGGTCAGCGGCTGCAGGCCTGTCTCAACGGTGCCCGGTGCATGGCACAGCACCCACGTCGCGCCGCCGACACTCAGGCCCAGGAAGGGTAAGCCCAGCGGCCCGCGCCGGGGCACGTGGGAGTTGAACAGCGTGCAGTACCCGAGCAGCCCGCTCGTCTCCAGGTCCAGGCAGCCCGTGTCCACGCCGCCCACCGGCATCCCGTTCGTGGCAGGGCTCGCGGTCCGGTAGATGACGCCGCACACCCGCTCGCGATAGGCCGCCGCGCGGAACTGACACCACTCGCCGCCCGGGAGGTCGATCGGGAAGAGCCTCTGTGCATCTGCGTGGCTCATGGTCAGACACCCCAGCAGAAGCAGTGGCAACCGGCCGCCTCGCATGTCTCCGCTCCTACGCAGTCCCACACCACTGCGCAATGCCCAGCGCCAAGGCCTTCGCGCCGGTGAGAACCTCGTCGATTCCGATGCTCTCGCCCGCGGCGTGCGCCTGACGGATGTCGGAGGGGCCGAAGACGACGGTCGGCAGGTCGGCGAGGCACTTGTAGAGCCGCGCATCGCAGCTTACATTCCAGCCGAAGACCTCGCTCGGCAGACCCAGCTCCCGACACGCGCCGTGCAGCGTGACCGGCAGCGGATGGTCGGCGGGGATCTGGTAGGCGTCGTTGTGGAGCTTGGGGAACTCGAGCTTGAAGTGCTCCCTCAGCCACTCGTCATCAGTCTGCATGACCGCGTCCCAGAGGTCGCGCTTGATGTCGGCCATGCGCGTGTTGGGGAGGAAGCCGACCCCGCCTTGCAGTACGCACTCGCCGGCGACCATCGACGGCCAGCCGCCGGCCTGGATCGTGCCAAGGCAAAGCTGCACGGGGTTCGCATACTTCGCGAACATCGGTTGGCCCTGGCTCGCCGCGATCAGGCGCTCCTCGTATTGCAGCATCAGTCGGGTCGCTTCCATCATCTTCTCAATCGCGTTGACACCCTCGTGGCGGCGGCCCATGTGCAGGCTCTTCCCGTAGGTCGTCGCGCGGAACCAGATCGCGCCGCGGTTTGCGGGGTGAATCTGCAGGTCCGTGCCCTCGAGCACGATGACGCCGTCTGCCGCGCAGCCCTGGCGGATCAGCGCGAGCGCGCCGTTGCCGCCGACCTCCTCCTCGATGACCACCTGACACTCCACGTCGCCCGCGAGCTTCACGCCGAGGTCGTCGAGCGCCTTGAGCGCGCAGAGCATCGTGACGATCTGGCCCTTGCAGTCCGTCGCGCCGCGACCGATGATCCGGTTGCCCTCGATGACCGGCTCGAAGGCCTGCTCCCACTCGCCGGCGGGGATGACGTCCGCGTGGGTCTGCAGGATGGCGCTGCGCCCGCCGCCCGTTCCCTCGCGCGTGGCAACGAGGTTGCAGCGGCCCTCGTAGGGCTGCTCGAAGTCGCCGTGGGAGTACTCCTCGTCCTCGAAGATCGAGTCGGGGATCGCGCGGTACTCGCCCGGCCAGCCGGCCTGCTCGAAGAGGTCCTTCACGTGCGCCTGAACTTCGCGCTCCTGGCCCTGCGTGCTCTCGAAGCGGATCAGGGCGGGGAGGGTCTCAACGACGAAGCTCCGGTATGAGTCGATGGTTGCGGCAAGCTCGGACAACGCAATGTCGGCCAATGGGCACCTTCCCTTCAGGACAATGCGCGCGTGACGGATGCGCCCTTGAGGCAGACGTCGAGGGTCTTCGTCTCCGCCTTCACGCCGACGTTCGCCAGGGCTCGCACCATCGCCTCGGCGATGGCCTCTTCCCGCTCGTGGGCAAAGGCGATGATCGTGGGGCCGGAGCCGCTGAGGCACGCGCCGAGAGCGCCGGCTTCGAGCGCCGCGCGAATCGCCTCGTCCATGCCGGGCACGAGATGCGCGCGATACGGCTGATGCAGGCGGTCCTCCATCGCGGCCCGGAGAGCGTCGTACCGACCCGTGGCGAAGGCTGCCACCACGGCGCCAGCATGGCCCACGTTCAGGACCGCATCGAGGCGCGGCACCGAAGCCGGCAGGGCGCGGCGCGCTTGCTCGGTCTCGACCTCGTAGTCGGGGATCGCCACCACCGTGCGGGGCGGGTCCACGGGGTCGAGACGCAGGCAACCCGTGCCCTCGCCCGCCGCGTAACACACCGTGAGTCCACCCAGCAGCGCGGGCGCTACGTTGTCCGGGTGCCCCTCGATGGCGACGGCGACGGCGAGAAGATCATCCTGCGAGAGCGGCCTACCGAGTAGCTCATTCGCCGCGACACATCCGCCGACGATCGCCGCCGAACTGCTGCCGAGGCCTCGCGCAAGAGGAATCGCATTCACCTGGCGCACGTCGACCGGCGGCAGCCTCACCCCGGCGCGCTCCGCGACTGCCGCCATCGCGCGGCGCACGAGGTTCTGCTCATCGCGGGGGAGCACATCGGCGCTCTCCCCCTCAACCTCATGCCCCAGTTCCCCTCTCCCGGAGGGAGAGGGGCTAGGGGTGAGGCCAACCACCTCCACCGTGTTGAACAGCCCCAGCGCGAGGCCTAGGCTATCGAACCCCGGGCCGAGGTTCGCGGCGGTCGCGGGCACTCTCACACACACGCGGTCAAGCCGCCCCGGTTGGCCGTTCACGATTCACCGCCATGGTAGATTCTCGGCAGACGCGGGCCGAGGCGAGTGGGGATTTCGTGGGGGATCGTCCCCGCGCGTTGCGCGAGCTCCTCGACCGACACGCGCTCATCGCCCTGTCGGCCAATCAGCACGACCTCGTCGCCCGGTCGTACGCCCGGCAGACCGGTCACATCCACGGTGATCGAGTCCATGTTGACCGCGCCCACGACGCGCGCGCGCCGGCCCCCGATCAGCACGTCCCCCACGCCCGAGAGGGCCGGCGGGTAGCCGTCGCCATAGCCCACGGGCACCAGCGCAATCGTGCTGTCGCGCTCCACCCGATACCGACGGCCGTAGCCTACCGTGCACCCCGGCGGCAGCGTCTTCACCTCCGCGATTCGTGAGACGAGCCGCAGGGCGGGCTCGACGGCAGGCATCTCGGCCTCGGGCATGCCCGGGTTCACGCCGTAGAGGATGGCGCCCGGCCGCACGAGATCGAAGCGGGCCTCTGGCAGGCGAACCAGTCCCGCGCTGTTGGCGGTGTGGCGGACCAGTGCCTCGTGCGGCAGCGCCGCGAGAGCCCGGCGGAAGTTCGCAAGCTGCTCCCGGGCGAAGGGCAGGTCGGCGCTCTCCGCCGTGGCGAAGTGCGAGTAGACGCCTGTCAGGCGCACGGGGCCTCGGTGCATCTGTTCGGCAAGGCCGGCGACCTCGCCAACCTCCACCCCCATGCGGCACATGCCGGTGTTGATCTTCAGGTGCACGTCGATGGTGAGGTCGGAGTTCGCGAGCTGCGCAGCGACAGAGCGCAGGTCGCCCTCGCTGCCCAGGCCGACGGTGATCCCGTCGCGCGCAAGGGAGGCCGCCTCGGACGCAGGAGGTGGACCAAGGGTGAGGATCCGGCCGGCGATCCCCTCCGCCCTCAGTGCCAGAGCCTCCTCGCCGCGCGCGACGGCAAGACCCCAGACTCCCGGCTGCCCGTGGACAGCCCGGGCGACCTCCACCTGACCGTGGCCGTACGCGTTGGCTTTGACCACCGGCGCGATCTGGGTGACGGGGCCGCTGATCTCTCGCAAGGTCGCAAGGTTGCGTTGGATGGCCCCGAGATCGACCTCGACCCAGGCTTGGTGCATCATGGTTGGCGATGTGTCGAAGCTGGCGCTTCGACCTACGGCAGCGTTGTAGGACGGAGCGCCCGCTCCGTCACTCAGTTCGCGTTCGGCTCCAGAGAGACGCCGAAGGCCGCCAGGAAGGTCAGCCCCATCACGTACCGGCCCATCGGCGACATGTGGACACCGTCCTGCGTCAGGCGGGCCGGGTCTGCGGGGTCGGAGGCTTCCTGGACGAGACGGAACGTCTCGTGCATCGGGATCAGCAGGAGGTCGTGCTCCGTGGCCGCCTGCGCGACCCATGCCGCGTATTGTGCGATCAGAGCGTTCACCCTGTCAACCGGCGCGTCCGTGAACTGCGGCTCGAAGGGCGTCGGGGTACACAGCCCGACGCGCGCCCCTGCGCTCCGCGCTGCCCCGATCATGTCCTGCAGCGCGCGCTCGTACTCCGCGAGGGGAATCTGGCGGACGGCATCGTTCCCGCCGGCGCTGATCGTGACCCACGAGGGCCGGTGGGCCAGCACATCACTGTCGAAGCGTGCGGCCATGTTCGCCGCCGTTTCGCCCGGCACACCGGCGTTGATGACGGTGATCCCGGGTCGGCTCAGGCTCAGGACCTGCTGCGCCATCGCCACGTAGCCGTGCGGGTCGGCGGTGATGCTGTCCCCGAGGCACACGAGGCGGTCACCGGGCTTGAGTCTGGCGCACCTCACGTGCTCAGCCATCCGTGCCCCCGAAGGTCTCGAAGATGCGTCGGTAGATGCGCACGGCGGCTTCGAGCTGGCTGATCTCGACCCACTCGTTTGGGCTGTGCGCCTGGTCGATGCTGCCCGGGCCGATGGTGATGCACGGGATGCCCGCCTCGGCCAGCACGCTCGCGTGAGTCGTGTACGGCACGCCCTGCGGTTCGCCCGAGAGCCTCTCCTCCTCCAGCGCCCGCGCGGCGGTGAGCAGCAGCGGGTCGTCGAGCGAGCACTCCGGCGCGATCACGAAGCTGTACGGCTCAACCCGCTCGATCCGCGACTCCGGGTGGGCCGCCGCAACCTCGGCGAGCGTCGCGTCCAGCTCCGCGAGGACGGACTCCCGCGTCTCGCCGGGCAGCACGCGCCGGTCCAGGTCGATCTCGCACGCCTCCGGCACGATGTTCGCGCGCCGCCCGCCGTCGATCATCGCCACCGTCAGGCGCGGCGTGCCGAGCAGCGGATGCTCACGCGCGGCGAGGCGCGGTTTGAGACTGTCCTCGAGGGCGCAGATCACACGGGCCATCTGCACCACGGCATTCACGCCCAGCTCCGGCACCGAGGTGTGCACCGCTTTGCCGTGCGTCCGGACCTTGCAGCGCAACGCGCCCTTGGCGGCGGCGATGAGCGATAGCTCGCTCGCCTCCCCCACGATCGCGCCATCAGCACACCCGCCCTGCGCGACCCAATCGCGGATGCCCCGGAAACCGGCCTCCTCGTCCCCGCTCGCAAGCAGCTCAATAGTGGCAGGCGGAGTCACGCCGTCGTCCACGAGCGACGCGAGAGCCACCATCATCGCGGCCAGCGTGCCCTTGTCATCGCAGGCGCCCCGGCCGAAGACCTTGCCGTCGCGGATGTCACCCGAGAGCGGCTCGATCTCCATCGCCTCGACCGGCACCGTGTCCGTGTGCGCATCCATCAGCAGCCGCTTCGGCCCGGCGCCGGGTACGACCGCAATCACGCTGAACCGCCCCGGCAGGAACTCGCGCCGCTCGGCTTGCAGCCCGCGCTCCCGCAGCCAGTCCAGCACGAACCGGCTGATGTCGGCCTCGCGCGGCCCCGGCACCGCCTCGCCGGCCGGCCCGGGGTTGATGCTGTCGATGCGGACCATCTGCGAGGTCAACTCGGCAACTGCGGACAAGGGCACCCCCCCTCTCCGCGCGCGGCCGCTGCGCAGGGACCTTCACGTTCGGTGCGGGCGCGCAGCCGTCCTTCTTGCGCTGGAGTTGGCCGCCACGGAGGTGACGGCGGGCGACGCGGGGAAGTGAGGGGTCCGCCATTCCGCAGTCCAGACTGCGACCGGAGGGCCGTTCGGATGAAAGCCATCGAGGAGATGGACTTGCACGCGCTGCAGGAAGAGCAGCGCGCGCTGGTGGAGATGATCGAGCGCACGTCGCTGGGGATGACGCGCGGGGCGAACTGGCTGATCGGCGAGTTCGGGCCCGATGGGCCGATCATGCGCGAGCATGATGTCAGCTACTGCCACAAGGTGACGTGGGGGCTGTTCGCGGACGGGCGGTTGGAGGAGGCGTGGCGGATACTGGACTGGCTCGAGGCGAACGCGAAGCAGGGCGTGGCGCAGTACTACTTCCCGGAGGAGCCGCCCTTCAACCGCGAGATGCAGCGGGTGTATCGGTTCCTGACCTTCGCGAAGGTGGCCGAGGTCTTGCGCCACCCGGGAATCGCCAACGACGAGACCCGGGAGGAGGTCTACTCCTACCTGCACGAGACCGGCGGTTGCTTCGGGCACCCCGAAGACCCCGAGCTGCGCAAGTACCTCAACCCGCTGGTGACCTCGTTCTTCACGGAGTGGGCGCTGCCGGCGGGGCTGGGGGACGCGGCGAAGAAGAGCGGCGACTTCCTGGTGATGATGACCGAGCTGAACCGGGAGCACCTGCGGGACGAGCCGGGCCGGTTCTACTACCTGTACGACGTCGCG
>VGFC01000004.1 GCA_016869045.1 Armatimonadota bacterium
CAGCCAGGCGGATGCGCCGGGGCGGTTCGGGGGCGGCGTCGCGGTCACTGGACCGCAGGGCTGCGTGATGTACCCGGGGCTGGACAACTACGACCCGCGCCGGGGCACGGTCGAGTTCTGGGCGCAGTCGCGCGCCGAGGCACCGATCTGGACGGACGGCAAGGAGCACTGGTTGCTGGTCCTCTACCCAGAGCGCGCGGGCGCATCCCCGCGTTACGGGGTGGCCCCGTACTTCGTGGTCCTGCGGAAGATGGCGGATGGCACGCTCGACTTGCGCGTGGTGAACGCCTCGGTGGCGCCGTACGCCGCGGCGGTGAGTCTCCGGGCGGCCCGCAGTTGGTCGGTGAGCCTGCCTGCCGATGGCCTCGCGCCGGATGGCTGGCACCACCTTGCCGCCTCGTGGGACCTGGAGGGCCCCGGCCGGGCATGGCTACTCGTGGACGGACAGGGCGTGACCGCTGAGCTCGGCCTGCCGGCGAACCACCTTGCGCCCAATCCGGGCGGGCTCATCGTGCTCGGCGGCATCTGGGGCCTGCCGGGCGACGGAGTCGAGAGCTCAGGCTGCAGCCTGGATGACCTGCGCATCCAGTCCTCCACCGTCGCAGCACGGCTCGAGGGCGCGAGTCCACCGCCAGACCAGACCTTGGACGAAGCCCGGCTGATAGCCGACGAGGACTCGGCAAGAGCCATGCTCGACCAGCTCCTGAAGCTGCAGTTCCACGGCGGCTGGGGCGCCAGCTATCACTGGCCGACGTACACCCCCTCGGGCTGGGGCTTCATCGGGCGAGGCGTGGACATGTGGTTCCCGCACTCGGCCGAGGCGGGCCAGGCGCTCCTGCGGGGCTGGATGCTCTGGGGCGATGACCGCTACCTCGATGGCGCCATCGAGGCCGCCGACATGTTCTGTCAGACCCAGATGGAGAACGGCTCGTGGGCGTATCACTACACCTACAGCCGCGGCGAGTTCCAGCGCTGGGGCGACCACGCGTACATAGCCCAGTCGATGCAGAGCAACCAGATCCGCTTCCTGTGCCTGATGAGCAAGCGGTTGGGCTACGAGCGCTACGAGCAGGCGATCCGCAAGGCCGGCGATTGGATGGTCTCCATCCAGTTCCCCAGCGGCGCCTGGGGCTGGGAGGCCTACCCGCTCGGGCAGACGGGCCCCTACGGCCATCCGGCCCTCAACGATGCCGTGACGCCCCAGGCCATGTACGACCTGTTCGTCATCTGGTGCGCGACCGGGGACGACAAGTACCTCCAACCGATTCTGCGCGGCGCCGACTGGGTCATCGAGGCCCAGGCCGACGCGCCCACCTACGGCTGGGCGGACCAGTACAACGAGAAGAACGAGTTCATCTGGATGCGCAACTTCGAGCCCCCGGCGGTCTCCATGCAGGCGATCAGCTCCGCCACGTGGGGCCTGTGCCTGGCCTATGACCTCTCCGGTGACCCCAGGTACCTGGAGCCACTGAAGAAGGTCCTCGAGTGGATGGACACCGTACCGGAGGATCAGCGCGGCTGGCTGTGGTACGACCCGGCGACGAGTGGCCCGGTCGTGGCCTACAACAACGAGATGCTCCCCGTGACGCACCCGAAAGCCATCGCGGAGATGATCCCGCGGTTGGACGCGCACTACGGCACCAAGTACCCCTGGCAGGCCGACCGCATCCGCAATGAACTGAAGTACCGGGAGAACGGACCGGTGTACTGCGACTGGCACGGGTGGTGGCGGCCCCGCAAGGAGTTCGCTCAGCCGCGAACGGCGGCCGAGTTCGCCGAGGCGTTCAAGGCCGACCGTGCGAAGGGCGCCCGGGAGCAGGTTCAAGCCTGGGCCGCGGGCAAGCCGCTCGGCGGCATCCTGGGCGGGAGCGTCTCGGACGGCCGGACCTTCGAGATCGGCAACGCCATCCGCTACTGCGAGCAGCTCCTCACCGAGAGCGAGAACGCACGGGTCGGCGTCGGCGACCTGCCGGTTGAGAGCATCCCGCTCTACTATCGCGGCGGCAGCAACAACTGGACCTACATGGAGCCCCAGCGGGACTACTTCGCGACACCTCTGGGCGCGACGGGAGGGGGATGACCGTGGGCAAGACCATCCTGATGATCGGCGCGTTCGACACCAAGGGCGCGGAGTACGCCTTCCTGCGAGAGCGAATCCTCGCGCAAGGACACGGGGTACTGACCGCCAACACGGGAGTGCTGGGCTCCACGAGCGTGTTCCCGGTGGATGTCGAGGCAGACGAGGTCGCTGAAGCGGGTGGCGCCAAGCTGTCTGACCTCCGCGAGCGCCACGACCGCGGCGAGGCGATGAAGGCCATGACGGCCGGGGCGCCCGTCGTCGTCCGGAGGCTGTTCGACGAGGGCTGCTTGGACGGCATCATCGGCATGGGCGGCACGGGTGGCTCGACGGTCGTGGCGGCAGCCATGCGCGCGCTGCCGGTAGGCGTGCCGAAGGTCTGTGTCTCCACCGCGGCCTCGGGGGACACCTCAGCCTACGTCGGCACCAAGGACGTGACGATGATCCCCTCTATCGTCGATGTGGCCGGGGTCAACCGCATCTCGCGCATCATCTTTGCCCGCGCGGCCGGCGCGATCTGCGGCATGGTCGCGGCGGAGGTGACGCCAGTCGCGGAAGACCGCCCGGTGATTGCCGCCTCGATGTTCGGCAACACCACGGAGTGCGTGAACGCGTGTGCGAAGGCGCTGGAGGCCGAGGGCTACGAGGTCCTCATCTTCCACGCCACCGGCGCCGGCGGACGGACGATGGAATCCCTCGTGCGTGAGGGCCTGGTCGATGCGGTGCTCGACATCACGACCACCGAATGGGCCGACACCGTGTGCGGGGGCGTGTTCGACGCCGGGCCGGAGCGCCTGAGCGCGCCCGGCGAGATGGGCGTGCCGCATCTCATCGTGCCCGGCTGCGTGGACATGGCGAACTTCGGCCCGCTCGACACGGTGCCCGCGAAGTACCGGGACGCGGATCGCCTGCTCTACGAGTGGAACCCGTCGGTCACGCTGATGCGGACGGATGTCGAGGAGAACCGCCTGATGGGCGCGGTCTTCGCCGGGAAGGCCAACGCCGCGAAAGGCCCGGTGGCGCTCCTGGTCCCTCTGCGCGGCGTGTCGATCCTCGACGGCGAGGGGCAGCCGTTCTGCGACCGCGAGGCCGATTCCGCCATGTTCGATGTCCTCCGCGAGAACCTGCGCAGCGACATCCCTTACGCTGAACTGGATGCCAACATCAACGACGCGGCGTTCTCCAGCCGCGCGGTCGAGATGATGCTGGAGCTGATCGCCCGCAAGCGAGGTGCATGATGGGCTGTGACGAGAAGCTCGTGTTCGTCGAAGAGGCCGACGTGGAGACACAGGTCTTCGACTGGGGCCGCCTGTCGTGGCTGAGCGAGCCGCGCGTAACCGCCGCCGAGCGCTTCAGCGCGGGCGTCGTGAAGCTCGAGCCGGGCGGGGGCCACGACCGCCACAATCACCCGGGCGTTGAGGAGATTCTCTACGTGATCAGCGGCAAGGGCTGGCAGGTTGTCGATGCGCCGAGCGGCCGGCAGGAGCGCGAGATCGGGCCCGGCGTCCTTGTCCACATCCCGCCGGACGTGTACCATTCCACTGTGAACACCGGCGAGAGGACGATGGCCATCCTGGCGATCTACGCGCCGCCCGGCCCCGAGGCGGAGCTGCGAGCCATGCCGGGCGTCATCATCGAGCCGCCACAGCGGTGAGGGAGGGGCCGGGGAGGTGTGGAATGACCGACTACCACATCAACATCTTCTACAGCGACGAGGATGGCGGCTACATCGCTGACATTCCCGACCTGGAGCACTGCTCAGCCTTCGGCGACACGCCCGAGCAGGCGCTGGCAGAGGTCGCGAGGGCCAAGGCAGCTTGGCTGGAGGCCGCGCGCGCGGCCGGCAAGCCCATACCAGAACCCCGCTACCGTCCTCTCATCTACCAGGTCGCCCATTGAGCCAGTCCGACGCTGAGTTCTGCCGGCGTTCGGCAGCCCAGGAACGGAGGGATACCCCATGTCGTTCACTCGCTCCGAAGTCCTCGCCCGTCTGCGCAAGAGCATCGACGCCGGCGTCCCGATCATCGGCGCGGGCGCCGGGACCGGGATCAGCGCCAAGTTCGAGGAGGCCGGGGGCGTCGATCTCATCATCATCTACAACTCCGGCCGCTACCGCATGGCGGGGCGCGGATCGCTGGCGGGCCTGATGCCCTACGGCGACGCGAACGCCATCGTCATGGAGATGGCCGGCGAGGTGCTGACCATCGTCGAGGACACGCCGGTCCTCGCAGGCGTATGCGCCACCGACCCCTTCCGCCAGATGGACAAGTTCCTGCAGGAGGTCAAGGCCATCGGCTTCGCGGGGGTGCAGAACTTCCCGACAGTCGGCCTCATCGACGGGCTCTTCCGCCAGAACCTGGAGGAGACGGGCATGGGCTACGGGCTGGAGGTGGAGATGATCCGCCTCGCCCGCGCGATGGACTTGGTGACCACGCCCTACTGCTTCAACGCCCACGAGGGCCGGCTGATGGCCGAGGCGGGGGCCGACATCGTCGTCGCCCACATGGGCCTGACGACCAAGGGCTCCATCGGCGCGACGACGGCGGTGACCCTCGAAGAGGCGCCCGCCAGGGTGCAGGAGATCGCCGACGCCGCGAAGGCCGTGAACCCGGACGTGATCGTCCTGTGCCACGGCGGCCCGATCTCCGAGCCCGAGGATGCCGAGTACGTGTTGCAGCGCACTCAGGGCGTCCACGGTTTCTACGGCGCATCGAGCATGGAGCGCCTGCCCGTCGAAGTCGCGATCACCGAGCACATGCGCAAGTTCAAGGCCGTGAGGTTCCGCACGCCATGACCGCACGCCAACGCTTCCAGGCGATCATCCGGCACGAACGCCCCGATCGGCTTCCCTACACCTTCGGCGGGCCGCGCGCCTCGACGTTCGCGGCCTGGCGCAAGCAGGGCCTCTCCGAGGAGCAGCAGGCGAACTGGCATCGGTTCGTCGGCGAGGACGGCGCCACGGGGATCGGCACGCTGGACTGCGGTTGGCGCCCGCCCTTCGAGGAAGTCACGCTGGAGATCGACGGCAACAAGCGCATCTGGGTCGACTCGTGGGGCGTCAAGCGCCTGGACGCCATCGCGCAGCCGACCGAGGGGTTCCAGACCCGCAAGTACATCGAGTTCCCGGTGAAGTGCCCGGCGGACTTCGAGGCGATGAAGCAGCGCTTCGACCCTCACGATCCCGCGCGCACCGCGAACGAGGATTGGCGCAACCACCTCGAGCGGTGCCGCGATTCAGCGGTGCCCGTCATGGTGACCGTGCCCGGGCCGTACTGGCGCACGCGCGACTGGTGCGGGTTCGAGGGGCTGTCGCTGATGGTCTACGACCAGCCGGCGCTCGTGCACGAGATGTTCGAGTTCTGGACCTGGTTCCTCATGGAGCTGCTCGACGAGCCCCTGAAGCACATCGAGGTGGATGAACTCATCACCAATGAGGACATGGCCTTCAAGGGTCAAGCGATGCTCTCCCCGGCCAAGATGCGCGAGTTCCTCGTGCCGTGCTACCGCAAGCTGTACGAGTTCCTCAAGGAGCGCGGCGTGCGGGCCGTTGTGATGGACTGCGACGGCTACAACAACCAGATCCTCGATACGATGTACCCGGAGTGTCTCGATGGGATTCAGCCCATCGAGATCGCCGCGGGCAACGAGCCCGAGGAGATTCTGGCGCGCTATCCCGGCATCTTCATCCACGGCGGTATCGACAAGCGGGAGTTGCGCTTCAGCCGCGAGCAGGCGCGCGCCGAGGTGGCTCGCCGTTTCCGCACCGCCCACGAGCAGGGCGGGTACATCCCGCATGTGGACCACGGCGTCCCGCCCGACATCCCCTTGCGCAACTTCCTGTACTACGTCGAGCTGGCGAAGGGCTTCGCGCGCGGCGAGGACCTGGAGACCTACAAACCGCCCTGCGAGCTGGAGCAGCAGCTTGGCCCGATCGAGGAGATGTTCGACCCCCGCCGGGCAATCGCCCTGGCCTATGCCGACGACGACGAGCACTGAAGGGAATGCGGGGACATGACCCACCGGGAATTGAGGGACATGACCCAATTCGGTCGTATCGAATTGGGATCGTGTCCCTCAATTCCCCCGAACTCCCGGCCGAACTCCCGCCCCAGAGAGGACCCGCGATTGAGAGTCGTCCTTGCGGCGCTGCATTTCATCGATTACACCGTCCACCTCGCGAACGCGATGGCGAAGCTCGCGGACACGACGCTGGTCATCGCGCGGCGGAAGGCCGAGCACATCCTCGGCGCCATCGATCCCGCGGTCACGCGCCACGAGGTCGATCTCCCGCGCGTGATGTCGCTCGGCGGGTACCTGTGGGGACGGAAGCTGGCGCGCGACATCCTCGCGATGGCGCCGGACGTCGTCCACATGCAGGAGGTGAACCCCTGGTTCGACCTCCAGGCGCCCTGGATCGCAAAGCGGGCGGCGCTGGTGAACACGGTGCATGATGTCGAGCGCCATCCGGGCCACCGGCAGGCGAAGCGCGTGCCCTTCATCCGGCGAATGGCGCGGCGGGCGGCGCACCGCCTCATCGTGCACGGGCAGGCGCTCAAGCGGATGATGGTCGAGGACGAGGGCGCGCCCGAGAGCAAGGTGCATGTCATCCCCCACGGCAACTTCCTCCACTACCTCACCTGGGGCGACGCGTCGGTGCCGGAGGAGCCCGACACGGTCCTCTTCTTCGGTCGCATCTGGGAGTACAAGGGCCTGGAGTACCTCATCCGCGCGGAGCCGGCGATCTCGCAGGCAATCCCCAACCTGAAGATCATCATCGGCGGACAGGGCGAGGACTTCGCCCGCTACCGGGCGATGATGGTTCACCCGGAGCGCTTCGAGGTGCACAACGAGTTCGTGAGCCGCGATCTGTCGGCCGACCTGTTCCGGCGCGCCAGTGTCGTCGTGCTCCCGTACACGGAGGCCTCCCAGAGCGGCGTCCTGGCGTTCGCGTACACGTTCGGGAAACCCGTGGTGGTGACGAACGTCGGCAGCCTGCCGGAGGTGGTGGACCAAGGGGAGACGGGCCTTGTCGTCCCACCGAGGGATGAGGAAGCCCTCGCGAAGGCTGTCGTGGCGATTCTCGACAACCCCGAGAAGCGACGAGAGATGGGCCGCAAGGCTCACGGGAAGGCGACGACCGATCTGTCGTGGGAGAGAATCGCCGAGCGGACGCTGGCCGTCTACCGGGAGGCCGTCGCGGCGCGCCGTCTTTGAGCCGGTGAAGCCAGAACGAGGAGCGGATCGACCGCTCCCCGTTCTCTCACGACTTCGGTTGTCGCCGGAAGGCAATGGCGCCCTCCCGGGCCCTGCTACGGCGTACGCTGCGTGTAGCCCGTGGAGTTCCTGGCTCCCGGGGGTCTCCTGGGCGCGGTGCGCGCCCGATCACCGACCGATCCGAGTCACAAGGTCCACGTCACACGTCCCAGACGATCACTCTCCCCTACTTCGGCGTCCTCCCAGGAGTTCCTGCCGGCCCGCGAAAAAAAAGGTGCGCCGGGGTGCCCGCCCCTCACCGGCCGTCCGGCGACTCCGGCTTGAAGGGCACGGGCGGCTCGCCCTGGCGGCCGAGTTCCTCCACCACTTCGCTCTGGCTGAGGAACGGGAAGGCCGACGGGTCGCCAGCTGGCGGTACTGACGCCTTCGGCCGCGGGTCGCCCACACGGGAGCGCAGGCCGGCGAGAATCGCCGCGATCACCGCGAGGACCAGCCCGGCAGTCCACTGCCGGCAGATCAGCAGGTAGAGAGCGATGAAGCCCACAGCCGTCGCGCCTAGCACCAGTGCAAGCGCCAGGTAGTCCGGTGGGTCTGCCGCGGTGTCGTACGGGTCCCACTGCTCCTCCGGCCACTCGATCTCGCGGTCAGACCGCAGGAAGAGCGCCGCCCGCACGAACGCGTTCCACGACGCCGGCGACAGGCTGCCCGACCCCACATTGGGGAAAAGGCCAGCGCCTTCACCGACGGGGCCTCGCAGTGTGTACTCCGGAAACTCCTGCCACAGCCGGACGACCACCGCCAGGACCGCCGGATCGGGGTGCCCTGCCTCCTTCGAGGCAGTCGCGAAGCGCCTGAACCCACGCCCAAGCGCCGGCCCGTCGATCGGGTCGCGGAGGAAACCCTCGATCCACGTCGCCAACAGGTCACGCAACTCGCGGTTGACCATTGCAGCCCCCACAACCGCCCCTACAAGGAGGTTGCCGGACGGCCTCAGAGCGCCACGACCCTCGCCGTCCTCGCCGATTCCAGCAACCCGCAGATCGCCGCCATGTTGCCGAGGCTGTCCTGACGGGACAGGATGGGAGCCTCCCCCTCCGTGACCACGCGCCCGAAGTGCTCGACCTGCAGGACGTACGGGCTGGCGCCGGCGATCTCGATCTCCTCGCGACCGGAGGCGTCGTGGACGACGATCTTCGACGCATCGCCCGGCTTCCAGGGCACGGGCACTTCGATCCGGCCCGTGCTGCCGACGATCTCGGCGCTGCTACGGCCCGCGTGCTGGACGCCGACATCGAACTGCGCGTGGATGCCGCCCTCGAAGATGAGCGTGCCTGCGAAGCTCTCATCCACGCCGCTGTCCTCGCCGAACTTCGCGGCGGCGAAGACGGCCGTCGGCTCGGCACCCGCGATGAAGCGCGACAGGTTGGTGCAGTAGCAGCCGACATCCATCAGGGCGCCGCCGTGGAGGGGTCCGCTGAGTCGGATGTTCGCGGGGTCGCCGATGAAGAAGGAGAAGGTCGAATGGACCAGCCGCAGCTCGCCGATTCGGCCCGAGTCCACGATCTCCTTCAGCTTCGCCGTCTGCGGATGGCAGCGGTACATGAAGGCTTCCATGAGCCTCACGCCGTTCGCGTCCGCGGCCGCGAACATGCGCTGCGCCTCCTCGACCGTGACGGACAGCGGCTTCTCGCAGAGGATGTGCTTCCCGGCCTCGGCGGCCCTGACCGTCCACTCGCAGTGCAGCGAGTTTGGCAACGAGTTGTAGACGATCTCGACCTCGGGGTCGGCGAACAAGTCCTCGTAGGACCCATGCGCTCTGGCCGCGCCCTTGTCGTCAGCGAAGGCCTTCGCCCGGTCCGGATCGCGGCTGCCGACCGCAACCAGCTCCGCCGCGTCCGCCGCGTTGATCGCGTCCGCCAGCACCTTCGCAATCATCCCCGTGCCGATGATGCCCCAGCGGGCCTTCAGCATGCTCCCCTCCAACGCCCGAATAGCCAACCCGAAACTCGCAACCCGGAACCCGAGACTCCCTACCCTCCCCGTGCCGCCTTGACGGCCGCCACGAACTTCGCCGCCAAGTCGGTCAGCACGTCCCATTTGGCCTCCGCCATGGCGTCCTTCGGGGTCATCGCGCTTCCCACGCAAAGCGCCGCGGCGCCTGCCCTGATGAAGTCACCCGCCGTGTTCAGGTCCACGCCGCCGGTCGGGACGAGCCTCACCTGCGGGAGCGGCGCGAGCACATCCCTGAAGTAGCCCGGCCCCACGACGCCGGCCGGGAAGACCTTCACCAGGTCGGCGCCGGCGCGCCAGGCCGCGAGGATCTCGGTCGGCGTGAGGGCGCCCGGGATGACGGGCTTGCTGTAGGTCCGGCACATCTCGATGACGCCGAGGTCCAGCGTCGGACCAACCACGAACTCCGCGCCTGCCAGGATGGCCGCCCGGCAGGTCTCGGCATCTAGCACCGAGCCCACGCCGATGACCGCCTCGTGCCCGAAGCGCCGCGCGGCCTCGCTGATGACAGCCAGGGCGTTCGGCGTCGTCATCGTGACTTCGATGCACTCCACGCCCCCGGCCTTGATGGCCTCCACCACGCTGATGAGATGCTCCGAGCTCTTCGCGCGAATGACGGCCGTGATTCCCGAGTCGAGGATCCGGCTGAGTGTGTCCATGGTGCGCCTCCGGAGGGTCGTCGCATGTGGGGCGGGAGTTCGTGGACCAGGATGGAACGCCCTTCACTCCAGGCAGTGGGGCACGATCTCCGCAAGGGTCAGCAGGTCGAGCTGGTTGTGGCGGATGACGACCTCCAGGAGCCGAGCGTCTTGCGATCGGACGAACTCCTGGTAGCGACGGGGAATCTCGGCGCCGGGGATGTCGTCCTCGCGCGTGCGCCCACACAGCATCGTCTCCAGCGTCTGCAGCCGGCAATCCGGGAAGCGCCCGCGGAACCGCCGCCGCGCCGGTTTCAGAAGATCGACGTGCTCGGCCGCCAGCAGCCAGTCCACGGCGTGGTAGATGGCCCGCTCTTCGAGCAAAGGCAGATCGAAGGTCGCCCCATTGTAGCTGAACAAGATTTCTATCCCCCGCAGCGCGGCCAGCGTCTCGGCGAGCAGGGGCGCTTCCTCAGGGAAGTCGCGGGCGAGGATCTGGGTCAGCTCAAGACCGCCCTGATTCCGATGGAGGATGCCCACCAGGAACACCGGCATCGAAGACAGGCCGAGCGTCTCGATGTCGATGAACGCAGCCGATGGGCCGACTGCAAGTGGCTGCACGCCGCCGATCTCCGGGCGCATCACGTAGCATGTGCCGAAGTCGTTCTCGACGACCTCGCCGGGTAGGAGCACCTCGACCGGCACGGGTGCGCCGGGCAGGCTGTCGCTCGACCGGTCGGGTTGCGGGGCGGAGGGGGCCTCTTGCGGGGGCTGGCTTTCCGGCTCGGCGGCCGTTGGGCCATCGGACGGCAACCGGCGGCGCAGGGCCGAGAGCTTCTTGCGCGTCTCTCGCGAGAAGAGCATGGCGCTACTCCGCGGCCAGGCTCGAGAGCTGGTCTACGGCCTTGCGGTCGGTGTCGAGGGCCTCCCCGGCCATCCTCACCGCCGCCAGGGCGGCGTCCCGGTAGCCGGGCTGCGGGACGCCCGGCTGTGCGCCCTCGGGGGGACGCGGGAAGCCGTCATGCAACTGGGCGAGCTTGGCGGCCAGCGAGCGGTACAGGGCGGCGGCCGTCCGCGCGTGCGAACTCATCGCGCCGGGGAGTTCCCCCGCACGCTGCTCCAGGAACTGGGCCGCCGCGGTCCGGCTATCCCGCAAGGTCATCAGCGGTCCGTCGGCCCAGGAGGCCAGATCGGCCGCATCCTCAGGAACGGTCTCGGTAGCGTGGGCCTGCAGATCCTTGACCAGGGCGTCATAGCCGGCAGTGCCCCCTGGCGACCCGAAGATCGCCGGACGCTGTAGAAGCAGCGCGACGCCGCGACGCGAGGCCGCGCGCACCAGGTCGGCCGAGGTTGCCTCGGTCTTGCGCGGCCCCAGTGCGAACTGATAGAACGAGTCGAGTGCCCCGCCCGCCTGGTCCGTGGCCGCCTTCCAGCGGCCGGCGAACTCCTCGAAGCCCTGGGTCCGCTCGCCGCCGCCGGGCCGCACGTAGACGAACTGCTTGCTGCCCCGGTCATAGCCGATGACGACGACCCAGTCGCCGTCGGTGTGCGGCACCATCGTCGGCTTGCCGCGGTCCACCGCCTGGCAGAGGCTGAGCATGGCCTCTTCGGCGGTGCTGCTGGAACTCTCCAGCGACGAGAACCCATAGGCCGACGCACTCGCCTGGAGTGGGTTGTCGGCGAACACGGCCGACCCGAGGCTGCGGTTCTGCGGGTCATAGACGAACTGAAAGGCCGTGCCTGAGACCGCCATCAGCGTGTTGAGGTCGGCGCTAGTCCCGCGGTGCTTCAGGAGAACCGCCAGCGCGTCGAGGGTCACTGCCTGCACGCCGCCGCCCTCATGGGCGAAGGCGGGGACGCCGTCGATTCGCCTCTTGGGGAGCGGCGCTGTCGCCGGCTTGCCCTTCGGAGAACCGCCGCGAGCGTAGTAGAACCACCCGATGCGCTGGTAGGCGTCAACCGCGCTGGTCGTCTCCGGGAAGTTCTTGCGGACGCTCTCCCACTGCTTCACGGCGGCTTCGTCATTCTTGTCGATCTTCTCGAAAGCCCGCCCGAGGATCAGTTGGGCCTGCGCGCACTGGTTCGGCTGATCGGGGTACTTCTCCAGGATGCTCTGGCAGACCGACTTCGTCTCGGGTCGGCCCGCCTCCAGGAGCGCCAGCGCGAGTTGGATCCGCGCCCGGGCGCAGCCCGAGCGGCTTTCGGGGTGTTCGGCCTCCAGACGGTTCACCGCGGTCCTTATGAGCTGGACGTTCTTCGCTGCCCGCCCCATCGACGCGATCCACTGGAGGGCGTTGTCGGCATACGTGCTCCTCGGATGGCGGTCGGCAATCGTCTGGTAGTGCACCAACGCCTTCTGGGGGTCGGCGAGGTAGATCCGGTACAGTGAGGCCAGCTCGAAGTGCGCGGCTGCCGCCACCGGGTGATTGGGGTGCTTCTGGACCAACTGCTCGTAGCGGGCGGCCGCCAGATCGGGCTTGTTCTGAAGGCGCAGGGCTTCCGCGATTCGGAACTGGCGCCGCGCGCGGTCACTGCACCCGGAGACCAGAAGGGTCCCCAGAGCCGGCAAGAGCACCCAGGCTGCCCACGCCGCTCGACGCCTCATAGGTTCGTCAGTTCCTCCAACACGAGGCAGACCTCTTCCATGACGGTACGGTTCGCCCCGCGCTGCTCTTCGGCCTCGTGCGCGCAGAAGTCGATCAGGTCCAGCGCCTGAACTCTTCGCTGGATGCGGGCGGTCTGCTCGGCCTGTACGCCTGCCGGCATGTTGGCCAGCTCCTCCAGAATGAGGCCGACCTCTTCGTACTGCCGCGCCTCCGCCGGCTGCCGCTCAGCGACCTCGAAGGGCGGCGCCACGATGTCCCGGTAGCGCGGGACGAGGTCGCCGGCCACCACCCGGTTGCGAAGGCAACGCGCCAGGAAGTCCTCCGTAGAGGGGTGAGAGGCGCCGACGACTGCGGCGACGGCGCCCACGAGCAAGGCCAGGGCGACGGCGCTCGGCAGGAGGATCGTTCGCTGCCGGCTCGCCCGGCGGTCGGCCGTCTCCCGGCGAAGGCGTTCGCCGTGTTCGGCGAGGCGGTCCGTCACAGGAAGCAGCGCGGCGGAAGGCGCTTCGAGGAACGCGCTGCTCTCCGAAGCCAGATGATGCGCGGAGGCGATGGCCCGTTCGACAGCCTCCTCGGGGGCGGTCTCGGCCAGCCGCTCCTGGCAGACCTCCAGGATCAACATCGCCAGGTCGGGCCGCCGCCGGGCCGTCCCCAGCGAATCAAGCACCGCGTCCCAGCACTCGCCGAAGCGAGCCGCGGCCGCCGCCTCGTCCGCGGTCACCTGCGCGCAGGCGGCCCACACCAGTGAGGCATAGCGGTGCACCAGGCCCCGCAAGGCCTCCAGCTCCCCCCGGCGGGCGCGCGTCAGCAAAACGCGCTCGGCGCGCTGGTCGGAGGCAGGCTCAGTCTCAGGCGCAACCATGGCCTCTCCGCAGGACGCCGCGGCCTCAGCCGCCGGAGGACTGGAACAACGCGTCGCTCAGGCCCGTGTTGACCCGGTAGCCCGTCAAAGTGATCGTGGCTTCCGCCCCCTTGCCGCCATCCGCTCGGGGCACGTTGGGCGCCCGGCAGGTGATGATCGACGGCATCCAATAGCGGCCCCCGACCAGCGTGTGCTGCCAGTCCAGGGTCAGGTGCGTCTGCTGGCCCTCGACGACCTCCATGCGCTGGATCGTCCACCGGCCCCCGTCGATGGTCACCAGCACCCGCCCCTGCTCGTCCTGCTCTTTCGGCTTGATCTTCAGCGTGTAGAGCGGCACACCGTTCACCGTCTTCGTGCCAACCAGGATGATCTCCGCGTCTTCCTCGATCCGTTTGGATAGGTTCCCGAAGGTGAACGCATCCCTCGGCACGATCACCAGGCTCTTGCTCTTGATGCTCACCTTGTCGGGGCGCTTGAAGTACACAGTGAAGGTCGGGATCTCGTCCGGAGCCCCCGCGAAGCTGCTCCGCACCTGCACTTGGGCGGTGTAGTCGTTGACTTCGGCGCTCAAGTCGAGCGCGCGACGGAGGACCTCGTTCGCGGTCGGAGCGGCCCAAGCCGCACCTGCCAGGCAGGCCGCCCCGAGGGCCGCGAGGGCGCACCACGCTGCCCTGCCAGGCCCCCGGCGAGGTGTGTTCGTCAGCATTTGATCTCCCTCCGCCCCATGATCACGATGGCCCCCAGGAGGCCCGTCGCGGCATAGCCGGAGACCCAGAGAACCGCCTTCCGGATCTCGGCCCAGTCCGGGGCCTTGTCGAGGACGTGTTCGAAGGCGGCCATGTGGGTGGTCAGCAGATACGGCTGGATCTTCTCCAATGACTCGAAGGGCATCACGGCGACCATGCCGCTCAGCAGCAGGAAGCCGACCGTGATTCCCGCCGCCGTGGCGCCCCGACCGACCGCACAGGACATGCACAGCGCGATGGAGGCGATGGCGATCATCGACAGCCCTTGCAGCAGGTAGGCGAAGGTCAGGTTGCGGATCGCCTCGAGTTCAGGCACAATCTGGAAGCCTCCGCCTCGCTGCATGTCGATCCAGACGAGGTCTCCGCCACCGAGGAAGATGTAGCCGATCCCCAGTCCCGTCGCCCCGAGGAACAGCGTGAGGCTCACCGCATGCGTCGAGTTCACCAGCCACTTGGCGAGGACCACGTACGTCCGGCGGACAGGCCGACACAGCAGCGTCCGTAGCGTGCCCGACGAGTACTCCGTGGCGACCGCGCCCCCCGCGGCCATCGCGACCATCGCGGCCAGGAACACGTACACCGGCAGCTTCGCGAACAGGATCGCGCGCGGCACGAAGGCCGCCGTCATGATCTTCCCCGAGACGATGAAGTCGCCGCCCAGGGAACGCTGGATCTCGGCCTTGGCGCGCCGCTCGTGGTTGCGGGCATCCTTGGCGGCGGCGTAGACCACCAGCCCCGACAGCCCAAGCAGCAGCACGAAGCCCGCATACGTGGCGCGGTGACGGTAGAACTTGCTGAACTCAACCCGTAGGGCCGCCCACATGCCCACTCTCCGCCATGAGGGTGAGGTAGATCTCCTCCAGTGAGGAGCGCGCCGGGGTCAGCGCCGACACACGCAGGCCCGCGCCTACCAGGTCGTGATTCAGGTCGGCGATCAGGTCGCCGCTCAGCGTGACTCGGATCCAGCTATCTCGGACTTCAGTCCCGGTCACGTACGGAAGCGTCCCCGCGACCTGCACCGCGCGGGACAGGTCGTCCACTTGCACATCGGCCTGCGCCGTCGAGCGCGCCAGCAGGTCCGCGACCTTGCCGCGCCGGATCAGCTTGCCCCCGGACACCACGCCCACGTCGGTGCAGATCAGCTCCACCTCGTGCAGCAGGTGGCTGGAGAGGAAGATCGTCATGTTCTCATCGTCGCGGAGGTGTCGCATGAGTTCGCGGACCTCGACGAGGCCCTGCGGGTCGAGGCCCGTGGCCGGCTCATCGAGGATGATCAGTTCAGGCTTGGGCAGCAGGGCCTGCGCAATCCCCAGCCGCTGCCGCATACCGTGCGAGTAGCCCCCGACGCGGTCGTGCTGCCGGTCACTCAGACCCACAAGCTCCAGCGTCTCGTCGATCCGCTTCCGCTCGCAGCCCCCCGACAGGCGCGCGAGCAGCTCCAGGTTGCGCCGCCCTGAGAGGTAGTCGTAGAACGCCGGCGACTCCACCATCGCGCCGACCCGGTCGCCCACCCGCAGGCGCTCCCCGGGCAGGCGCGCGCCGAGAACCCACGCCTCCCCGCCCTGCGGCCTCAGTAGGCCCAGCAGCAGGCGGATCGTCGTGCTTTTCCCCGCGCCGTTCGGGCCCAGGAAGCCGAAGATCTCCCCAGGCCCAACCTCCAGGTCGAGCCCATCGACCGCAACCCGCTTGCCGAAGCGCTTGGTGAGACCGGATGTTCGGATCACGGGTTCCATCAGGTCATTCGTCCGGTCGGCGGAGAGTGGTCAGGCTGCCGGATTATACCACGGGTCGGAGTTGCTTGACAGGCCCCCGTCCGTGGGATAGCATACGGGTGCGGGAGGGGCACCGCGCGGGCCTGTGTTTGTCGGCCCGCGCCCTCTTGTTACTGCCCCCCGTTGAGCTTCGGTCACCGGACCGGCGTCGGCACGCTCCCCAGGAAGGAGGCAGTCACGTTGCCGCAATACTCGAAGCGATGTCTCTTCGCGGGCACGGGTGCTCAGCGACTCGTCGAGGCCGTCGCCAAGCACCTGAGCCGCATCAACCGGAAGCCCCAGAGCGTCTCCCCGGCGCTGGTCGGCAAGTGGGCGAACGCCGAGACGCGCGTTCAGCTCCAGACCAACGTTCGCGGGGCGGACGTCTTCATCTTCCAGTCCTTCGCCGACCAGGTGAACGACCGCATCATGGAGCTGATGCTGCTCGTGGACGCGGCCTTGCGCGCCTCGGCCGACCGCATCACCGTGGTCGCGCCGTACCTCCCCTACTCGAAGCAGGAGAAGAAGGTCCGCGGCCGCGAGCCTATCGCCGCGAAGGTCCTGGCGAACATGCTGCGCGCCGCCGGCGCCAACCGCGTCATCTCCGTGGACCTCCACGAACGCGCCATCCAGGGCTTCTACGACATCCCCTTCGACCACCTGACCGCGCTGGGCGTCCTCGCGGAGCACCTCGCGAAGCTCGGGTACAACCGCAACGACTCGGTCGTCGTTGCACCGGACGAGGGCGCCATGGAGAAGTCCATGGCTCTTGCGCAGATGCTGGGTGTGGACGTTGCCGTCGTCCTCAAACGCCATCCCGAGGAAGACCCGGAATCGGTAGAGACCGCAGCGTTCATTGGCAACGTCAAGGGGCGCCGCGCGGTCATCTGGGACGACATGATCCTGGGCGGCTCCACGCTCGTGAACGCAGCGGAAGAGGTCCTGAAGGGCGGAGCCAAGGAGGTCGTGGCTTGCATCACCCACGCCATCCTCTGCGGCACCGCCGTCCAGCAGATCGAGGCCTCCAAGCTCTCCAAGCTGATCGTCAGCGACACGACCGCACCCGAACGCGCCTACGCCAGCGAGAAGATCACGGTCGCGAGCATCGCGGGCCTCCTGGCCGAGGCCATCGACCACATCCACCGCAACCTCAGCGTGAGCGAGCTGCTGCCCGACGAGGTCTGACGGCGCGTCCGAGAAGGGGTGGAGCCGTTGGGACTGTCCCAGTTTTCGGCAGCCTCACCGCCGAAAACGGGACTGTCCCCTGTTGGCGGTGGCCTCCTCTGGTTCCCTCTGAGTCCGTCGGCCGATAGGCCGGGGTCTGGACATGCCAACGCTGCTCGGTCTGGCCGCCATCGCGACCTCCGTTGCTCGGGCAGGAGGTGAGACCGTGGTCGTCGAGGGCGTTGATCACTACCGCGTCTGCGAGCCGATGTTCGAGGGCCTCCGCATCGTCCTCGCGCAGCGCGGCGAAACCTACTCACCCGCATACATCCAGGGCCTCTCCGGGGCGGCCTTTCGCATCGCGGGCATCTGCCCCTGTGCGCCGACGTGCAACGGCGCGATGGGCCCTCAGGACCTCCTGAAGCTCCTCGGCTACGACTTCGAGGAGTGCACGCTGACCGGCGAGGGCCTCGACCCCGAGCGCGACGTGCCGAAGGTCGTCGAGCGCGTCACGCAGGAGATCCGCGCGGGGCGGGCGGTGCTCGTATGGCACGCCTTCACCAACGCCGAGTGGGATGTGGTCAGCGGCTTCGACGACGAGAAGGGCGAGTTCATCGGCTTCGGTTCGTACACTGCGGGCAAGCCGGATGTCTGGCGGGCCGCCCAGACGCGCATGGCCAAAGCGGTCGAGATCTGCCCGGCGTACGGGGCGCTGCTGATCGGCAAGAAGACCGGCGAACTCGACGCACGCGAGGCTGAGTTGGCGGCGCTCGAGGAGGCCATCCGCGACTGCCATGCGCCGCGAGACGCCGAGTTGGACAACGCCGGCGACAAGGAAGCGCCCTGGAAGTTCCGCAAGGGGAAGGCCTGCTACGACGCGTGGGTCCACAACTACCGCGCCAACCCGCAGAAGGTCCCGGAGGCAGGGGACCGGTACTGCCTCGGCGTCTACCGCAGCACGCACCGCATGGCCGCCGACTTCCTGCGCGAGATCGCGCCGAAGTACCCCCGGGCTGCCGGCCACTTCGGGCAGGCCGCCGTCCTGTTCGACGAGGAGGCCGACGCCCTCGACCGCTGCTACGAGAAGCTATGTGGTGGCTGGGAGGGCTGGCAGGAGCCGAACCCGGGGAAGGCGGAGAACATGGCGGAGGCGCTGCAGGTAGCCCGCAAGCGCTACGGCGCAGCCGTCAAGGAGATCGAGCGGGGCCTTGGCGAGATCGACCCCGAGCGCGTCGAGCAGGCACACCGCCCGCCGCCTACGGCCGGTTGACGTAGAGGTCCCCAAACGGCCGATGGGACTTCGGTCGCAGAACGGTGAAGGGCTCCGACAGAATCTCCCCCAGCGTGAAGCCGAACGCCTCCGCAAACGCTTCCAGGTCCTTCTCGATCGCCTTCATCTCCCCGGCATCCGCCTCGGCGACCGCGATGTGCTCGGTCGAGACGTGGTACGGATCGTACGCACCGCGCAGGTAGATCTGCCCGCCGTGGATGCCGGTCCCGCAGTAGTCGCCCACCAATGGCTTCCCGTCGCGCTCCATGCCCAGCAGCACCAGCGTCCCGCCCGCGAGGTACTCGCCAAAGAAGTCGCCCGCCGTGCCCCCTGCCACGATGACCGGCGACTGGGTCTTGTACGCCTTCATGTGGATGCCCACGCGGTACCCCACATGGCCCTTCACATGGACGCTCCCACCCCTCATGCCGTAGCCCACGACATCCCCCGCATCCCCATGCACGAACAGCCGCCCCGCATTCATCGTGTTCGCGCAGCCATCCTGCGCGTTGTTCATGACATGCACCGTCGGCCCATCCATGAAGGCCGCCAGGTCGTTGCCCGGCACGCCGTTTACCTCGACCGTCACATCGTCGCCGCGCAGTCCGCCGCCGATGTAGCGCTGACCGTTGACGTTACGCAGCACGATCCGCGTCTCGCCCCGGCCGACCGCCTCGCGAATCTGCTCGTTAAGCTGCTTGTAGTACACGCCTCGTGCGTCGATCTCCATCCGAACCTCACGTCTCAGGTCGCGTGTCTCGTGTCTCGCGTTTCAGGTCGCTGCCGCGCCTTGCTGGCGCCCCCTGCCGTGCAACCCGAAACCCGAAACTCGAAACCCCAAAACCAGCCTTACTCCCCCGCGTGCTTCACTCCCAGCACGTCGAGGCTCTCCTTCGTCAGGTTGACGCCGCGCAGGCGATCGCGCGAGCCGCGCAGCGATTCTACCGCATTCACGCCCAGCGCGCCGAGTATCTCCTTGAGTTCCTCGGTCCAGCCCTCCAGTAGGTTGGCGGCCATCTCGGCGCGCACGGACGGGTCCAGGCGCCGGGTCAACTCCGGCCGCTGGCTGGTGATCCCCCACGAGCAGTTGCCCGTGTGGCACTGCTGGCAGACGTGGCAGCCCAGCGTGATGAGCGCCGCGGTGCCGATGGCAACCGCATCCGCGCCCAGGGCGATGGCCTTCGCCACGTCGGCCGACGAGCGGATGCTCCCCGCGCAGATGATCGAGGCCTCGTGGCGGATGCCGTCCTTTCGGAGGCGCTCATCCACCGCCGCCAACGCGATCTCGACGGGGATGCCCACGTTGTCGCGGATGACCGTCGGCGCAGCGCCCGTGCCGCCGCGAAAGCCGTCCAGGTAGACGTAATCGGCGCCCGCCCGGACGATCCCCGAGGCGATGGCCCCGACGTTATGCACCGCCGCGATCTTCACGCCGACGGGCTTCTCGTACTCCGTGGCTTCCTTCAGGGCGTAGATGAGCTGCCGTAGGTCCTCGATCGAGTAGATGTCGTGGTGCGGCGCGGGAGAGAGGGCGTCCGAGCCGATGGGAATCATGCGGGTGCCCGCGATGTCCGAGGACACCTTGCGTCCGGGTAGGTGCCCGCCGATCCCGGGCTTCGCGCCCTGCCCGATCTTGATCTCGACCGCCGCCGAGTTCCTCAGATACCCCTCATGCACGCCGAACCGACCCGACGCGCACTGGACGATGGCGCAGTCCGCGTAGTCCTGCAGGTCCTCGTGCAGGCCGCCCTCGCCCGTGTTCCATAGCGTGCCGATCTTCTTCGCGGCCATCGCCAGTGACTTCTGCGCGCTCAGGCTGATCGAGCCCAGCGACATCCCGGCAAAGATGATCGGCGTGCTGATCCGCAGTTGCGGCGCGATCTTCGTCTTGAGCTTCGGCTTGCCGTCGGGGCCTGTCTCCACCTCGATGCGCTCGGGCTTGCGCCCGAGGTACGTGCGCAGCTCCATCGGCTCGCGCAGCGGGTCGATCGAGGGATTCGTCACCTGGCAGGCATCGAGCAGCAGGTTGTCCCACAGCACGGTCCACGGGCGGTCGTTGCCCATCGCGCTGAGCAGCACGCCGCCGCTCTCCGCCTGCCGCACGATCCGCTTCTGCATCGCCGGGCTCCACACATCGTGGCCGGCCTGCGCGTAAGGCCGCTCGTGGATTTGGATGCACTGCTGGGGGCAGTGATCCGTGCAGAAGTGACACGCCACGCATGGGTTCTCGCCCGGCATGACCCGGTCGGTGAACTCCAGCGCGTTGAAGCCGCAGCCCATCACACACCGCTTGCACTTGATGCAGCGGTCGTGGTGGACGACCTGCACGAACTCACCGGGTACGGTCGACTTCGTTGCCAGCCTCATCTTGGCGCCTCAACCGTAGCGTCGTAGGTCGGGATTCCAATCCCGACACTGCCTTTCTCAACACAATCCGTGCTGCGCCCAAACGCGCCTCAGCTCGTCACACTCTCATCGAGCCATCCGATGACCGGATGCCCCGCCTGCGGCGTCCAGACCCGGTCCGGCGACTCGCACATGATATGGATCGCCGCTTCCTCGCTGGAGATGAAGAGCATGTCGTCCTTCTCCGCCGCCACCATCGGACGGAGCTTGATCCGGTCGTTGAACCCCACCAGGCCGCGCGAATGCCCGAACAGGATCGCGAACGGCCCGTTGACGGTCGCGGGCGCGTAGGTGATCCGCAGGGCTTCGAGCAGTTCGGCCTCCTCCGGGTCCATGTCCGGGCGGTCAATCGTCTTCCAGAACGGCGGGGCGAGCACCTCGCACGCCATCTCGATCGACAGCCCATGGCGGCGGATCAGCAAGTCCAGCAGGTACACCATCACCTCGGTGTCGGTCTGCAACGTGCACTTGTAGTCGAACTGCTCGAGGTACCTCCGGTTGATTCCGTACGACGAGATCTCGCCGTTGTGGACGACCGAGTAGTCCAGCAGGCAGAACGGATGCGCGCCGCCCCACCACGCCTGCGTGTTGGTCGGGAAGCGACCGTGGGCGGTCCAGATGTAGCCCTCGTACTCCTCCAGTCGGTAGAACCGCCCGATGTCCTCCGCGAAGCCCACCGCCTTGAAGGCGCCCATGTTCTTCCCCGAGGAGAAGATGTACGCGCCCTCGATCTCGTCGTTCACCCGCATGACCGTCTTCATCACCGTGTCGGCTTCGCCTTCGGTCTCGCTGCGGGTGCTGCGAGGCGTCGCGAAGTACCGCCACAGGTTCGGCGCGTCGCCGATCCCCTCCGTCGGGCGCGTGGGGATGAACTCCGAGTGGGCGATGCTGAAGTGCCCCCGCAGCAGGTCCTCGGTGAGGTCCTGGGCCTGATCGCTGTAGTACATCGTGTGCAGGGCGTAATGATCGGCGTAGTCGGGGTAGATGCCGTATCCGGCGAAACCGCCGCCCAGGCCGTTGCCGCGATCGTGCAAGTTGGCGATGGCCCGGATCGGCACCTCGCCCGAGACCTTGCGGCCCCGGCGGCTGATCAGCCCGGCCAGGCCGCACCCCGAGATCTCCTTGGACCAGTCCCAGCGATGCCTCATGCGGAATGCTCCGAACGACGGTTACAGGTCTCGGGTTTCGGGTCTCGGGTTACGGACACAGCCACTCCAACTGCCGCTCCGCCGGCGCCAAGTCCCGGCGGCAACCCGAAACTCGAAACCCGAAACGGCCTCACTTGCCCTCGGCGAGCACTGCCTGCAGCTCCTCGACGCCGCTGTCCGACACCTCCGGCAGCCCGAGCTTCTGGCGCTGGGCCTTCGAGGGCTTCGTGAGCTTGCCGGTCTTCTTGAAGGCCTCCAGCCCGGACAGGATGGCCTTGGGTGCCAGCCCGCGCTCGATGGCCAGCCGCTTCAGGGCGCGCATCGGCTCGATCATCCCGAACCGCTGGAAGCAGCGTTCGTGGCACTCGTAGCACTCCAGGCACCGCCAGATGTGCTCGTGCCCCAGCACCTCCTCGACGCGCCCCTCGACGATGGCCTGCATCAGATCGAACGCGCTGTACGCCTCGTCCGTGCGATGGGCGGCGCAGACATCGCTGCAGGCCTGGCACTCCAGGCACTTCCGGAGCGCGACCATGTCCACGCCCTCCAACACGCCCGTCACGCGCTCCGCCCGCGCAACCCACCCCCGGGCCGCCTCCTCCATCGGCACGCGGTGCATGCCCAGGGCCAGCTCCTCCACAGGGATGCCCATCGACAGCGCGATCAGCTCCATCAGGTAGGCTACCGGCGTCTCGAACTCCTCGCCCTCGCGCCGAAAGCCGTATTGCTGGATGTCGTACTGCATGAAGCACGCCGGGCAGCTCACGCACAGGCAGTCCACACCCACCTCCCGCAGCTCCGCCAGCTTGTCGCGGGTGAGCTTCGCCCCCTCCTCCACCAGCCCCGCCGTGTTCTGCGTGCCGCCGCAGCACATCAGCTTCGTCTCGTAGTCCACCGACTTCGCGCCGATGGCCTCGACGATCGCGTCGAACTTCCGCGGGTTCAGCGGGTCGTCGGCGTTCACGTCCACGCTTGGCCGCGACTGGTGGCAGCCCGCGTGGACCGCCACGCGCAGCCCGGCCAGCGGCAGCGTCACGTGCTTCCCAAGGTACTCGAGCCCGATCTCGTCGTGCAGGAGATCCAGCAGGTGGAAGACCCTCACCGCGCCGCGGTACGTCCGCCCGACGCGTGCCAGCCGCCGGTTCACTTCCTCCCGCAGGTCGCGGTGCAGCCCCAGCTCCCGCGCGGCCCCCGCCAGCGACCCCACGCAGCCGTTGCACGGGCTGAATAGGTCCACACCCGCCTCCTCCGCGATCGCTAGGTTGCGGGCGGCGGTGACCAGCCAGTTCAGCTCCGACTCGTTCTTCACTACCGACTTCTCGGGGCAGCACGTGAGGCCGTCCAGGTCTACGAACTCGAACCCGAGGCGATCAAGCACGAGCCGCGTGCTCTTCTCCATGAAGGGGAAGCGCCCGGCGATGAAGCAGCCCCAGAACGCTCCGAGACCCATCGGTCCCAGCCTTTCCTCGCCTACAGGCCGTCCGGCCGGGTACGGGATGTTCGTGGCCGGAGGGGCAGAGTAACGGATTCCGTTCTCGCGCGTCAAGTGGCGCGCGGTGTTTCTCGGCTCGTATAGCGCGTCTCGGACCCCGAATCCGGCCAACACAGGCCCACCGCGCCCTGTTCCGGCCGCTTCGCCCAGCGGGCGCTCGCCCTGCCGGGGGCTTTCCGGTTGGCTTCCGGTCGAGGCGCCCGGAGTGTCGCGGTTGGGTACGTCGCCCCGCCTTCGGGGACCAGGAGAGAGGGCCGCCGGGCGGTACAGGCGGCAACGGGGCGGCAAATCCTGGGGGGCGGGGGCCAAGGAAGAGCCGGCGCCTCATCAGGGAGCCGAGGCGCCGGCTGTTTGCTGCTCGCGAAGGGAGAGGCCCGAACGGCCTAGCTGTTATCGGGCTTGGGCGGGTCGGTCGGGTCGCCGGGGTCGCCCGGGTCGGTCCACTTCGTCAGGTCGAAGTCCACCGTGGTGGTCTGGTTCTTCTCGATGGTCACGTCCTGCCCTTGCCAGTCCCATCCGTCGGCCCAGCACTCGATGAAGTGGGTCCCGATGGGCACGTTCAGCGAGTAGTGGCCTAGCGCGTCGGTGAGCGTGTTGAAGACCTGGATCTCAATCCACGGAGGAGGACAGGCGCCGTCCGCGCACGGCATTCCTCCGCCGCCACCGGGGCGCGTCTGCAGCCACTTCTCGACGCCGAGCATCGGCACCGGGACCGGCCACGGGCTGCCCGTGGTGAGCGTGATGTGCGCCCCCTCGATGGGAGCACCCTCACCGGTCACCAGCCCCTCCACCGTCCCCACGCCCTGCTCGGGCGCCGGGTAGACGCGGAAGTCAGCGACGGCCGTTGAGCCCGCATCCACCCACACGTACTGGATCTGCGGATCGTAGCCGGGCACGACCACGGTCACGTCATAGGAGCCCGAGGGCACGGCCTCCATCAGGTACGAACCGTTCGCGTTCGTGAAGGCGCTGATGACGATCTGGTCCGGGTCGCCGGTTCGGCCCACGCCAATCGGCTCGTTATCCCCGGGCTGCGGCTCCACCCAGTTGATGGCGGAGGTCGCGATCACCTCGACCCCCTTGACCGCCTCGATGGTCCCGTCCTGGAGCACCTTGGTGACGATGCCCGCGATCTGTCCGCCCAGCGTGGGCGCTACATCACCGATCGCCGTGCTCTGGCCTCGGCGCACCACGACGGCCCTATAGGCGCCCTGCATCCCGCCCGGGCCGACGAACCCGATCGTGTGGTTCCCTGGGGGAACGTTCGGCACGGTGAAGTCGCCGCTCGCGTTGGGGCGAGCCGTAACCGGCTGTCCATCGACGGTGATCGTGTACTGCGGTGCATTGTTGGCGCCGGCCAGCCGACCGGTGATCTGCCCCGCGTTGTTCGGTGGCGGGTTCGGTCCGCCTCCGCCGCCGCACCCGATCACAAGACACACCAGCAAGACGCCGACGCAAATCAGTGCAACCCTTCCCATGTGAGTCCCTCACTTCCCCTGCGGATTGGTGAGATGGGAGACCTCTCTGCGCTTTGGACGCATCGCCGAGCGCTCCTGTTCCATCACGCGTCAGCCGTTTTCACGCGCCAGTGCCAGAGCCTCCACCCGCGCAAAGGGGATATCGGCCAGGCTCTTGACCACTATGTTCGCCGCCGCCAGCTCTTCACCTGCTACGGTGCTCGTGACCGCGATGCACGGACAGCCCGCGGCCCGCGCCGCCTGGACCCCTACCGGCGCGTCCTCGAAGACCACGCACCTCGCCGGCGCGAGGCCCAGCCGCTCGGCCGCGAGGGCGTAGATCTGTGGGTCTGGCTTCTTCCGGGTCACATCGTCACCCGTGATGACGACGTCGAACCACTCCAGCTTGAGGCCCGTGCCCTCGATCACCGGGAACTGCTTCGCCTTCTGGCCCGACGTCGCGATGGCCAGCCCAACCTCCGGGCCCTCCCGGGCTGCCTTGACCAACGCCGGCACCCCGGGTGCTGCGGGAAGCGGCTCGGACTCCAGCAGCGCGAAGAAGCACTCCGCCCGCCGCAAGACCGCCGCCTGCGTATCGATCGTGACACCGTACTTCTCGGCGACACCCTCCACGTACCGCTCATCGCCGGTGCCCACGAACGGGCGGAAGTCCTCCGGCTGCACCGCCACGCCGTAGAGCTGCCGGAACATCTCGACGCTCGCCTTCGCGTTCAGCGCCTCCGTGTCGGCGATCACGCCGTCTACGTCGAAGACCAGGGCCCACTGCACGGGAGATGCACCGCCTCAGGTTCGGAGGATGGCCCTCCACTTCGCCGCCCGGCCCGCAGTTCCTGCCCCCGGCCCGCCGCCGGGCGGGAACATGGGGGTATGCCTGTTGCGTTGGAGGCGGTAGACGAAGAGGGTGCTGGTGAAGGCGCGAGCCGGCCGTTCCCAGTCGGCTTTCGCTCGTCTGATTCTGTGTTCGCAGGGAAGGAATCGCGATGCGCGGGTGGCCGGTCGTGTTGGTCGCGGCAGTCCTGATACTCACGTTGCCCTTGGTCCTGGCGGGATGCAAGGGGCAGACCGAGAAGCCGTCAACCGAGACGGCCTCCTCCGAGACGGACGAGCACGAAGGCCATGACCACGAGGCCGAAGCCGCGAAGTCCCCTGGTGAGGAGGGCAAGGAGGAGGCGAAGAAGCCTTCGGCGGCTGCCAGCGCCGTCCTGAAGGACCTCACCTCCGACGACGACTCCCTCCGAATCTCGGGGCTTCAGCGGGTCGCCAAGCTGGCCGCCGGCGAGGAGCGCGACCAGGTCCGAGACCAGGTCCGCGAGCTCGCCGTCGGCCGGGACATGAGCGCCGAGGTGCGACAGGCGGCGATCGAGGCCTGGTCACCGTGGGCCACGGAGGACCCCCAGCCTCTGTTCCTGGCCGCCGACTCCCCCCATGCGCCCGTGCGGATGGCGGTCGCCGTCGCGCTGCGGAAGGTAGGCCGCCCGGACGTGCTGGAGGTCATCGAGAAGCTCAAGGCGGACCCGGACAGCACGGTGAAGGCCGCCGCCGCCGAGACGTACGCGGGCTTCATGCGACAAGCCGACACCGATCAGTCGATCGGCCTGCTGATCGCCGACCTGGGTCACCCGGACGGCGACCGCAGCGCACAGGCCGGAATGACCCTCGAGCAGCGCGGCCGCGAGGACCGGCGCGTGATCCCGAAGTTGGTGCAGGCCCTCCGCACGAGTCCCGACCCCGCCAAGCGCCACAGCTGCGCCGTGGTCATCGCCCTCGCCTCGGCCGGCACGCATCCGGGTCAGAAGCGCTTCGCCTCAACCGTCAACGCCACGTTCCGGTCGGATGCCACCCCCGCTCCGGTCTACGTCGAGGGAGCCCCTGCCCTGATCGAGGCCCTCGAGAAGGACCCGTCCCCCATGGTTCGCGAGGCGGCGGCGTTCGGTCTCGGAGTGCTCGGCGTCCCGCAGGGCGCGAAGCCGTTGGGCCGCGCGCTGAGCGACCCGGACCCCTACGTCCGGCGAAGGGCGGCGGCCGCACTCATCGTCGTGCCGCCGGACGAGGTGAAGGACCAACTTCTGCGCGCCGCCCGCCGCGACCCGTCGCCTGAGGTGCGCCGCTTCGCCGTCGAGGCCATGGCCGGCCTCAAGGGCGATGACGCCGCAATGACGGTGGCGACCTGCCTGCGGGACCCGAATCCCGACGTCCGTCTCTATGCGTGCGAGGTGCTGAAGAAGATCGGGACCCGCGCGCAGACCCAGGCGCTGCTCTGGATGTTCGAGGACCCGGACGAGGATGTCCGCTGGAAGGCCGTTGCCGCGGTCGCCGAGTTCGCCGATCCCGCAGCGAAGAGCCAGCTCATTGCCGCCCTCAACGATCCGTCGCCGCGCGTCGCCCTCGCCGCCGAACGCGGGGTCCATCGTCTCGGCATCGGCGCCCGCGTCCTCACCAAGGAAGAGCGCGCCGGCCTGGGACCCAAGCAATGAGCTTCGCACAAACACGGGAATAGTGGGGCGGGCATTCTTGCCCGCCAAGGGGCCCCGGCGGGCAAGAATGCCCGCCCCACTGTTTCCGTATCTCTGAGGGACCCAAGTAGGAGGGCCTTCCGATGGCCGGTAGTCGGCTAACGGCCGCCGCCCGGTACTTCCGGACGGCGGTCGATCTGCTTCAGAGGATCGCGGACGACCAGGCCGACGCGATGGAGCAGGCCGCGCAGAAGATCGCCGGCGTCGTGCGCCGCAGTCGGCTCGTCCACACCTTTGGCTGCGGCCACTCGGGCCTCCTCGCTCAGGAGATCTTCTACCGCTCGGCGGGCCTGATGCTCGTCAACTACGTCCACGCCCCCGGCCAAACCCTCGACGTGCGGCCCGTACGGATTACCAGCCATTTCGAGCGCCTGAGCGGCTACGCGGAGATCCTCGCCGCCGGCCAGGACATCCTACCCGACGATGTCGTCATCGTCATCTCCAGCTCCGGTCGCAACGCCGCCCCCATCGAGTTCGCGATCGAAGCGAAGCGCCAGGGCGCCCTCGTGATCGCCCTCACCTCCCTGATGATCGCCGCCTCCGGCGTGAAGAGCCGCCACGCGAGCGGCACCCTCCTCCACGATCACGCAGACCTCGTCTTGGACAACCACCTCGACCCGGGCGACGCCATGGTGGACCTGGACAACTTCGCCCAGCGCGTCGGCCCGATGTCCACTGTCCTCGGCGCGGCGATCCTGCAGGCGGTCGTGGCCCGCGCCATCGAGATCCTGGCCGACGAAACAACGGACCTGCCGGTCTTCATCAACGCCAACGTGGACGGCGGCACCGAGCACAACGAGCGGTGGATCGCCCGCCTCTCCGGCCAGGCGAGACATCTGTAACAGGCAAGCAGGAGACTCGCGCGGGTCCGTCGAACCACCCACAAAACGGGAATCCGCGATTCTCGTCCGAGCTGTTCCCGTGTAGGGGCGCGATTCATCGCGCCCGCCCATGTAGGGGCGCCATTCATGGCGCCCAAGAACCGATACCGCGGATTCTCATACAGACCCCCGACCACCACGGATCGGCGAAAGGGGAAGCGTCATGGCGATCAAGGGCGTGCTACACCGACTGGCCTTCGTGGACCTGAACACCGGCACGGTGACCTACGAGGACCCGGGCGACGAGCTGTACGAGAAGTACCTCGGCGGCTACGGGCTCGGCGCATACATGCTCTACACGCGGCAGAAGCCCGGCCTCGACGCGCTGGCGCCCGAGGCCATGCTCGGTCTGCTGACCGGCCCGCTCACCGGCACCGACGCGATCACCGGCAACCGCTTCATCGCCGTCGGCAAGTCGCCCAAGACGGGCACCTGGGGCGATGCGAACTGCGGCGGGTACTTCGGCCCGGCCCTCAAGGAGGCGGGCCTCGATGGCGTCTTCTTCACGGGAGCAGCCAAGGACCCGGTCTACGTCCTCGTGCAGAATGGCGAGGTGACCGTCGAGTGCGCCGCTGACTACTGGGGGCTCGACAGTGTCGAGACCGAGGCGAAGTTCCAGGCGGCCTACGGCAAGCGGGCGCGTGTGGCGTGCATCGGGCCTTCGGGCGAGCGCGTGAGCGCCCTGGCCGCGATCATCAACGATGGCGGGCGCGCCGCCGGCCGCTCGGGGCTCGGCATGGTCATGGGCTCCAAGAAGCTCAAGGCCGTCGTGGCCGTCCCGTCAAGCCCGGTCGAGGTCGCCGACGCCGATGCCCTGAAGGCCGTTCGCCAACGCGTGCTGGGTGAGTACTACAAGGCGGGCAACCCGGCCTACGAGCTGTTCAGCAGCTACGGCACCTGCGGAATCACCGCCGGCTCGGTCCAGAAGGGCGACGCGCCGATCAAGAACTGGTCGGGCACCGTGCACGACTTCCCCACCGCCGAGAAGATCAGCGACGATGCGGTCATCGCCACCCAGACCCGCAAGTACGGCTGCTGGCGCTGCCCCCTTGCTTGCGGCGGGCACGTGAAGGTGGCGGAGGGCGCCTACGAGGTCGAGGGGCACAAGCCCGAGTACGAGACGCTCGCGGCCTTCGGCGCCATGTGCCTCAACGACAACCTCGCCTCCATCACGGTCTGCAACGACATCTGCAATCGGATGGGAATGGACACCATCTCGGCCGGCTGCACTGTGGCCTTCGCCATTGAGTGCTACGAGCGCGGCATCATTACTAAGGAGGACACGGGCGGCCTGGAGCTGACCTGGGGCAACCACGAGGCCATCGTCAAGGTCACCGAGCAGATGGGCGACGGCACCGGCTTCGGCGGCATCGTGCTGGGCGATGGCATCAAGACCGCCGTAGGCCGGATCGGCCCGGAGGCCGAGGTGGCGGCCATGCACTGCGCCGGCGAGGAGCTGCCGATGCACGACCCGCGCTGCAGCCCCGGCATCGGCGCCAGCTTCGTGATCGACGCAACGCCGGGCCGTCATACGCAGTACGGCAGCTGGCTCGACGAAGCCGCCTTCCTCCCGCCGGACCTCGGCCAGCCCCTCCACGCCGACAAGTATGTCTACAACGGCAAGGGCGAGAACGGCGCCTACGTCAGCCGTTGGGGGCACGTCGTCAACGCTTCGGGCCTCTGCATGTTCGGCTGCACCGTGACCCCGGCGCCCGCCGTGCCCGAGTTCCTCACCCACGCCATGGGCGTCGAGTACACGATGGACAAGGTCCAGGAGGTCGGCGGCCGGATCGGCGCCCTCCGCATGGCCTTCAACATCCGTGAGGGCGTCCGCAATCCGCTGGACTTCAAGCTCCCGCGCCGCGTGCTGGGCGACCCACCGCTGGAGCAGGGCGACACCGCCGGCGTCACGGTGGACAACATCGTCGAGATCAAAGACTACTGCGCCGCGATGGGCTGGGACCCGGAGACCGGCGTGCCCAGCCGGGAGACGCTCGAGGGGTACGACCTGGGCTTCGTCGCGAAGGACCTGCACGGGTAGCGGCAGGTGCTCGAATGTCGGTAACGGTGCGCGTTCCACCGTACTGGAGGCGACACACCGGCCGCAGGGCCGATGTCTCCGCCGAGGGCGCGACGGTCGGCGAGGCCCTCGCGGATGTCGTGCGGCAGCATCCCGAGCTGGGCCCGCTCCTCTATGGGGACGACGGGGAACTTGCTGCCGGCCTCTCCGTGTTTCTGAACCGTGAATCGATCACCCGGCGAGATGGTGAGCGCACCCCCGTCTCGCCGGGCGACTCTCTCATGGTTGTGCTTGCCATTGCGGGAGGGTGAACCTCAGCCAAACAGGAATCCGCGATTCCCGTCCGAGCCGTTCCCATGTAGGGGCGCGATTCACCGGCCGTTGTTGTGTAGGGGCGCGATTCATCGCGCCCGCCCATGTAGGGGCGCCATTCAGATTGTGTTGAGAAAGGGCCCCGTCAAAGGAAGAACCCTCTCCTACGCGCTCTACGTGGCTCGTAGGTCGGGATACCAATCCCGACAATGCCTTTATCAACACAATCTTCATGGCGCCCAAGAACCGATGTCGCGGACTCCCATACAGCCGGATGCCCCTCACACAACCACCCGGAGCCGACCCATGAGCAGCATGTGGGCAGTCGTCGCGACGCCCGCCCGACGGATGGCGGGCGTTCTTGCCATCGCCGCCTTGGCCACCGGCCTCGGCCACGCCGCCGATGAGGAGACCTGCGTCACCTGCCACGAGCAGGCCACGCCCGGCATCGTCCTGCAGTGGCGCAGTTCGGAGCACGCCAAGGTAGGCGTGCAGTGCTCGCAGTGCCATGCCGCCAAGGCCGGTGAGCCTGACGCGTTCGACCACTACGGCGAGACGGTCGCGATCATCGTCTCGCCCCAGGACTGCGGGCAGTGCCACGCCAGGGAATTCGCGGAGCAGAAGGGCTCGCACCACGCGAAGGCCGGGGAGATTCTCGGCTCGCTCGACAACCTCCTGGGCGAGGTCGTCGGTGGCGAGCCCGCGGTTAACGTCGGCTGCCGGCAGTGCCACGGGTCCATCGTGAAGGTCGATGCCAAGGGGCAACCGACGCCCGGCACGTGGCCGAACACGGGCATGGGCCGGATTAACCCCGACGGCTCGCGCGGCTCCTGCTCGGCGTGCCATGCGCGACATGCGTTCAGCGTGCGCCAGGCCCGGCAGCCGGAAGCGTGCGGCAAGTGCCACCTCGGCCCGGACCACCCCCAGATGGAGGTCTGGGAGGAGTCGAAGCACGGCATCATGTACCGCGCCACCCGCGAGGAGCTGAAGCTCGATGCGGACCCCTGGCGAGCCGGCAAAGAGTACTTCGTCGGCCCGACCTGCGCCTCGTGCCACATGAGCGCAGCGGGAGAGCAGCCGGTCACCCACGATGTCGGCGAGCGCATCTCCTGGACGCTCCGCCCCGCGATCTCCGCGAAGCTCAACCTCATCGTGCTGGAGAACGGAGCGCAGGTCGATGTCCTCGGCGACGACCCGCAGCTCCCGAAGGTCGGCGACAGCTACACGCCCCCAGGGAAGGAGGCCCAGAAGGTCCGCGCGGTGCTCAACTGGCAGGCGCGGCGCGAGCGGATGCAGGATGTCTGCCGACAGTGTCACGCCGTGCCCTTCGTGCAGCAGGCCTACGCTCAGTTCGACGAGGCCGTCATCCTGTACAACGAGAAGTTCGCGAAGCCCGGCAAGGCCCTCATCGACGACCTCCGCAAGGCCGGGAAGATCACGCCGGTGGACTTCGACGACCCGATCGAGTGGACGTGGTATGAGCTATGGCATCACGAGGGTCGGCGGGCGCGCCACGGCGCAGCGATGCAAGGCCCTGACTACGCGTGGTGGCACGGCATCTACGACGTGGCCAAGACGTTCTACCAGCACCTCCTCCCGCAGGTCCGGGAGGTAGCCGGACCGGAACTCGCGGACGAGCTGCTGAAGCGGGACGTCTACACCGTGCCCGGACACGAGTGGCACCGCGATGGCATGAGCAAGGACGCGCTGGAGAAGATGCAGCAGTTCTACCGAGAGCGCTACGGCCAGTAGCCGTTTGGAGGGGCCGCATACGAGTCCCGCCCTGGCGGGACGGAGTATCCGGCCCAAATCCTCACGGCTTGTGAGCCGCCCGGTACTGGTTGATTCGGCGCGCAGCGTCGCGGCAGCCCTGGGCGGCGCTCTTCCTGCCGATCCAGATGTTGTCCAGCTCGTTCTGGTACAGCTCCCGGATCTCCGCCCAATCGGGCACGTTCGGCGGATCGACGCCGTAGCTCAGGGCCTCGGCAAACACCCTCCGCCCCTGCCCGGTGTCCCCCTTGACGTATGGCCCGTTGATGACGGATAGCCGCGAGGGCATCTTCTCCAGCTTCTCTGCCATGAACTGCTGCGACGCCGCGCTCATCAGGAACTCGAACAGCTTCCAGGCCGCGTCCGGGTGCTTGCTCTGCGTGCAGATCGCGTAGTTCTCGGTGCCCAGCATCGTGGCCCGCCGCTTCTTCATCGGCAGCGGCGCGACGCCCCACTGCAGGCCCTGGCTCTGCGTGGCTTCGCTCAGCGCCTGGATGTCCCACGGGCCGGTCATGTACATCCCGATCCTCCCGCTGCTGAACTCCTCCCGCCCCTCGTTACGCTCCTTCGGTTGGGACTGGGGTGTCACTCTATGGACCTGCAGCAGGTCGGCCACGAACTTCACCGCCTCGATGTCCTCGGGCGAGTCCAGTGTGCACTTCGAGCGGTCGCGGCTGAAGATGTCGCCCCCGTTCTGCCAGAACCACGGGTACAGCCGTGCCTCCCAGAAGTCGATGAAGCACCCCCACTGATCGGTCGTTCCATCGCCGTTCGTGTCCCGCGTGAGCTTCCTCGCGGTCTGCAGGTATGCGTTCCAATCCCACGGCTCCTGCTTGTCGGGGTAGGGCACGCCCGCGGCGTCGAACAACGCCTTATTGTAGAAGAGCGCGTACACCGACGTGTAGCGGGGCAGCGAGTACAGCTTGCCCTTGTGCCGGCACAGGTTGAGCAATCGCTCGTTGAAGTCCGACACCGACAGGTCTTGGGATTTCGCCAGGTAGTCGTCCAGCGGCAACAGGGCGCCCTTGCTCGCCAGCGGCACGAAGTACGCGCCGTGTATCGAAACCAGGTCCGGCGCCACCTGGGCCGCGATCGCCCCCTGCAGCTTGGCCATGGGCTCCTTGCTCCCGGCGGCATTCTGCAGCTCCACGCTGATGTCCGGGTTCGCCTTCCGGAACTCGTCCAGCAACGCCTCGTTCGCCTCCTCCTCCGCCGCCTCCGTCCACGTGTACATGGTGATCTCAACGCCGCCGGACTTCCCCTGCGGCGCCGAGGTCGTCCCCGCCTTCTCCTCTTTGACGACAGTACACCCAACCACGAGAGCAACGGACAGGGCGACAACACCCAGAACCGTGCAGTGCTTCAACGCGGGACTTCCTCTCACGCGACAGCGCTACGCAGAACGCGCGGATTATAGCACCGCGCCGCCCCCCACACAACGGCGGGGTCACATCTTTAAATTTTAATCTTCTGCCGCTGTCGGGGTTGGGGCAGCGAACGCGAGACGTCGCTCGGGGCGTTCGGACTCGCTCTGGAGGGCTCGCAGCTGCGGAGGGCGAATCAGCGAGGCCGACCGCTCATCGCCAGGAGGCTCCTCGTGTCTCACGTCGCACCACAGATGCCGTCCGTGCCGTTCGGCCCGGTTCAGGTATCCCGGCTGGTACTCGGCGCCAACCCGATCAACGGCGGCTCCCACCTGTCCGGCTTCGTGAACCGCCAGATGAAGCGCTACTTCACGGAAGAGAACATCCTGGCGCTGCTACGCCGGTGCGAGGAGCTGGGCGTCAACACCTGGCAGTCCGGCGAGGTGAACCTCGACCTGTGGCGGCGCTACCGCGAGGCCGGCGGCGAGATGCACTTCCTCGCGCTCGCCGCAGACAGCCCGGCCGATCCCGAGCAGGTAACGCGCCTCGCGCAGGCAGGCGTGCTCGGAATCGCGCACCACGGGGAGGTCACGGACAGCCTGTTCAAGACCGGACGTCTGGCGGAGGCGCGCCAGTTCTGCAAGACCCTCCGCGACGCCGGCGTGCAAGTGGGCGTCTCGACCCACATGCCGGCCGTGGTGGAGACCATCGAGGAGCAGGGCTGGGACATCGACTTCTACATGACCTGCGCGTACGAGCGGCACCGGACCCGCGAGGAGCTGCTGGAGCTCCTCGGCCACGTGCCGATCCCTCTGCGCGAGGTGTACCTGGAGTCCGACCCCCCACGCATGTACGCAGCCATGCGCAGCACTCCGAAGCCCTGCCTCGCCTTCAAGATCCTCGCCGCCGGTCGCCTCAGCGACTCAGCCGAGCAGGTCGAGGCCGCCTTCCGCTCCACCCTCGAGGGAATCAAGCCCCAGGACGCGGCGATCGTGGGGATCTACCCGGAGTACCGCGACCAGGTCGCCGAGGATGTGGCGCTGACGATTCGCTACGGGGCCCCGTGACCGCCCGCCTACAGCCCCAGTTCCGTCCGCGCGTAACGCACGCCCTGCTCCACCGCCTCATGCTCCCGCTCCCACGTCTCCTGCGCGGAAGCCCCGGCCGGAACCAGGCTCTCGAGCTGCACACTCGCCTGCGGGGCTTGTTCGTGCAGCAGGGCCACGATCTCCCGCAGCGGCACGATGCCCTCGCCGAGGGGCACGCCGTGCATCAGCGCTGTGTCCGCCTGGAGGGTGATCGTCGCGTCCTTCAGGTGGACCATCAGCACGAGGGGCGCGAGGTTGCGAGCCGCCGCCAACGGCTCCTCCAGCACCGCCAGCGAGTTGCCCGTATCGAAGCAGAAGCCCAGGTTCGGGCTGCCGACTCGCGCGGCGATCTGAAGCAGCTCCTCCGACCGCAGCTCCATGTGGTTCTCGATGGCGACCTTCAGCCCGAGTTCCTCGGCGAACCGCATCGTCTCGCGTAGGTTGGCGACCGCCGCATCTGCTTGCACCTGCACGGGCGGCTCGTAGCGGCTGCGGCTGACGAACGTACGCAGCACCGGCGACCCGAGAACCGCCGCCGCCTCCAGCCACGGCCTCAGCGTCCCGAGGTCGGTTCCCATGTAGCCCAACTCCAGAGCCAGACCGCGCTCCCCTGCGACCTCACGCACCCGCTGCAGGTGCGCCTCCTCCAGCGACCCAACATGCCCCGCGTCGATGTAGACGGCCTCTAGCCCGAGCCCCGACGCGCGTTCGAGCACGTCGAAGATGTCGAACGCCTCCGGCACCCCGGGCTGTCCGGCCAGCCCGAACGAGTGATGGTAGCTGTAGGAACCGAGCCCGAACCTCATCGGCGCCCCTCCCTCGTTGCCCTGCAGCGTGGAAAGCACCGCCCCCGCCGTGTAGGGGCGTGATTCATCACGCCCAAGCGTAGGGGCGCCATTCATGGCGCCCAAATGTAGGGGCGCGATTCATCGCGCCCCTCCTCGCCTCTCACACGCCCGCTCACACGATCTCGTCCGTGTACACCACCCGGCGCTCGCGGTATGACCGGTAGCCTGCGAGGTACGACCGCACGGTCAGCAGGTTGTCCTCGCCGCTGGAGATGTGCGGTCGGTCGTCGGTGATGGCGTCCATGAGGTCGCCCATGGTCCCCAGGTAGCTGTCGTTGCGCACGCGGTCGTCGGGCAGCGTCAGGTCCCACTCAATCCACTCCTCGCCGAAGTCCTTCGAGAGCAGCCTGATCGTCGAGAACGGGTGCCCCTCAATCGCGCCCTTCGTGCCCTCGATTCGGAAGCGCCAGTGCCCGCTGCCGTGGACGGTCGTCTGGTTCAGCGCGAGGCACGCTACGGCTCCGCTCGGGAAGGTGACGCTGAACGACATCGCCATCGGTCCCCGGAAGTTCTGGCCGGGCCGACGCGTTCCGGTGCAGTAGACGCTCGCGGGCGTTTCGCCCGTCCAGAATCGCAGGAAGTCGAAGTGGTGCGCTCCCCACTCGATGTTCATGAAGTCATCCAGCCCCGCATTCCACCGGCGGTCCGGCATGACGTGCCAGTAGATGTGATCCTGGTTGCCCAGCATCTCCTCGGAGAGGTAGTACACCTCGCCGATCAGCCCCTGCCGGATCAGCTGCCACGCCGCGCGGAACACGTTTAGCCAGCGATAGTGCGAGTTCACTCCGAGCTTCACGCCGGCGCGGTTGGCGGCGGCCACCATCGAGCGTCCCTCGTCCAGCGAGCGTGCGAAGGGCTTCTGCACGAGGAGGTGCTTGCCGGCTTGCGCACAGTGCTCGACGATCTCCTGCCGACCGAAGGCCTGCGTGCTCAGGTCGATGATCTCGACCTCCGGCAGTTCGAGCATCTCACGGTAGTCGAGGAAGCCTCTCTCGATCTCGAACCTGTCGCGGACGAAGTCCAGCTCCTCCTGCTTCAGGTCGGCCACGGCCACGACGTTCAGGCCACACGCGCGGTAGGCGGGCAGGTGGTAGTTCTTCACCACCCATCCGCAGCCGATGATCCCGATTCCGTAGTCGGTCTTCTTCGGGTGTGGGCGGACGTCCAGGTCAGGCTTCGCAGCCACGGGGCAACCGCTCCCTTCCGCGCGGGCTGGGTTCGAGCCGGCATCCGGCGGTTCGTCAGGGGAAGGCGGCTAGCCTCTCTGGGGGCACGTCACGCGGGGGCTGGGGCCGGTCGAGCGTCGCGAGAGGGCTTGCTGCGAGCTGCGAGCGCGCTGTCGATGGGTTCCTGCATGCGCTCCCAGACGCCGCGCACCGTCTCCACCTCGTCCGAGCCGACCTCCGTGGGCGAGTACGCGGCCTTCACGTACAGCCCCGTGAGGTCGTCCGCATCGGGGCGCGGCATCCCACCGATGTACGCCGGAAGCGCGCGGCAGAACTCATAGGGCGTCTGGTTGTCGGCCCGCGCGTAGCCGATCAGGTCGGCGAAGGCCTGGAACGCGGCGTAGACGTGCCGCACGACTTGCGCAGGCGTCAGCGACTCGGCGAGTACGCGGTCGGCGAAGATGTCCGCGAAGGGGTCCTCGGGGAGGCCGTCCTCCTTCAGCTTGATCCGCGGCCGCCAGCCGAAGAGGCGCGCGAGGAATGCGAGCGCCGCAGCCACGGCAGCGGCCACCCGCGCCCACGCATCGCGCATCCCCTCCTTCGTCGCCTCCCACAGCGCGCCCAGCCACCCGCGGAAGGACGGGAGGTTCTTCCGGTTCTTGTAGGCCCGGTAGATCAGGTAGGCCAGGAGCAGCAGGAGCAGCAGCAACAGGAGCAGGATCAGCAGCCAGAGCAGCAGTTGCTTCAGCAGGTCGATCGCGCCGGAGGCGCCTCGCTCGTTCTTCCCGCTCGGCTGGGCCTTCTCTTCGCCCGTCCCCGCGCCGCTCGCGTCAGCCTTGCTCTCGTCGTCCCCGCGGCCCTGGTTGCTCGCGCCGCCGCCTTCCGAGGGCCGCTCCTCTTTCTGATCCTCCCCGCTCTGTTGGCCGTCCTGGCTATCGCCCTGCTGCTCGGCGCCGGACTTGCCGGAGGCTCCCTCGCCGCCCTGTCCCCCGCTTGAGCCGGTGCCGGCCTCGCCGCCTACGTCGCCGCCCGAGCTGCCCGATCCCGCGGCGGTCTCCCTGCCGGCCTTCTCACCGTTGGAGCCGCCCGTGGGAGTCGGATTGTCGTCCTCCCCCGCCTTCGCGTGCTTGCCCGCCTCGGCCCCTTCCGCGCCGCTCGAGGAGCCTTGGTCCTCGTCGGCCCGGTGGTCGCCGCCCGCGTCGGCGCGCGGCTTCCGCGAGCCCCAGGCCGGCCCGTTGTTCCACGGCGTCTCCGGCGGCTCCCGCCAACCGCTGAGGCCCCGCGCGACCCGCTCCCTCGCACGCTCCACCGCATGGACTCGCGGCAAGAGCGCCGCCATGGCCAGGATGACCGCCACGATGGCCATGCTCGCCGCAGCCCACACCGGCGTGATGGTGGTCGCCACGCGGATGCGACGCTTCCGCGCGGACATCCGCAGCGACGACAGCGACGTCAGCGCCAGCAGCACCAGCGCGAAGAACGAGTAGGACACCATGCACAAGAAGGCGTGGCGCCGATGCGACTCCGACGAGGCGCCGACGAGCTGCTGGCCGAGCGCGAAGATAATGAGCGCCGCCAGCGAGGTCCACATCAGCACCCAACCCGGGTGGCGGGGCGTGTCGCCGCGATCGGTCTTCTTGCGCTTGGGCCGCGGGCGCGCCGCAGTCAGCAGGCCTCGGTCCTCCATGACCTCGTAGTTCTCCTCCGCCGTGCACGCACGCGTCACCACTCCGGCAATCCACCAGATCACGCCGACCAGCGCGTAGTTGAACACGAGCGCCACGACCTGGCTCGCCGTGTCCGACGAGCCCACGAACGAGCCGGAGTACATCGTCACATGGAAGACGAACAGGATCATCGCCAGCGCGAGGCCCAGCATGTACGGCAAGGCCAGGATGTGCGCGCCGTACCGGCTTCTCATGCGGGTGGTGAGAATCGTGCCGAGCAGGAACCAGAAGCAGACCCAGCGCAGCCCACTCACGCCGCGGTCCCCGATGGCCCCGCGCAGGTCGATCAGGTAGTAGAAGAAGCTGGCGAGCAACCCGAAGACGGCAACGGGGATCAGGACCTCCGTCAGCCAATCGAACGAGGGCTGTGCAGGCGGCGCCTCGATGGCTTCCGCCTCAGGCGGAGCCTCAGCCGGAGGCGGCGTCGGCCGCGGCGGCGGGGGAGCCGCGCTCGGCCGCTCGGCGGGTGGTCGGAAGTCCCAGGCGTCCATGTCGGGGCGGCGGACTCCTGTGCGCAGGTCCCAGGCTCAGACTAAGGACGACCGAACCTGGCCGTTCCCTACAGTATACACCAGAACCGCCCGCGTCTACACGCCGAAGTGCGGCGTCAAGGACTGTCCAAGTCTCGATCCCACAGGGATCGAGACGCAGGACTGTCCCTTGTTGGCGGTGGGGTCCTGGAACTCCCTCTAGTCTCCCGGTGCCTGCCGTGTGACGATGGGAACATACCCTACCTCGAAGCCCCGCGGCGGGGTCACGATCAGCCTCGGGTCGATTCCCGCCAGCCTTCCGCGTGCGGGCGGCGCGAGGTAGTCGCGGTCCTTCTTCCAGCTCCGATGGATTCTCTCGACCCGGGCCTGCATGTCCTCTCGCTCCGCGGGCGTCAGATCGGCGTTGAGCAGTGCCGGCTGGTCCGCGAACCGGTACCAGTAGTAGGTCACCACGCTCCCGTCCCCGAGGCGCGCCTCGAAGGGTCCTGCAACCGGGCCGGGCCTCTTCCAGCAGCTGTTCGGATCGTCGGGCGTGACGTATGCCTCGGGCTGGGGCTCGGCGGGCCGGTCGAAGCGCACCTGGGCCAGACCCGTCTCGGCCGGCACGTCCTCGGCCCGAACCGGGACCCACTCTGTCTTCTTGCCGTCGTTGACCAAGTGGTAGTACTGAGGCAGCGTTGCCAGCAGACCGTCCTTCGAGCCGCTCCTGGAGACCAGTTCGTAGTTCCACCGGTATCCGAAGGTGGTGGGGTCCGGCGCCTGGGGAGTCGCAAAGGAAGTCCAGGCGACGGGCCTCCTCTCCTCATTCGGTGTGGACGGGGCGTAGATTCTCCAGGTTGCCCCTCCGCCTCCGCTGAAGGTGTGCAGAACGGCTCCCTGCGGATCGATGGCGCCGCTGGCCTCGGGCCCGCCCTCAAACCACGCCTTCACGCCGTCCCATAGCGCAGCCTTGTTGTAGGACGTGACATGGTGAACGACGACCGAATCGCCCTCCGGCCCCCGGGGGAAGGAGGTTGGGGCGATCCGCGCCCACGTCTCGCCCTTGGCGTCGACCGCCTGGACGCTGGGGATGTACTGGGTCTCCATCTGCAGCGCCCTGTTGGGCTCGGAGGGACGGCTGTCCAGCAGCATCCCGGCCAGGCGAGGCTCCGGCACGGTGGAACGCGACCAGAAACAGGGCAGGAAGAAGGCGACCGGACCCTTGAAGTTCCGCGTGTTCAGGAACAGCGTCCAGCACTGGTCGCCCGTCGGGACGTCCTTGCCGTCCGTGGTGGACTTGGCCTTCGTGAGCGGAAGCGGGAGGTACCCGTAGCCGAACAACTCGCCGCAGGTACCTTGCGCCAGGTTCAGCCCATCCGGCGGCCAGAGCACCCAGGGACTGAGCTGGGCCACTCCGTAGAGGCCCGTCGGGTTGTCCCAGTCCCGGCCCTTGCCCGCTCCGGGCCCGTTGGCCCATTCCACGAAGTTCAGGGCCACGCCGCCCATGATGAACTTCGGCGTCTCCGTGGCGAAGCGCGTGTCGCGCCACCACCCCAGGCCGCCCTCGATGTCGGAGTACGCGTTCTTGGGCGCCGGACCGTCGTACTGGGCGAACATCCATGTGCCGGGTAGACCGGTCTGGAACTGATGCCCCGGATACGTCTTCAGCAGCGGCCAGGCCGCCACGTACATCGAGAACCCGGCGTTGTACGTCTCCGGGACTCTCTCGTTCGGCACGAGCAGGTACCCGGCCATCTCGCCTTCCTCGATCCTGCCGTCGGTCGCGAACACGGAACCTTCGGGCCAGACGCATGCGACCGCCAGGCAGGCGATGAGCAGCTCGACGAAACTCCTTGTCACCATGACCGCACCTCATCCCATCGCGGTAGACGTCTGCTCGACCCGCGCAATGCACGCCCCCTCGCGCTCCGCGGCCTCGGCCAACAGCTTCACCCTGGCCTCCGCCTCCAGCTCCTTGCTGGCACACCGCTCCAGGAGACCGGCGATCGCAGCGTACTCCTCGGCCAGCCCCACGGCCTCCGCGCCGGACGGCAGCAGAGCGGCGACCTCCCGGAAGTAGTCCGCGGCACGCGCGCGGCACTCCGCCCACACCGTCCCGTTCCACCAGTTCCCGTGGCTCGCGCCCTGGCCCGCTTTGACCGCCGCCGACCAGTTCGCGTACCCGTCGGGCCCCATGCCATAGTGCTCGCCCGTGTGGGCCTTCGCGTTCCGCCACAAGTCCACCGCGTAGCGCAGGCTGTCCGCAACGGCCTTGCGCAGGTCCGCGGGCTCGCAGCGGTGCAGCACGTGGAAGTCGACATGGAACTTGTCGCCGAGTTCGGCCCACGTGCCGAATGCCAGGTGCTTCGGCGGGAAGTCGTGGCCGGGCCAGGGCTGGGTGGTGAGGAAGCCGGTGTCGTCCCAGCCCATGATGAGCTGGTTTTCCATGTTCACGAGCATGCAGGGCGCGCCCGCCCCGAGGCTCTCCCGGAGGCGGCACTCGACGGTCGCGCGCTCCTCGGCCGTACTGCCGCCGTGGAAGAACCCGAGCGGCTCCCGATGCAGGCCCACGTTCTCCAGTAGAGCGTCCAGCGGACGCGCGTCCCAGCAGTACGGCCCGCTGGGGCACAGCTCCCTGTGGATGTTGAGCACGAAGGCGTGCCCGCTCGCGCCGTAGAGAACCGCGTCCCAGACGGCGAGGCCGTAATGGTCGAGCGCTCCCCGCAGAGCGCCCATCATCGTGCAGTTGAACGGCGCCTGCCTGAGGTTCTCAAGCTGCATGGCCCCTGCTCCTTCCTTGCCTTGGGACTCCCTGACGTGTCATCGTAGGCCCACGTATCTCGTAGGTCGGGATTCCAATCCCGACACTGCCTTTCAACACAATCCGTGCTCTGCCCACGGCCGGGCGCAGCACGCTGCGCCCCTACTTCAGCCTCCACAGCCGCGTGCTTTCTCCCCCCATCTCGACCCGGAACTCCGTCGCCTCCTCCGCAATCGTCTCTCCGCTGAAGAGGTCCGTGACGGTCGCCCGCTTCGGCAGCCGAACCGTCCGCGTGCCGGCGTTGTCCACGAACAGCGACAGCAGGCTCGCGTTCGCATAGACCGTGTCATCGCCGTCCACGTAGATGTGCACGCCGGCGTCGCGGGCCAGCTTGCGCAGCAACCGCGCCGGCAGTACCGGCGCCGCCGAGAAGATCGAAGTCCAGCCATCCATCTGTTTGACCACCAGGCCCGCGCGCTCGCTGCCCGCGAGCTTCCCGAGCACCTGCGCCTCGGGATCGTCCGCCCACACGACCGGGGCGAAGGCCTGGTCTGTCCCGTATGCGCTGCCATCCGCGAGCGCCACCTTCAGCGGCGCCGCCTCCTCGCTGAAGCGCAGGCGGATGCCCGTGAGGTCGAGCATCGACCGCTCGTCGAGCTTCCCGCCGCGCACGAGCCCCGGCGCGTAGAGCCACAGAGCCGTCGCGCCGTTGCGCTTGACGACCGTCTCGATGGCCGCGCGCTGCTCGCCCGTCGGCGCCCACGCATTCGCCAGGATGTACAGTCGCTGCGGCGGCATGTCCGCCAGGTCGCTCAGGTCGTAGTACCCGAACGGCGCGCCGCACCGGCCTAGCTGCGGGAGCTGGTGCAGCATGAACCAGTCGGTCACGCCGTTGTGGCTGCGCAGGTACCCGAGGCTTTGCGGATCGACGATGAACGCGATCTGGCTGACCGGCCGGCGATCCCACGCGACCGTCTCATCGGCGATCGCCTTCATCTGCCCGATGTCCTTCAGGATGCGCGGGTCGTCGTACCAGCCGCCGCCCATGTCGAACCACCACTTGCCGCACGCGTTCGAGATGACGTTCGCAAACTCGCGCTGCTGCATCGCGAGGCTGCCCTCGTACGTGTCCTGCTTACCCCACTCACCCTTCTGGCCGCCGGTCAGCCACGTGCGGATGTCGTTCTCGTCGAACCACATCTTCCCGTGCAGCTTCACCGAGTCCGTGAGCGACATGAAGTGGCTGAAGCCGCCCGCCAGATTCCGGAACGCGTAGCTCGTCGGGCTGGTCAGGAAGTCCACGTCCGGCGACTGCCAGACCTTGAGCGGCGCGAGGTGCCCCGCGTTCTGCTGGCGCTGCTCGAAGAGCTGCAGCACGTATCCGTAGAACGTGCCAAACAGCGTTTCGCCGTTCGTCGCCTGCTTCACGACACGCGCGAAGTAGTCGATCGTCTCGGCCGTGAGGTCAGACAGGAAGAGCTGGAAGTCGATGACATCCCGCGCGGAGGTCGGATCGCGGAACGCCCCGTGCTCCGTCGCGACGCGCTTCTGGTAGCGCGGAATCGCCGCCGTCGCCAGCGTGACGCCCGCCTGCCCCCACGCCTGCTGCAGGGCCGCATCCGTCCCGTACTTCGCCGTGAGCCACTGGCGGAAAGCCTCCACCGTCGGCTTGCTGTAGTCGCAGTACTTGCCCTCGTTGGCGCCCCAGTACATCCACTCCTCGGTGGTCCCGCTCGCGACGTGGTACCCGATCACCCGGTCCGCGTAGGGCGCCTGGCGGATGTGCTCGATGTACCTGGTCAGCGCATACGCGGTGTCCGTGCGCCAGACCTCCGACGCCCAGGACGGGCACGGCTTCCGCTCCGTCTCGTAGAAGAGCTTCGACTCGCCCTCGCCGTCATCGTAGAGCACGAGATGGTCGGGATGCAGCTTGTCCCACCAGTCCGGCGAGTTCACGTAGACCCGCGGGAAGATGTACGCGTTCGGGTCCGCCTCCAGGATCTTCAGGATCTGCTCGTCGAGCTGGCTGAAGTCGAAGTGGTCGCCCGGCTCCAGCCACGCCTGCCGCGCGAAGCCCTGCCACGTGTGGCGGCTGCACGTCGAGGGGAACGAGTAGATGTGCACCCCGTGCTCGCCGACCTGCCCGTAGTACTTCGAGTTCGGGTTGTACGTCATGTAGACCATCGCCGAGTTCGGCTTCCCGTCGATGAACAGCGTCGGCGCGCCGTTGTGCATCTTCACCTTCGCGACAACGGGCTTCGGTGTGCGCTGGTTCATCTTCACCGTTCCGATCACCCCATCCGTGCGGTCCTTGTACACGACATCCGCGAAGCCCACGCGCAGCTGCACCTCATGCGGCCCGCCCCAGGCATAGCGCGGAATGCGAAGCTCTGTGCTGACCTCTACCTCGGCCCCGACCGGCCACTCGGCCGGCCGCGTCGCGGTGGTCACCGCCTGCTCCACCATGGGTTCGCCGTTGCGTAGCAGCCGCAGCGCAACCTCCGCGTCGGCCGGCAGCGCATCCGCCGCCTTCACCCGCAGGCGCAGCGGAACCGTCGCTCCCGCCTCGGCGCGCTCCGGTAGTTCCACCTCGCTGACGCTCACGAGTGGCGGTTTCGGCCGCTGCACGCTCAGCTCACCGAGGAAGACCTCGTACTTCACATCCGCCTTCACATCGAACGCGATGATCGCGAGGTACTTCGCGGGCCAGTTGAACGCACCGTCCGGGTCCTTCGACCATCCCGCGAGCGCGAACTCGCTCCACGGCCAATCGACTCGCTGCCACTTCCCGTCCGCCTCCAACCGCACCGGCTTGGGCGTGTACTCCGCATTCCCCCGGTCGGCGATCTTCACCGACAGCGTGAATGGCGCGTCCGTGTTCCGGATCAGCAGCGAGAGCGTCTCAAAGGGCCGCTCGATCTCGCGCCGCCGGAAGATGTCGTTGAACCCGAACCCCGGCTTCATCGTGAAGGCCCAGCGCGTCACGTCTCCGCGCTCCGGGTCCTTCGCGTCCTCCAGGCTCCACTCCGTCATTTCGCTGCGCAGGCGCGCCTCATCCCGCGCAAGGTCGAAAGCCGCAGACGGATGCCCGGGCCACAGGACCTCGGTGCGCATCTCCTGGGTGCTACCTGAGCAGGCCAGCAAAGCCAGCAACGCCAGCATGTGTGCCGTCACTCCTCCCACGCGGGGCTCCGTGGTTCCCGTCCTCGCCGCCCTCATGTAGGGGCGCGATTCATCGCGCCCAAGTGTAGGGGCGCCATTCATGGCGCCCGAGGCTCGCCACCGCCGGTTCCTACCCAGCGCTCCGGCAGAATCCCGAACCCATCAAACCAGTACTGCTGCCCCTGCTTCCCGTTCCCGTTGGTGTAGAAGCGGAACATCTGGAGCAGCTTCACATCGGGGAAGACCTCGCGCACCCACCGCGCGTCGATCTCGACCTCGTGCCACTGGTCGTCGTCGGTCAGCGTGACCTTGCCGAGGTCCTTGTAGTTGCCCACATTGCGCGTCGCCGTGCCGCCAACGCACACCGCGCCCTGGCCGTGGTTCGTGCTCTTGAAGGCGTGGAGCCACAGGCCCACCGGCACGCCCGCAGGGATGCGGTAGGCGAAGCGCACGGTCGGGAAGCGGTCGATGTCCCACCAGGGCGGGCGGATGTCACACGAGAGAATGGCGCCATCCCTCTCCGCGTAGACGCGCATCGAGCGCTTGCCGCTGGAAGCCGTCGTATCGTCGATCCGCGCATTCGTGTTCTGCTGGCGGCTGAAGTTCCAGAGGTAGAACCAGTTCTCCAGGTCCTCCGGCTCGAAGCCGACGGCAACGGTGGGCTTCGTCGCCGTCTCCATCGTCTCGATGCGCAGGCCGCCGGGGATCGCCGGGCCCGCGTACCACTTCTGCTTCTCCGCGCCGCGCTCGTACGCGCCGAGGTCCGGCGCTTTGCCGACGTACGGCAGCGCGACCCCGTCGCCCTTCTGCCACGTCGCGTCGCGGTCGAGCGTGAGGATGTTCGCCTCGATATCGGCCTTCACGACGACCGCCTGCTGCTTCTTCGCGCCGATGAAGACGAGGTCACCCGTCTCGCCCGGGATGCCGAAGCCGTCGTAGAATGGCCGCGCATCATCGACCGGCACTTCGCGCCCCGAGCCCGCCTCGCGAGTTAGCGCCAGCGGCTCTCCTGCATCGAGACACGGGCTGCCCTCGCGCAGCCGGTAGTCATCCTTCGCCGCATCGACGAAGAGCGGATCGGCATCCAGGTTGCCGGCGAACTGCGCGGGCTTCTGCGCATCCGCCTCCGCGGCCGTCATCGTCAGCCCGTCCCAGGTCGAGACGCCGGGGAACTTCCAGTCATAGCGCACCGTCTTGTCGCCGGGTCTGCTGCCGAAGAGCACGTTCGAGCGGAAGATGTTGTCCTCCGCGATGTTCGAGTAGAGCAGCAAGGAGAGGCCGTCGCCGCCCGAGTCGTTGCCTGCAAACACGTTGTTGCGGAACACGTTGCCCGCCACGTAGTGCTGCTCAGGCTTCTCGCTCAGGTCGATCATCTCGTAGCCGTACTCGAGGTTGCGGTACCACGTGTTGTAGTACAGGTGCGAGCGCAGCATGCCCCACGGCTCGTTGGTCTCCCACTTGTACGAGTTGATGACCAAGGGCCCGTACCAGTTGCGGTAGATGACGTTGTGCCGGAAGATCGAGTCCACGACAAACAGCTTCGCGCGCCCGTCCGCCGAGCCCGACCCATCGAACCCGTTCGTGATGACGCAGCGCTCCATCAGCAGCCGCGGCGTCGAGAAGCACTCGAAGTTCCGTCCCCACCGGCAGTCGAAGATGCACTCCCGCACGACGTTGTACGGGCAGTCGAACCACAGGCCGAAGGGCCGATGCCCGGCGCGGCTGATGTGGATGCGGTAGAAGAGGTTGTGGCTGCAGTCGAAGTTGTTCCACATGTCCCCGCCGACGTGCCCCCATTCGCCGAGGGCGAGCGTCCGGAGGCACTCCAGGTTCTCGTAGCGGTTGTAGTGGCACCCCTTGCACTCGATCGGGCTGTAGACGCCCGTGGCCTGCTCCATGTGGCAGTTGGCGATGCCGCAGTGGCTCGCCGAATCGAGCTTCATCCACCCTCCCGCCGTCGGCAGGAGCGACAGCCCGTCGATGGTGATCCAGTTCCGCTCCTTGAGCCGGACGCAGGTCGCGACGTCGTCGCTCGATTTGCCGCCCGTGACCACCGCCTTCAGCGGAGATGCTGCGCGGTACGTGATCCGCTTCCCCTCGGCGCCCGAGTTCGCCGGCTCAATCACGCCGGGGTACTCGCCATCGAGCAGCACCACCGTATGGCCCGGCTGCAGCGTCGCATTGGCCTTCGCGAGCGTCTCCCACGGCTGGGCGCGCGTGCCGGCGTTGGCGTCATCACCGGAGGGTGAGAGGTAGTACTCAGTCGCGGTGGCCACCGAGGCGAGGACGAGGATGAGGGTAAGCATGTTGTGAGGCGCCTCCCTGGGACCGCGCGCACCCTTGCGCGCCTGCGGTGGCAGCCGTGGCCGTCCACCTGGGACCGCGCGCACCCTTGCGCGCACTGCTGTCGCACCATCGCCGTCGTAGGTCGGAGCGCCGCTCCGACACGCCGCCTACGGCAGCAACTCCCGCCACGTCGGCATGTGGCAGCGCACGGTGACGTATCCGTCCTTCGTCTCGAACCCGACGGACTCCCCGTTCACCGTCACCCGCCGGACCGACCCGGGCGGATGCTCCGCGCAGCGCAATGTGATGTCCTGCTCGCCACCCACGAGTGGCGCCGTGACCCACAGGCGTAGCTCATCCTTCTCCTGGGCCAGCAGCAAGTTGGCCGGCGCGGTGCACTCGACACACAGCTCTCCCTCGCAGTCGAGTCGGGTGAAGCTCACAAGCAGTAGTCCGTCCAGGGTCTCGTCGCCCGTGCCGAGATCGAGGAGCATGGCCACCTGCGCATTCGTCTCCGCGTCCTCGAACTGGTGCGTGCCTGGTCCGTGCGCGACCATGACCGCGTCGCCGAGGGAAGCAGCGAAGCCCTCTCCCAACACCTGCGCATAGTCGATGGGCGGAGCCTCCCCGGTTCCCGGCCATAGTATGGCCAGCACGTCGGTCTCAGCGACCCCAGGCAGCGTCGCCTTCAGCCGCTTCTTCGTCTCACCCTTGCCGCCGTCGGCGGTGTGGTCGGCGACCTCGCACGTGAGGCCCTTGGGATAGAGGATCTGCAGCCGCAGCCTCGCCTCGCCCTTGGTGATGTCCCAGGCTTGGTCCCCCGCCGGTGTCCACTCCCCATCGCAGTGGTACAGCCAATCTATCGTGCTCGGCTGCTTCGCGGCGATGTGGTCGTGCACGAGCACGTACGAATCGTCCACGTACAGGAGCGTGCGGGTGAATCGGTCCAGACCCTCGTAGGCCGCGCCCGCCTCGCCCTGCACGATGCCGCACCCCGGCGCCGCGAAGAACTCCGTGATCTGCGCGCGCCCGCCCATGTCGGCAATCGGCTGCGTCCAGCCCTGCGCCTCGCCGATCTGCCCCTTGCCGTTGACGAGGATCGTGTTGTGGTCCTCGGTCTGCTTCCTGGTGTGGGCGTAACTCGCGTCCATCGCGAAGAACTGACCCTTCCAGTAGAGCATGAAGCTGTTCGCGTCCGGGTGGTCGTGGGCCACGTTCACGTAGTGCGGCTGCTCGAAGGACGTGCGGTACTCGTTCAGCGCGTGCCCGCCGTACGGGCCGCACTTGAAGAACGCCGCGAGCGCGTTCGGGTCGGTCCAGCTCGACCGGAACGCCGCGATCTCGACATCGGGGAAGTACCGCCAGGTCGGGTAGTCCTCGACCTTCGCCGGCTGCAGCTTGTCATCGAAGAGGAGGCAGTTCCAGTTCTGGTAGTCGTAGCTCGCCGGCGCGGCCTCGTAGTTCGCCATGTGCAGCGCCTGCGCGAAGCCATCGCCGAACAGGCTGGCGCAGAGGAAGTGGTAGTGGTTGAACCAGCCCACATCCCGCCCGCCGTCGGCGTAGTCCCAGACGGCCTTGCCGCCGGGCAGCACCATGTGCGCGCGGAAGTGCGGCAGTTCACGGATGCCCGGCTGGTTAGTCAGCAGATCGACGGTCGTGCAGCGCCTCAAGGCCCAGAGCCACGGGACGAGATACTGCGTGCCGAAGGCCTGGTACCCGGCCGCTTCGTGGTTCGAGCCGTCTTCCGGCAGCCACTTCACGATCTCCTCCGCCTTCCGAATCGCGTAGTCGAGGTGACCGTCGATCTCCGGCACATCGCCGTACAGCGCGAGGCTCGCGAGCAGCAACCCGGCCATGCGATGCCACAGGTGGTTGTTCTGCGGGTCCTGCTGCCAGTAGTGGTTGCCGGGGGAGTTCTGCATGAAGCCCTTGTCGTAGAGCCGCTGGACCTGCAGCCACAGCTTGTCCTGCACGAAGCGCCGTTCCTCATCGGTGAGGTCCTTGTAGACCACGTCGTAGCCGATGGCGCAGCCCGCGAGCACGTTGGCCGCGCCCATCCCTGTATCGACCTCGCCGCCCGTCTGGAAGTGCCGCGACCGGCACATCGCCAGCAGCAGCCCCTTCGTCGTCTCGCGGTAGCGGAGATCGTCCGACAGCTCCGCCAGGAACGCGATCGTCGGCATCTTCCACCAGCCCCACCGCTGCGCATCTGTGTCGTTCTTCAGCCAGGGCTCGTCTTCCGGGACAGTCAGCGAGGCGAGCCCATACTGCACCGCCGCATCGAGGAACCGCTTGTGAGTGGTCCGGCAGCGCGCCCGCAGCGCGGGCAACTCCGCCCGCGTGAAGAACAGCCGCGGATGCTGGCCCTTCATCTCCGGCCGGAAGGGGATGGCAAACTCCCCCGGCAGCGGCTTGCGCTCGATCACCCCCGGCTTCATCTCCCCCTCGATGGTCACCGAAATGTCGTCCACGATGGCCGCGTCCGGGAAGTTCTCCTTGCTCCCGTAGATGACAACCGAGGTGAAGCCCGAGGGCATTTCCGCCGATTCGTAGTGCACACCCCGGTCGTCGAGCTGCACCTCCATCCCGCCATCCGCGAGCACCTTGAAGGTCCACTTCCGCCAGCCCGCCTTCACCTGCCCGCCGGCCCACAGCCGACTCGGCCAATCGCCCGTCACCGCGTTGATGTAGCCATAGCCCGTGTTCCCCGCGAGGTACCGCGCGTAGATGCGCCCGTACACTACGTCGCCGCCGTCCTGATCGCGCAGACCCACCAGCGGCCCGAAGGCATACTGCTTCTCATCCTGAAGCTGCGTGCCCGCGTCGTAGTACCAGATGGTCACGGTGCCGTACGCCGGCTTCTCGCTCACCGGGATCACCACGACGCCCTTCGGCTCCACGCGCAGGGCCCTCTGGCCGCCATGCACGGGATCGCCGACGACCGAGGCGTCCCCGGTCGTCTGCGCGTTGGCGGGCAGGCCGGCCTCGAGGTCGAGCGTAACCGTGGCCGCCGGAGTCTGGGCGTGCGACACGGGCGCCCAGGGAAGGGCCATGAGAAACGCAAGGGCACCGGTGAGTGCCATCGGACACCTCCAATCGAGGGGAATCGCCAGCCATTCGCCTGCCCTACCCGCGCAGCCACTCGTAGGTGACGTAGGCCATCAGGACCACGAAGACCAGCCGGTAGGGCCGCTGCCATCGGGTCACCGCACGGGACCACTCCCAGACCGCAAGGGCCGCGATCGCGGGGGCGCCTGCGCCGGGCAGGTACAGCTTGTAGGGGAACAAGTCGTAGGTGTACGCATGCGCGATGGGAGCATACATGATGGCCATCCACGCCACGAAGCACGCCACCAGACGCCACTGTCCGCGCACCAGGACGTAGGCGCTCCCCCAGAAGGCCCCCGCGTGCAGCAGCGCGTCCCAGAACGAGGGAGTCAGCACCACCCAGCCGGAGGGCGGCATGGACGGCAGGCCCCAGGTTGCGGTCCACGGCGTCACAAGCATGAAGCGCACCGGCAGATACCAGAACCGGGGCCGATGGATCATGGCGGCCATGTCCTGGTTGAAGAAGAACCCGCGCACCTCGAACCGCCAGGCAAGATACAGGGCCACCACCACGCACATGCCGAGTAGCGGCCAAATCGACCGCCTCCATTCCGACCGCGGCCTCGTCAGGACCATCCACGCGACGAGGAGGGCGGGGAGCACGAGCGCATGCTCCTTGGCCAGGAGCGCCGGCGCGAGCAGAGCCACCGACAGGACCGCCCGGCGCCGCGGCGCCGCCGGGTCGGCCACCCACCCAAGGAACAAGTAGGCCGACAGGTACCCACAGAGCGCGACGAGCAGGATGAAGCGCTCGGGGTAGTATAGCACGGTGATGCGGTTCTCCGGCGCAGCGGCATAGATCAGGCCGGCCACGGCGCCCAGCGCGCGGCTGCAACCCAGGCGCCCGAGCATCAGCCCGAAGGCGACGCAGCTCGCCGCGAACACGAACAGGTTCGTCAGGCGGTAAGGGAAGGCGACCGTCGGGTCATGGGCCTGCCTTTCGAGGTCCTCCGTATCGAGGCTCCCATCGGCGCCGTACCGGACGTGCGGCCGGTCCCACAGCGCGCGGTCGATGAAGAGGCTCAGGAAGCCCAGGGGCCGAAAGCAGGGGTAGCTTGTGCCCGCCGACGTGCACCACCGGCCGAGGTCGTCCCAGTTCAGGGGACCCAGCTGACGGATGTAGACCGACTCGTCGAACCCATCCGGCCGTGAGTACAGGCGCGGGCCGTAGATCGCGAACGCAAGGCCCACTACGGCGGCGGCCCACAGACACCCCGCCGCAACGCGGTGCCGCTCGTCGGCCAGCCGGCCGCAGAGCTGCTCCCACGTTCCCTGCAGCCTCGCAAACCCAACCGGCATGGTTCGCTCCCCGGTGGGTCACCGCTTCGTGATGCTGTCCGACGTCTTCACATTGGCCGCGGAGTCGTACGTCCACCCGCTCTTGGAGAGGCTGTCTACGGTGAAGGTGAACGTGCCGGCGGACCGGGTCTTCGCCGAGCTCAGCGTCACCTGCCCCGACGAGTCCGTCGTCCCCGACACCGTGCCCGTTACCACGCCGCTCCAGCGGCCGGCGACCAGCACACCGGACACGGGAGCGCCGCCTGCCTCGGCCACCGACACCGTCGCCGTCGCGTTGGTGAAGGAGCCCCTGGTCTGAAGCCCCATCGTGATGCCGCCCACGTGCATGGCACTGGCGGGCGTGGCGCCCACCGTGAAGGCGAACTGGTCGTCGCTCAGTGCGTGGGCCCAGAACCCCCCGTCGGCGTAGTTCGTCTGGCCCCAGGGGTACTGCGACGCCAGTGCCGGCGGCACGTTGTGGAAGGACTCCTCTGTCAGCAGAAGCCGACAGCGGTAGCTCCCGCCGGGCAGCGTCACCTGGCCGGGTTGCGGGCGATTGGGCTCCCCTTCGGCGTACACGCTGGTCGTTGCGGCACTGAAGGGCGTGCTGTAGACGTCCGACCTATACGTAACGGTATGCTCACGCGGCGCGCCGTCGTTCGCAGTGGGGGTTCGCTGGTCCGTTCGCCAGAGCACATGGAAGCTGCTGTCCAGGTGAATGTCGCGCAGGGCATTGCCGCCGATGTCGGTGATGAAGAAGTCGAACAGCAGGTACCCCAGAACCCAGTGCCCCCGGTGTCGGCTCAGTTGGTTGTCGGCCACGTTCCACCCGCAGGTGTTGCACCACCATCGGCCCACGCTCCCGATCTGCTTGTTCGACCAGTTGGGCGGATCGGCAAGGTCGGTCCCGCTCCAGGGGTAGGGCTTCACGGGCATGCCCTCCAACTTCACCTGGTACGCGAAGTGCGGGCGGAGACTGGCCGCGGTGAGCGTTCCCGCGAGTGTCGTCGCGCCTCCGGAACCGGACGTGAACGTAACCAACGCCGGCGGCGCGTAGCACTCCGCACAGGACCCGTCACCCGGGCTGAAGAGGTACGGGTGATCGAGGATGTCCCGATAGCGGTAGTACTGCCCCGCGGGCGGGTACGGCCCGATGCTCAGGGCGTGCACCAATGACCCACCGGGGGGGACGGGCCCGGTTGACGAACCGCAACCGCTCACCCCCCAGGCGAGCAAGCCGACGAGGGCAAGGCTGACACAGGCGGCCGTGATCGTCCGTCGCGTTCGCATTGTCTGGCCTCCCGGCTTCGTGAGGTCGCGTTTGGTCGGTCGGCTAGAACGCCGCGGCCACCTCGAGACCGGACACGCCCACGGCGTTGTCGGCCTGTATCCGCCCCCACCCGGTGCCCGAGTCCCACCCGGCCGGACGCAGGTCCAGCGCGGTGTCGATCAGACGCTGGCGCACCTGGGCGGGCGTCCGCGTCGGATTGGCGGCCAGCAGGAGGGCCACCGTGCCGCTCACGTGAGGGCAGGCCATCGAGGTCCCGCTCTTGAGGCCGTACTGGTTGTTCAGGATGGTCGAGAGCACATCGACGCCCGGCGCCGCCACGTCAACCGCGGGCCCGGTGCTCGAGAAGCTCGCGCGTCGGTCCCGCTTGTCCGTCGCGGCGACCGCGATGACGCTGTCGTACTTCGCCGGATAGCCGACGGTGTCCGTGCCGGAGCCGTTGTTGCCCGCCGCAGCCACCAACACGATGCCGGCGTTGTAGGCGTTGTCGCACGCATCCTTCAGGAGCGTGGGTGGCGATGAGCCCCCCAGGCTCATTGAGGCGACCTGCATCCCGTTCGTCACGCACCAGTCAAGGCCCGCGATGAGCCAGCTCCACTGACCGCTGCCTCCGCCCAGGACCTTCACCGCATACAGGTCGGCCTCCGGCGCCACACCGATCACGCCGATCTCGTTGTCCTCCGCCGCGATCGTGCCCGCGCAGTGCGTCCCGTGCCCGTTGTCATCCATCGGGTCGTTGTCCCCGTTGGCGAAGTCATAGCCCCCCGCCACGTAATTGGCCTTCAGGTCCAAGTGGTTGTAGTCGATGCCCCCGTCAAGCACCGCGACCTTTACGTTCGCGCCCTTGTTCGTCGGATGCACGAGTTCGGCATCGATCTGGTCCACGCCCCACGGCAGCTGCTCGCCGGACGGCGGCGGTTTCTGCGGCTTGCCGAGTTCCTCGCACTCACCGTCGGGCTCGACCCGCAGTACGTTCGGGTTGCGCTCGAGGGCCTCCAGTGCCTGTGGGGGAACGGAGGCCGCCATGCCCGGCACGATCCGGTACGTCAGATGCACCTTGCCGCCGGCCTGTCTGATTGACTCGCGCTCCGCGGCGCCCGGGGGCGTCTTGAAGGTGATCAGGACCTTTGCGTTCCCGTCCGCATCGGTCGTGAAGTCCCGCGCCCCCTTGAACGCTTCGTCTCTGGGGGGCGGGCCGCCACTGCCGCAACCGTACAGCGCCAGCAAAGCAGCCAAGAGAATCGCCGTCGCCAACGCCAACCTGATCGCCCGCATGTCGCACCTCTTCTTGGTTCGTGGTCACGCTACCCGCGTGTCGCGTCCCAGCCGTTCCCATGTAGGGGCGCGATTCATCGCGCCCAAGTGTAGGGGCGTGATTCATCACGCCCAAGAACCGCTGTCGCGGATTCCCCCATACGTTCGTCGTTGCCTCCGGAAGACCTGCACGATCTGCCTTGTCGCGACGCAGGACTCGGGGGGCTCCCTAGCGAAGCCTGCTCCGCGGGACGACGGCACAAGGGCCGGCGAGCCCCGCAAGCGTTGTCCACGGGAGACCTACGATGCAGCTCGATGATCGACGCGTTCGCGTATCCGAACTCACCGACGAGCAGCTCGCTGCGGAGCTGAAGCAGCACGGCGTCGGGTTGACGCCGTTTGAGGCCAGGCGGATCGTGGAACTGATCGGCCACGACCCGACGCTCACGGAGCTGCACATCTTCAACGTCGAGTGGAGCGAGCACTGCTCGTACAAGAGCTCGCGGGCGACGCTGAAGGAGTTCCTGCCGACCGACGCCCCCAACGTGATCCTCGGGCCGCAGGAGGACGCGGGGATCATCGAGCTATGCCGGCACAAGGGCCGGCGCTATGGCGTCGTCATCGCGCATGAGAGCCACAACCATCCCTCGCAGGTCCTCCCCCGCGAGGGCGCGGCCACCGGCATCGGCGGGATCGTGCGCGATGTGGACTGCATGGGCGCGCGCGTGATCGCGACCGGCGACCCGCTGCGCTTCGGCAGTCTGCAAAGCGAGAACGTCGAGCGGACGCGCTGGATCGTCGAGGGCGTCGTCGAGGGCATCTGGCAGTACGGCAATGCCCTCGGCGTGCCGAACCTGGGCGGGGACGTCTACTTCCGCGAGGCCTTCGACGACAACTGCCTCGTCAACGTGGTCTCGCTCGGGATTGTCGCCGAGGAGGACATCATCCACTCCGCCGCTCCGCCCGAAGCCGCCCAGGAGCCTTACGACCTCATCCTCGTCGGCAAACCGACAGACGACTCCGGCTTCGGCGGCTCGGCGTTTGCCAGCAAGGTCCTCAGCGAGGAAGAGCAGGCCGAAGACCGCGCTGCGGTTCAGGTGGACGATCCCTTCCTCAAGAACGTGCTCGCGATGCGCAAGGCCAACGAGGCGGTCCGCGAGGCGGCGAAGGCCCAGGGCTACCCCATCGGCATCAAGGACCTCGGCGGCGGCGGCTTCGCCTGCGGTTCGTCCGAGATCACGGCCGCCGGTGGGTTCGGGGTGGACATCGACCTTGACGCGGTCCACGTCGGCTTGGAGAACCTCCACCCCGAGACCATCTGCTGCGCGGAGACCCAGGAGCGCTACGTCCTCGCTGTGCCCCGGCAGTTCACGCCCGAGGTCTTGCGCATCTACAACGAGGACTGGGACCTGCCGAACGTCTACGAGGGCGCCTGCGCGCGCGTGGTCGGCACGTTCAACGACACGCAGCGGTACGTCATCCGGCACCAGGGCAAGATCGTCTGCGACGCTCCCGTCGAGGCGGTGACCTCCGGCATCTCCTACCAGCGCGAAGAGAAACCTCGCGAGCCGCAGCTCGCCGAGCCCGACTTCGAGCAGCCGGCCGACCTCGCCGCCGCCTTGCTGAAGGTCCTCGGCCACGAGAACGTCTGCTCGCGCGAGTTCATCTACCGCGCGTATGACACCGAGGTGCAGGGCAACGCGGTGATCCGTCCGGGCGAGGCGGACGCCGGCGTGTGCGCGCCGCTGGAGGGCAGCCGGGCGGGTGTCGCGCTGGCGATGGATGGGAACCCAGCGTACGGTGCGATCAGTCCATACTGGGCGGGTGCGAACGCGGTCGTCGAGGCGTGCCGTAACGTCGCTGCGGTCGGCGCCATGCCGGCGGGCCTCACCGACTGCCTCAACTACGGCAACCCCGAGACTCCCACCGCCTTCTGGGAGTTCCGCGAGGGCGTGAAGGGCATCGCGGATGCGGCCCGGCAGGTCGGGCTGAAGACCCATCCGGGCCAGCCGGTGCCGGTCGTGTCCGGCAACGTGAGCTTCTACAACGAGTCGGCGACCGGGCGCGCCGTCGAGCCGTCGGGCATCATCGCGTGTGTCGGCGTGATGGCCGACAGCTCGCAGGCCGTCACCATGCAGCTCAAGCACCCAGGCGACACGCTGTATCTCGTCGGCCCGCGCTACGACGAATGCGGCGGCTCGGCCTACTACCAGGCGTTGGCACTGGGCCTCGGCGCCAACGTGCCCCACGTCCGCTGGGACGAGCAACGGGCGGCTATCTACGGCGTCCTCGATGCCATCGACGCCGGGCTCGTGGCCGCCTGCCACGACATCAGCGACGGCGGTTTGGCGGTCGCACTCGCCGAGATGGCCCTCGGAGGCTACGCGAGGGGGAAGCTCGGGGCCGAAGTGGACCTCACTCCCCTGGGTGGTGACCTCCGCGCCGACACGCTGCTGTTCAGCGAATCCGGCGGCTTCGTCGCCGAGGTGAAGGCGGGCCGCGAGGCCGAGTTTGAAGCCCTCTTCGCCGGGCAACCGGTCACGCCCATCCGCATCGGCACGGTCACCCCCGAGTCGCAGTTCCGGGTCGCCGGCCTCCTGTCGGTCACGATCGCCGACATGGCCGAGGCCTGGACCACCGGCCTCGCCACGCGCCTCCGCTAACCCCCATGTAGGGGCGCCTGCGCTAGCCCCCATGTAGGGGCGCCTGCGCTAACCCCCATGTAGGGGCGCGATTCATCGCGCCCACATGTAGGGGCGTGATTCATCACGCCCCATGCCGTTTCGTCCTTGCATCCCGTCCTTGCATCCTCTCCGCCTGCGGCGGCCCTCTTGGCCCGCCCGGTTGTTTGCATCTGGCAAGGGTTTTTCTGAAACCTCGTACAGACCACGCTGTCTACACCTCCAATCGGGAGTGTAACTGCTCCCGGGCTGAAAGGACTGGGTCGATGAGAAAACCGGTCTTACCCGTTGTTGCTGCGACGATGCTGCTTGTCGCAGGGTTGTCGTCTGCGTTCGCGCAGACCGCCCCGCCCGCGGTACGCATCGGCGTCGTGGACCTCGAGTTGGTCGGTCGCAAGTTCGATCGCAAGGCCAAGGAAGAGGAAGCGCTGACGCAGTGGTATGTCGGGAGGCAGAGCTTCCTGCAGGAGCTGGACAAGTACATCTTCTGCGTGGACGACGAGTGGAAGCAGGTGCTCGCGCTCCTGGACACGCCCAAGGGCCAGCGCACCCCGGAGCAGGATGCCCAGTTGAAGGCCCTGCTGGATGAGGGCACCAAGCGGGAAACGCGGTACAAGGACCTCGAAGCCAAGCAGGCTCAGGGAGCCCTCACGAAGGACGAGGAGAACAGCCTGAAAGAGCTTCGTGAGACCCCGACGGCACGGACCGCTGACCTGCGAAACCGTGCTGAGAACATCGAGAACGAACTCCAGCAGCGCATGGCCGCGATCCGCGAGGCGCTGATGAAGCCCGTTCGCGACGCAGTGAACGCGATCGCGGCCGAGAGAGGCTTCGCGCTGGTCCTGGAAAAGGACTGGGTCTACTTCGGTGGCGAGGACATCACCGAGGACGTCATCAAGAAGGTGAACGAGATGGCGCCCCCTCCGGCGGGCACGGCCGTCCCACCCCAACCGGGCACGCCTCCGGCGGGCGGCGAGAAGCCCAAGGAGGGCGACGGTGGCAAGCCGCCGGGCGGTGGCAATCCCTAAGCCCTTCTGGGCTGCCGTGTTCTGCCTGGCGCCCTGTGCGCCGGCGGTGCTGACGGGGTGCTCGCGGTCGGGTGCGGTGACGGGTCGCGCGGGGCCCGAGGCCGTGCGGGTCTATCCCGCGCAGCTCATGTCGGAGCACCCGCTGTATCGCGAAGTAACGGAGTTGTCCGCCCGCATCGCGGCCGTCAATGCGCCGCCCGACCTGCGCGAGATGCGGGCGCTGATGTCCAGGCCCTTGGGCCGACAACTCCTGCGGCCACCGAGGGTGCAGGAGCCGGATCGCCTGCGGTTGACGGCGTGGGAGGCACAGACCGACGCGCAGTTGGCGGCGGAAGTCCAGGAGGCGGAGGAGTCCCTCGGCTTCTGGTCCGAGGCCGACCTGAGCAAGCGAGAGGCGCGCCTGTCGCGTGAGGTCGCGGACGCGGTGCGGCAGGAGCAGAACGAAGCCGAACTCGCGCGACTGCGGACGGAGATCGGCGAGATCGAGCGCCGTCAGGGCGAGCTAGACGAGTTGCGCCGGCTTGCGATCTCCGAGGATCAAGAGGTGGCGGCGCGCGCCGTCGAACGGCAGGCCGCGCTGTGGGCGGAGATCGCGGCCAAAGCCGAAGCCGTCCAGCGCGAGGCAGACGCCAGGCTTCGCGAGCTCAGGGAGTCCGGCGAAGCCGACATGCGGAAGGCCCTTGCCGAGGCCCGTACCCGGGCGGAGGCGGAGCGAGCCGCCCATGCCAAGCAGCTTCGGGACGCCGGCGCACAGGTGAGGGAGCGGCTGCCCGAGGGCGTGCAGGCTGCCGCAACGCCGATCACACCCACCGAGGACGCGCAGAGCGTTCCTCCGGCGCCCGCGACGACAGAGCTGACGGCGCTTGTGGGGGAGATCGAGGCGGCGCAGCGGGCCGCGCGAGAACGGCGACTGAATCGGCTGGTGGCGGCGCGCGGGCGACTGCTCCGGGAGATCGCCCTCAGCACACAGAGCGCGGTACGCGCGGTCGCGATTCGCAACGGACTTGATGTGCGCTTCGGCCCGGACACGGACCCGGGCCTGCGAGACGCGACGGAGGACTTCCGGCCGCTCCTCCGCGACTATTGGGCAGCGCGACCGGCGATCTCCGGGGGCCCCACCGGCCCCCGCCACTGAAACCGTCGTCATGTACGGGCGCGATTATGGTCATGCACAATGTGATTAGGCGGGCGTCGTTGTAGGGGCAGAGCGTGGATTGTGTTGAAAAAGGGCTGCGTCGAGGAAGCACGCCTCTCATACGCGCCGTACGCGGCTCGTAGGTCGGGATACCAATCCCGACACTGCCTTTATCAACACAATCCGTGCTCTGCCCAGGTGTTGCTGAACGGACGGCATGGGCAGAGCACGCTCTGCCGCTACAACGACCCGACGATGTCAGGTTATTTCGTGCATGACCATCATCACGCCCGACGCCGTGCGTCTGATACACCCTCTGAGGCCGCACGCAGATCGTGGACGAACATCGGGAGGGGCGAGATCCTGACATGACCATCCCACTAGCAGACATCGCAGCAATGGTCAACGGTAGCCTCACCGGCGACGGGCGCACGCTCATCGTGGGCGTGGGCAGCCTGGAGACGGCGCGGGAAGGTGAGATCACCTTCATCGACAAGCCCGAGCTCCTCTCCGTGGCCGACGTCAGCCCTGCGGCGGCGCTGATCGCGCCGGCCAACGCGCCGCGCGGCAGGAAGCCCATGATCCTCACCGAGGATCCGCGCCTGGCCTTCAGCAAGGTCCTGGAGATCTTCGCCCCCAAGCGCAACGTCTACCGCGGCGTGCATCCGCGGGCGGTCGTCGGCGAGAACGTGACGCTGAGCGAGAACGTCAGCATCGGCGCTCACGCCTACGTGGGCGACGGAACCACGCTGGAGGCCGGGGTCATCATCTACCCCAATGCGTACGTGGGCGACAACGTCACTCTGGGCGCGGGCACGATCATCTGTCCCCAGGTCTTCGTGGGTGACCGCTGCGTCCTGGGCCACCGAGTCGTGGTCCATGCCGGCGCCTCCATCGGCGGGGACGGCTTCGGTTACGTTCAGGAGGGCGGCAAGCACCGCAAGATCCCGCAGATCGGCGTCGTCATCATCGGCGACGACGTCGAGATCGGCGCCAACTCCACGGTCGATCGCGCGACGCTGGGCGCCACCAAGATCGGGCGCGGCACCAAGATCGATGACCACGTACACATCGCGCATAACGTCGTCATCGGCGAGGACTGCCTGCTCTGCGGCCAGGTCGGCATCTCCGGCTCGGTGACGGTGGGCGATCGCGTTATCATGGCCGGCCAGGTCGGCGTGAACGACCACATCACGATCGGCAGCGACATCATCATCGGCGGCCAGGCCGGCGTGTTCAGCGACCTACCCGAGCCCGGCTACTACTCCGGCTATCCGGCCAAGCCTCACAACCACTCGCTCCGCGTGTTGGCGGCCACCCAGAAGCTCCCCGACATGGCCAAGCGCCTGAAGGCCGTCGAGCGCCTGCTCGAAGAACTCCAGGCTGACGCGTCGAAGGACTAACCGCCCTCGCCGTCGAACTACGGCACCATCGCGCCCAAGCGGGGTCCCGCGGTTCCTCTTGCCGTCATGTAGGGGCGCGATTCATCGCGCCCATGTGTAGGGGCGTGATTCATCACGCCCAAATGTAGGGGCGCCATTCATGGCGCCCGAGGGTCCGTATCGTGGGTTCCTGTCTTGGCGGAGGCCCCAATCGGGCCTCCGCTTCGGTAAACCGACACCACAGGCCAGCACCATGACCTCGCGCACCACGCTCGCCGTCTTGGAGGACAGGCATTCTTGCCTGTCCCAGCCCGCCGCGTTGGAGGACAGGCATTCCTGCCTGTCCAAGCCCCCCGCGTTGGAGGACAGGCATTCTTGCCTGTCCAAACCGCACCCGGAACGTTGGGGACTGACGACGAAACCCAGCCCCATCGGGTTTCGTTGTCTGTCCCCGAAGTTGCCTTTCGCGTTCCGTCACTACCCCCGACGAGCCGACACCATGACCTCGCGCACCACGCTCGCCGTCCTGGAGGACAGGCATTCTTGCCTGTCCAAGCCCGCCGCGTTGGAGGACAGGCATTCTTGCCTGTCCGAGCCCGCCGCGTTGGAGGACAGGCATTCCTGCCTGTCCACTTGCCTGTCCAGGGTCTACCGACTGTGCCTTGGCCTACTGGCACTGACCCTCGCCGCCGCCGGGAGCGCCGATCGCCGCCTGGACTTCGCCGCTCGCGAGCGCGCGGAGGGCCCTCTGCGGATCGGGGAAGTGACGGGCGGCGGGCAGGTGCTCATCCGCCTGCGGAGCAAGGCCGGGTCCGTCCTCCCGCGCGCCCAGAAGGCCGCCGAGGGCCTGCAGAAGGCCGCGGTTGCAGGCCTCTCGCCTCCCGCCCTGACCGTGGTGGTCGGGCCCGACGGCTCGTCGATCCTCAAAGGCGATGGGCAGGAGATTGTCACCGCCGACAAGGAGACGGCGCAACTCTCCTCCACGACCCCGACGGCTCTGGCCGCGAGCTGGCAGAGCGCACTCAACACGGTGTTCCGCGAACCCTACCTGGTTCTGTCTGAGCCGGACGGCCTCCAGGTCCCCGTGGACGAGGCGCGCTACGTCGCCTACGGCGGGCCGCTTGGGAAGCACCTCTCGGCAACCTCCGGCGACGAGGCCGTGGCGCTGGCGAAGCTGGAGCCGACGAACCGCCGCCTCAAGGTCTACGGGGCCGGTCCGGGTGACACCGCGGTCGCGCTGAAGGCGGGCGCCCTCAGCCTCGGCCTCCCGGTGCAGGTCCGCTTCTGGGCCGCGAAGATCCTCCCAACCGCCGTGGCGGAGCTAACCGGCAGCGGGCAGGACGGGCACACCGCAACCAGGGTTGCCGTCAACGCCGCCCTCGCCGCCGCGCAGCCTCAGCCCGGCGCCACCGTCTCCGCGATCTCCACCGACCGCGAGGGGCCGCTGTTCCGTGTCGGTGTCCTGGCCACCGGCCAGGACTGCATCGACGCCAAGAGGCAGGTCGAGGTGACACTGAAGTGGGTCACGCCGCCGACCCTCGAGCCGGTGGACGTGTTCGTGAGCAACTCCCCCGAGCGCATCGTCGCCCTCGGAAGCCTCATGCGCGAGCAACTCCTCCCGGACCGTGCGGCGCGCTTCTTGTACCATCACGTCAACTCGACGGAGCAGACCGTCCTCTTCGTTGCCCGCATCGCGAATGCGGGGCCCGGACCCGCCGCCGCGCACGTGATCCTCGGCGAGTCCGGCCCGGACAAGGACGAGTTGGGCGTCGGCCACGCCGCGGCCGCGCGGTTCTGGAGGGAGCAGCGGACCGGGAGCGGCTACGTCCTGCAGGTCCCGCCGATGACTGCCTCCGACATCGTGCGCACGCCCGTCGGGCGCGAGGCCATCGTCAGCGGCCTGGCCCAGATCACCCCGCTCTCGTCATCGCCGCTGCTCCTCGAAGTCGCCGCCGTGCCGGTCGGCCACGAGACGGAGTGGGTCGAGCCCCTCCGGCCGGAGGACTACGCCTCGCCCAAGTTGACGACCTTCCGCTTCGGTGCGCGCAAGGCCGTCGAGCTGAAGCACGAGATCGGCGGGGCGTGGACGTTCTTCAGCCTGGGCAAGGAGGGCTCGACGAACGAGGCCGGCACGTACCTGGCCGGCGACTACGGCGTCCTGCACGAGATCGACCTCGAACTCACGAACGCCCGTGAGCAGACCGGCTTCGCGGAGATGGAAGTGCGCGCGAGCGGCGGCGTGATGCGCGGGCTGTTCCTGATCGACAACGTCCTCCACGAGACCGGTCTTCTGGTCGGCACCCAGCAGGAACGGGTGCTCAAGCTGGAGGTCCCCTCCGGAGCGACGCGTCGTGTCCGCATCGAGACGATTCCGGAGTCCGCCTCCAACTACCCGGTGCACCTGATCGTCCACTCGCGGCTGCGGAACGTGCCATGAGGCTGCGCGACACGAGTGAGGGTGAGTTTCTGCGCGCCGTCCGCCAGACGCTGGGCGGCGCCGGGGGCCGAGTGTGTCTGGGGATCGGGGACGATGCCGCAGTCCTCGACTGCCCGCCCGGGCGCTCCCTGGTGCTCACCTGCGACGCCGCGGTTGAGGGCCGTCACTTCCGCCGCGAGTGGTTCTCTCACCGCGAGATCGGCGAGCGCGCCGTGCGCTGCGCCCTCAGTGATCTCGCCGCCATGGGCGCCGAACCCGTGGCGGTGCTGCTCACCCTGATCGTGTCACCCGAGGAGGATGAAGTGGCGGCCCGAGCGGTGGTCGAGGGCGCGGCCGCGGCGTCCGCGGAGTTCGGCGCGCGCCTGGCCGGCGGCGAGACCGTCGGCGCTCAAGGTCCCCTGGTGCTCGACGTGGCGGCTGCCGGCCTGGTACGCACGGGGCGGGAGTTGCGCCGCTCCGGGGCGCAGCCCGGCGACGTCATCGCGGTCAGCGGGACCCTCGGCGACGCGGCCGCCGGCCTCGCCGCGCTCCGCGCCGGTCTTGGTGGCCCCGAGGCGACAGCGGTGATCCGTCGCTACAAGGTCCCCCAGCCCCAAGTAGCTCTCGGCGTCTTGCTGGCCCAGTGCGACGGCGTGCACGCAGCCATCGACATCAGTGATGGTCTCCTCATGGACGCGGGTCACATGGCCGAGCAGAGCGGGGTAGGCATCGAGCTGTTCGCCGACGCTCTCCCCCTCTCCCCCGCCTGTGAAGCGGTCGCCCGGGAACTCGGGGTGCAGCCCTCGGCATGGGCCCTTGGCGGCGGGGAGGACTTCGAGCTGCTAGTTGCCATATCGCCCCTGGAGTTCGGGAGAGTGCACCATCGGGCCAAGCAGGACTGTGCACTTGAGCTACTCGGCATCGGGCAGGTGACCGAGGGGCACGGCGTCCGCCTCACAGGGCCTGACGGAACGGACCTCGCCTCGCCCGCAGCGGGCTGGGACCAGTTCCGCTCATCGTAGTCCTTCACATGTAGGGGCGCGATTCATCACGCCCAAATGTAGGGGCGCGATTCATCGCGCCCAAGTGTCGGGGCGTGATTCATCACGCCCAAATGTAGGGGCGTGATTCATCACGCCCAAATGTAGGGGCGCGATTCATCGCGCCCAAGTGTAGGGGCGCGATTCATCGCGCCCTATTGTGTAGGGGTTAACATGAAACGGTCCGCCGTTGGGGAAGACTCAGAGCAATGACGCACCGAATCCCCCACGAAAGGCGGACC